>CAJFTT010000058.1 GCA_904420005.1 Candidatus Tabaqchalia intestinavium | reverse complement strand
TGATGTAGAGCAGGCGTAACCGCTTATGCAAGAGTTCAACTCCATCAGCCAAAATCGAAAAAATATCTTTTTTATAGTCCTTAGACAAGTCGGAGCAAGCGATACATAGCTTGCTCCGACTTTTTTCAAAAGTCAGAGCGTACGTACGCCGCTCCTCCTTTTTCTCAAAAAGTCACGCTCGGCTCACTGATTCGGTTGTAAACACCTTCACAGCGGTTCGCTCTCGCTACCAACTTTTTGCGAGTTTAAGAGTTCAGTTTCACCTTTCCAAACGCCAAAATCTCTCTTTTATAGTTGATCGGCAGAAAATAACGAGTTTCGAATGAAACTCGTTATTTTTTCTCAAAGCAAGATTTGGATTAATGACAAATACCAACCTTTTGAGATTTTCGTGTCTATATGAATGAAAGCGCTTTCAAGGAGGAAAAACTGGTGGACAGACAAGATACGGAGAAAATCGTAACGGAATATTTGAAGCCTATATTTGGATTTGCCCTGAAACGGTGCAAAAATATCCACGACGCAGAGGATCTGTCACAGGAGATAGCGATTAAAGCGTTCCACGCTCTCCTTATCAAGAACGACGTTGTGGACATGGGGAAGTTCATCTGGACGGTTGCCTATAATACGCTCAGTAACTACTATCGCGACACAGCCAAAAGCATGGTCGGCGTTTCCATCGATGAGGTTGCAGAGAGGATAGCGGATCCGCATTCTGAAATAGACGCCGATGACAACTCAGAATCTATCCATAGGCTCCAGGCAGAAATCGCTTACCTTTCCAAGCTGCAAAGAAGGATTGTAATTGCATATTACTTTGAAAATCGCAAGCAGACGGACATTGCTCGTGAGTTGGGAATCCCCGTCGGCACCGTCAAATGGCACTTGTTTGAGGCTAAAAAAGATTTGAAAAGAGGTATGGATACGATGAGAAAACCAAGTGAACTTAAATTTAACCCAATTCAATTCCACTCCTATGGGGTCAATGGTTCCGTAGGTACGAAATCCCCAGACGAGTTCCTTCGTTCCACACTGTCCCAGAACATCTGCTACTGTGTGCGCAATACCGCAAAGACCGTCAATGAGATTGCCGATGATTTAGGAGTTTCTCCTGTATATGTAGAAACTGAAGTGGAATTCCTTGAGGAATATGGCTTTCTCCAAGCACAAAAGGGCAAGTACATAGTGAACTTTCTTATCAGTGAGCCTACAGCAGAGCTGCTGATTATGCAGAATGATATGTATAAACGCGCTGCCGCGTTGTTCGCAAACGATCTGTATGATGAACTGACTTCTTCCGGTATCCTGGATGATCCAGATATCTTGTGCGGCCAGACCGATCAGCCGATTTCCTTGACTCAGTCTCCCAGAGCTGACCACAATTTCCTCCTTTGGTCCCTGATTCCTTATATCGCTGCCTGCTCCGGAGAAAATCTAGTGGACAAAAGGATTTCTTTTGAAGAAGTGGCGACGATCCGCCCGGACGGTGGACACAATATTTTTCACGCTTCTGTGGTTCCAGAGCATATGGTTTTGCCTGACAATTACGTGTATATGAAAAACTGGTGCGGACCGATGTGGAACGAAAACGGTGAACACATTTTATGGCAGATCGACAGCGAATGGTCAGATCAAAGGGAATTTAACAGCGTTTCCTATTCGGAAGATGCTAGGCGGGTACTTTCTCTCTATGCAAGGGAGAAAAAAGAACCTCTTTCCAAGGACGAGTATGTATGGCTGGCTGAACGCGGGCATGTAAAAACCAATGGGGATTATGACGGTTGTTTCAAATCTTCATGGCAGATCGTTGTTCTGGCTAGTAAAGAGGTTCAAAACAGACTTCTCGCCATCGGGGAGCGTATTAAAGCAAAATACCAAACTGAATTGGATGCGCTGAAGGCACCCTATGCGGAAGCGGTACTGGAATCTGTCCCGCCCCACCTTAAAAAGGTAAAATCGTACGAGCTGCAGTTTGTATTCCATTCTGATGGCTGGTTCCTTATACATTGTATCACAGCGCTTCTGAAAAACGGTAAGTTAAAAGAGCCTACCAAAGGCCAGCGGAAATCGTTGACGACTCTGATTACAAATATATAAACTTGAGCGCCGACTGAAAATATCAAGCTTAGTTAGTTTAAGCGTTTGAATCGTCCTTTTGTAATTGCAGAAATCAATCATCTTTATGGTCGATTGACACGTCGCCGCAAGCGATATATCGCTCGCGGCGATTTTTGATGTAAAACCGCACTAATTCATAAGAAATACTCGAAACAAAAAGGGTTGTTCCGTGACTGCTTGACCAACCACAGTTTTTTACCTGCGTCACGGTTCGTCGCGGCGGGAACACGTTGACTTTTCGCAGGGAATCGGATATACTGACCGCGGAACTTTCAAGATGAAAACTGTATTTCACCGGGAGGCGGATTTTTTGATCGAAAATATTTTGTTTGATCTGGACGGCACGCTGCTGCCAATGGATCAGGAGGTTTTTACGCAGGCGTATTTTCGCCGGCTGGCCGCAAAGCTCCAGCCGCTCGGCTACGACCCCAAGCAGCTCATCGACGGCATCTGGGCGGGCACTGCCGCGATGGTGCGAAACGACGGCAGCCGCACCAATGAAGAAGCATTCTGGGCAAAGTTCGAGGAAATTTTCGGGAAAAAGGTTCTGGCCGACCGGCCGGTTTTTGAAGAATATTACCGCGTGGAATTCCAGCAAGCTGCCGCCGTCTGCGGCTGCAACCCTGCGGCGAAAGCCGTCGTCGAGACGCTGCGCCAGCAGGAACGGACTCTGGTTCTCGCGACCAATCCGATCTTTCCCGCCGTGGCTACCGAAAGCCGCGTCCGTTGGGCGGGGCTGGCGCTGGAAGATTTCGCCTTCTACACCTGTTATGAAAATTCTCGTCACTGCAAGCCCAATCCTGCCTACTACAGGGACGTCCTCGACCGATTGGGCGCTTCGCCCGATCGCTGCCTCATGGTGGGCAACGACGTGGAGGAGGACATGGTCGCGCGCGAGCTGGGGATCGACGTTTTCCTGCTGACCGACTGTCTCATCAACAAAAAGCAGCGGGACATCGCCGTCTATCCCCACGGCGGGTTCCCCGATCTGCTGGATTATCTGACCGAGCGATAAGCGCATAATTCCGGCCGACAATGGCAAAAAAGCGCGCCCGCCCGTCAGCAATCCTGCCATATTCCCTTGCTATTCAACGACATACACTCGCAACAAGGCGCCCTCTTTTCACCGAGCCGGTATTGCTCAGTCAAGTTTCTCTTTCTGTCTCCGCGACGTTATCCTCAGCCACTGTACTGCGCTGTCGCATCCGGTACCCCGGCTACGTTGACAGCGTCACTGGCTCTTCTATCACCGGCTTTCGTGTCACGCCGCAACCCAAAAGCCGTATATGCTGACGGCGCATACGGTTCTGGCTCAGCCCGTATACGTGTTCCGAATCTACAACGCTCGTCAAAGTCCCCAATCTTTCCGCCTCACTGCGAAAGCGTCTGAAAGGCCCGTATGCAGGCCACATCCACCCGCAACGAGGGTAAGCCGGAGCCTCGAAGTATAAAGCCGGGGCAAGAACTGCAGCTATCCGCAGTTCTTGCCCCGGCTTTTATACACTTTAAGAAATCACTGTAAAATAAGTGCGCCAGACTCCATTACGCGCGCGCTTTCCGAGTCATCGCAATGCACACACCAGCAGCAGCCGCAACGAAAGCCGCCGCAATGGGGAACTCTACGCCTGTCTTGGGCGTGTCGTCTTTCCCGTCATCCGGCTGCTCGGTATCTCCAGGGTTCTCCGTATCACCAGGATTCTCGGTATCTCCGGGATTCTCCGTATCACCAGGATTTTCGGTATCTCCGCCGGGCTGCTCAGCCACTTCCGTCCCGTAAACTTCAAATTCATAGCACTGATACGGACCGTTCATCGCAAGCTGGTCGAACGTCAGGCGCACAGCCGTGGCCTCAAATGCGCCGCCTTCCCAGGTGATGGTATCGACATACGGCAGCTCGCCCGCGCGAGTAATGGTCGCGTCGAGCGTTTTCCATTCTCCGTCGACCATATATTCCACCTTCGCGTAGCCTTCTGCATCCGATCCGTTGCTGTTGGCCGGCTTGCCGCCGCCCCAATAGACCACCATCGAGTCAATGGACTGCGTCTTCTCCCAAGAAATCTGCAACCACTGATTCTTGCCGGTCTCCGGATCAGGGTCGCCCGACTGCCAGTAAGAAGCCTTATCCCCGTCCGCGGCGACCGAAGCATAGTTTTTCTCCGTATCGGTGGACTCCTTCTCCGAGCTTGCCGTGACGGTGCCGCCATTATCCTTCAGCGCGATGTTGGTCTCGCTCGCGGCGCTGACACCCACCGTGGCGACTGCCATCAGGGCGGCCGCCGCCGTCAGGGAAAGGAGCATCCGATAAAGCTTTTTCATAATTTTTTACTCTCCTCTCAGTTCATCGGTAACTATATTATAAAATATAGCACTAAATTATAATGAATCACAAAAAAAGTAAATAAATTATCTATAAATTCAAATTGTATTTGCATGGTACATACAAAAAAATCAGAAACCCTCAGAGAAAAATCAAAATAAATTTTAGCATTCGCTGGGGCGCGTGCTGCAAATTCCTAGTTTGCGGTTGGTATAGGACTCCGGCACGTTCAGCGGGTTAAGGCGCACGTGGTGCTTGGCAACCAGAATAAACACACGCGGCATTCTCATGCGGTTTGGACTGCAATTCGGTCCCTCCCACAATTCTCCCCCTTATCGCCGCTGCCGGGCGCTTTTCTTCCCACGCCAAACGGCAAAAACGCCGCCGCTGCCGGGGATCCGGCAGCGGCGGCGTTTGTTTCTGCGGCAGGCGTGAACGCTGGGTTCACGCGATGCTGTCATGGAAGGTGCGCATGATGACCTCCTGCTGCTGCTCGCGCGACAGGCGGCTGAAATTGACGGCATAGCCGGAAACGCGGATGGTAAGCGTGGGGTACTGCTCCGGGTGCTCCATCGCGTCGATGAGCGTCTCGCGATTGAGCACGTTGACGTTGAGATGGTGCGCCCCCTGCGCGAAATAACCGTCGAGGATGGCGACGAGATTTCCCTCCCGCGCGGCCTCGTCCTTGCCCAGCGCCTGCGGCACGATGGAGAACGTGTTGGAGATGCCGTCCTGGCAGACGTTGGCATAAGGGATCTTCGCGACGGAATTGAGCGAAGCCAGCGCGCCGCTCGCGTCGCGGCCATGCATGGGGTTCGCGCCCGGGGCGAGCGGTTCGCCCGCGCGCCGGCCGTCCGGCGTGGTGCCGGTCTTTTTGCCGTACATGACGTTGGAGGTGATGGTCAGGGCGGAGAGCGTATGCTTCGCGCCGCGATAGAGCGGATGCTTTTTCAGCTCCTGGGAGAATTTGCGCGCGATGAAGACCGCCTCGTCGTCGGCGCGGTCGTCGTCATTGCCGTATTTGGGGAAATCGCCCACCGTCTCGAAATCCGTGGCGATACCGTCCGCATTGCGAATGGGGCGTACCTGGGCATACCGGATGGCCGAAAGGGAATCCGCCGCGACCGACAGGCCCGCCATGCCGAAAGCCGTCAGGCGCTCGACCGCCGTGTCATGCAGCGCCATCTGACTGGCTTCATAGGCGTATTTGTCATGCATGAAGTGGATGATATTCATCGTGTCGACGTAAAGCTCCGCCGCATAGGCGAGCACACGCTCATAATTGCGGCGCACGGCGTCATACTCGAGCACGTCTCCCTCGAGCGCCGGGATGCCCGGCACCACCAGCTCGCCGGTCTTCTCGTCCTGGCCGCCGTTGATAGCGTACAGCAGGGACTTCGCAACGTTGCAGCGCGCGCCGAAGAACTGCATCTGCTTGCCCACCTGCATGGCCGACACGCAGCAGGAAATGGCGTAATCGTCGCCGTAAAGCGGGCGCATGACGTCGTCGTTTTCATATTGGATGGAATCGGTCGCGATGGACATTTTGGCGCAGTAGCGCTTGAAGCTCTCCGGCAGTCGCTCCGACCAGAGCACCGTCAGATTGGGCTCGGGCGCGGTGCCGAGGTTCGTGAGCGTATGCAGGTAACGGAAGGAATTCTTCGTCACGAGCGGGCGGCCATCGAGCGCCACGCCGCCGATCGACTCGGTCACCCACGTCGGGTCGCCGCCGAACAGCTCGTTATATTCCGGGGTGCGCAAGTGCCGCACCAGGCGCAGCTTGATGATGAACTGGTCGATCAGCTCCTGCGCGCCCGCCTCGTCGAGCAGGCCGCGCGTAAGGTCGCGCTGGATATAGATGTCCAGGAACGTCGAGGTACGGCCGATCGAAGTCGCCGCGCCGTTATTCTCCTTGATGCCGGCAAGATACGCGAGATAGAGAAACTGCACCGCCTCCCGCGCGGTCTGCGCCGGCTGAGAAAGGTCGACGCCATAGCGCGCGGCCATGGATTTGACCTTGCCCAGCGCGCTGATCTGCTCCGAGACTTCCTCGCGCAGGCGGATGCGCTCCTCCGTCATCGTGCCGTCGAGCGCGTCCAGGTCGCGCTTTTTCTCTTCTACCAGCCGGTCGATGCCGTACAGCGCCACCCGGCGGTAATCCCCGATCAGGCGGCCGCGGCCGTAAGCGTCCGGCAAGCCGGTGAGCAGGCCGACATGCCGCGCGATGCGCGTGCGCTTGGGATAGGCGTCAAACACGCCCTGGTTATGCGTTTTGCGGTATTCGGCGAAATGCCGCTCCACCTCGGGATTGAGCTTGTAGCCATATTGCTCAAGCGCAGCTTTGGCCGTGCGCATACCGCCGTAAAGGTTGACGATACGCTTGAGCGGGGCGTCAGTCTGCAGGCCCACGATGACCTCGTTGTCCCGGTCGATATAGCCCGGGGCGAAATTATCGATGCCGGAAATGATGTCTGTCTCCACATCCAGCACGCCGCCTTTTTTCAGCTCTTCGAGAATGAGCGCGCTGCATTTCTCCCACACGGCGCGCGTCTTTTCGGTCGGCCCGGCGAGGAACTGGTCGTCCCCGGTATAGAGGGTGTAATTTTTCTCAATGAAGGAGCGCACGTCAATCTCGTACTGCCAGTTGCCCTGTGCGAAACCTTCCCACTGCGGATATTGCATTTTCATGCGGATTCCTCCTTGTTTTGTTTCTCCGCCGATCAGGCGGGAATGCACCTGCCGCCGGACCGCGCCGGGGCGGGCTGGGATTTATATGACGCAGGGCGCAGCCGCCCCGCGGAATTGGCAGGATCATGAAAGGAGCCTTCCAAGCGCGGTTCACGCCGTCCATTCGGAGAAATACTGCTCCTCCAGCGCCTTGCAGCGCGCGGCATCCATCGCGGGGACACCCTCGAGCGGCGCCGGCAGCCCCAACGACGCGTACTTATGCGCGCCGAGCAGATGGTAAGGCAGCAGCTCGACCCGCTGCACCCCGGGCAGCGCGGCGACATAGTCCCGCAGCTGCGCAAGATGATCCGCCCCATCGGTCACGCCCGGCACCACCACATGCCGCACCCACATCGGAACTCCGGCTCGCCGCACCGCCGCGACGAAGCGTTCGGTCGGCGCAATCGGCTGCCCGGTGAGCGCCCGGTATCCCTGCGCTTCAGGGTGCTTGACGTCATAGAGCACCAGGTCGGTGTGGCGCAGAATCTCCGGGAGCATCGCCTCTTGCGGCTCGTCCATCACGCCCGCCGTATCGAGGCAGGTGTGCAGCCCCGCCTGCCGGCACAGCCGCAGCGCCTCTGCGAGAAACGCCGGCTGCAGCAGCGGCTCCCCGCCGGAGAAGGTCACCCCGCCGCCGGAATGAACATAGTAGCTGCGGAAACGCGCCAGGCGCGCGACGAGCGCCGCGGCCTCAATCTCTTCTCCGCCCGAGCGCGCCCAGGTGTCGGGATTGTGGCAATAGCGGCAGCGCAGCGCGCAGCCCTGCAGGAACACCACGCCCCGCACGCCGGGCCCGTCCACGGTCCCCAGCGTTTCAATCGAATGAATCCTGCCGCGCATTCTGCTCGCCTCCTTCCGGCTCTTTTGTGCAAAAAGGCCGACTGCCAGGGCATTGCTGCCCAGACGGTCGGCTCCATGTCAATCATACTTCCCTGTGGTTTTTTCCACTTCCGTCAGTCATATGATTCACCTAGAGAATACCTGATCTTGTGGTGAATGTCAATCCTCCTACTACAGATTCTACATTCAGTCGAAAATTTGTCGAAACTCGGGGCGTTTTTTGTGCTTCCCGTCGAAGAGATCCACCGTCCCTGACCGAACCCGGCGATGTCGGCGAACAAACTGCTGGATTTCTTGCCCTGCTGCCGCGGGCTCTGTCCGTGCACGCGCCCGCCGCGCGAGAGCCGGTGATTTTCTCCCCCGTCAGCGCAGGCTCTATTTTCCCGGCCCTACCGATCCGGCGCCTCCGCGCACCGCGGAGCAGCAAAACGCGCAAAGCGCGTAAGCGCTCGCTTCACGGCCGCCCCCACGCTGCGGAACCCAAAGGCGATCAGCGTCAGAGCCGACCAGCGCCTAAAAATTCGCCGCGCACAGCAAACGCGCCTTTGCTAGTATGCCCCTTTTCCGGGGCAATACACGCCGGCGGCCTGCCTGCCCTGGCGGCGCGCAAGCTCCTACTTTGATCCAAACGCAGCCTACGCCGCTGGATTTTAAGCTTTTCCTCCAATGCGGCCGCAGATCGGCGGCCGTGCAGAAAATCCCCTTGCTTTTCCGCGCGCCGTGCGGTATGCTATAAAAAACGCGCATCACGCGCAAACATTCGCCGCGCGGAAGACCTCGCGTCACGCCGGCATATCAGAAAGGAGCGCACTATGCTGGAATATAAGTACGACACACAGCTGCTCATCGAAGGGGAAAATCTTTCAGAAGACGAAATTCACGATTATATCACGCAGAACATCCCGGGCGATTGCCTGCTCGCGGTCGGGGACGAGACGCTCATCAAGCTGCATTATCACACAAACGCGCCCTGGCGCGTGCTGGAATATTGCGCCTCGCTGGGAGAGATTTTCGACATCGTGGTGGAGGATATGGATCGCCAGTCGCGCGGGCTGCAGGGATGAATTCCCGCACAGGCCGACAAAACGAACGGCGCTGCATACCAAGAAAGCGTCGGCAGGTAAATCCCCTGTGAAAGCCGGGAAACGGCTTCCACTCGCTGCCCGCGTTCCAACGCCGGCTCCAGCCCTGCCGTCCACATGCACACAAGCAAGAAGCACAGAAGCCATGCGGGACTTCCCCGTGGCTTCTGTGCTTCTTGCGCATTTTCCCGAAATGTTTGACCATTTCGATTTTTGTATTGTACATACTATACTGTTTTATTCTTGTAAAAATATTTTTCTTGTGCGTATTGCATAAGTCAAATTTTATGTTATACTAACATCAGCCGGATTCGCCGCGCCTGCCTCAGGCACGGGCCGGTCCAAACGACGCCGCTGGTCCAAAGCGGGCGGCGCAATCAGAAGGAGTGAATGCAAAATGATCGGCATGTCTGCGCTGGCCGCGCTGCCCACGCTGCGCGACTACACCAGCCACCGCGTTTCCAGCTACGACCACAGCGGCGGAAACCTTGACTTCTGGGAGATCCAGCCGGGAGAAACCCGCGTATTTGCAGAGATCGAGGGTCCGGCCTGCATCAAGCACATCTGGATGACCATGGGCATCCCACAGGAGGATTACTGCCGCCGGGTGATCCTGCGCATGTTCTGGGACGACTGCGAGGAACCGTCTGTCGAATGCCCGATCGGCGATTTCTTCGGCATCGGGCACGGCATCCGCAAGAATTTCATTTCCGCGCCGCTGGGCATGAGCCCGGAGAACGGCAATGGGTTCAACAGTTGGTGGGCCATGCCGTTCAAGAAAAAGGCGCGCATCGAGGTCGAGAACCAAGGAGAAAAGGCCTACTGGCACTGGTTCTACATCGACTATGAGAAATATCCCGACGTGTCCGCCGTGGCGGATCAGTGTTATTTCCACGTGCAGTGGAACCGCGAAAGCAACACCCGCGGCTGGGCGCATGAGGAGCACATCCCGATGGAAACGCGCGTGCAGGACGACCCGCGGTTTTACAATGTAACGGGCGAGGACAATTACGTCGTGCTGCGCACGCAGGGCAACGGCGTGTTCTGCGGCGCGCATCTGGACATCGATTGTTTCCAGCGCAACCGCAACGACTGGTACGGCGAAGGGGACGACATGATCTTCATCGACGGCGAACCGTATCCGCCCTCCATCCACGGCACAGGCACAGAGGACTGGTATCTGTGCGCGATGTGCCCCACGCAGGAATACAACGCGCCCTATCACGGCATCACACTGTACAGCGGCAACGAAAACTGGCGCTGGAAGGGCAAAAACAGCGTCTACCGCTACCATATCGAGGATCCCATCCGGTTCCGCAAGAGCCTGCTGTTCTCCATCGAACACGGCAGCGGCAACAAGCTCTCCAACGATTATTCGAGCACCGCTTATTATTATCTCGACCGTCCGCAGCGCGGCGGTCCGCCCCTGCCCCCGGTCGAGGCGCGCCTGCCCCGGCATGAAGAGGAACCGGATTACGAATAAAAAGCATCAGGAGGCGCGCCGGCCCACGTCCGCTGCGCCTTCATCTCCAGCCGCCGGGGAAGGCCCAATTCCGCGGCGGTCCAGGGAGCGGATTCCTGCACGGCGCGGGAATCCGCTCCCGCAGAAGGAAGCAGGCGCGGCATGAGGCCGCGCCTGCTTCCATTTTGTCCAGGGGAATCCCCTCACAGCTTTTTGACAAACAGCGCCCGGATCGCGTTGAGCACCGCGAGGATCATCACGCCAACGTCCGCAAAAATCGCCAGCCACATGTCGGCGATGCCCAGCGCGCCGAGCGCCAGGCAGATCAGCTTGATCCCGATGGCGAACACGATATTCTGGTAGACAATGCGCAGGCACTTGCGGGAAATTCGGATGGCTTTGGCGATTTTCATGGGATCATCGTCCATCAGCACCACATCCGCCGCCTCGATGGCCGCATCGGAACCCATCGCGCCCATGGCGATGCCGATATCCGCACGGCGCAGCACCGGCGCGTCGTTGATGCCGTCGCCAACGAAGGCGAGCTTGGCTTTCGCCGGTTTATCTTGGAGCAGTGCCTCCACCTTTTCCACCTTCCCGGCGGGCAGAAGCTCGCTGCACACCTCGTCAACCCCCAGCTCACCGGCCACCTGCTCGGCCACTTTCCGGGCGTCGCCGGTGAGCATGACGGTTTTGCGCACGCCGGCAGCCTTCAGCGCCGCGATGGCCGTCTTGGCATGGGGCTTGACAATGTCGGAAATGACGATGTGCCCGGCGTATTCCCCGCCGACGGCCATATGGATGATCGTACCCACGCTGTGGCAGTCGATATATTCCACGCCCAGATGCGCCATGAGCTTGTCGTTGCCGGCGGCGACCTCCACGCCGTCCACCTTGGCCATGACGCCGTTGCCGCTCAGCTCCCGAATATCCGTCACGCGGCTGCGGTCGATCTCGCGGCCGTAAGCCCGCTGCAGACTCTTGCTGATCGGATGGGAAGAAGCGCTCTCCACCAGCGCCGCATATTCTAACAGGCGGGCGTTGTCCATCTCGCTGTGGTGAATGCCGTTGACCTCAAACACACCCTGGGTGAGCGTTCCGGTCTTGTCAAACACGACGATCCGCGTCTGGGAAAGGGTCTCGAGATAATTGGAACCTTTCACAAGCACGCCCGCTCTGCTGGCTCCGCCGATGCCGGCGAAGAAGGAAAGCGGAATGCTGATCACCAGCGCGCAGGGGCAGCTGATCACCAGGAAAGTCAGCGCACGGTAGATCCACTGCTCCCACTGCGCTTCAAGCCCCATCCCCAGCATACGGACAAGCGGGGGCAGAAGCGCCAGCGCCAGCGCCGCGAGGCAGACGGCGGGTGTATAAACTCTGGCAAATTTGGAGATGAAATCCTCTGACTTGGACTTGCGGGAGCTGGCGTTCTCCACCAGATCGAGGATTTTCGACACAGTGGATTCACCGAACTCGCGGGTGGTGCGGATCTTGAGAACGCCTGTCATATTGATGCAGCCGCTGATGACCTCATCGCCGGTCCGGACGTCCCGGGGCAGGCTCTCGCCGGTCAGGGCGCTGGTATTCAGGCTGGAAGCCCCCTCTTCCACAACACCGTCGATGGGGACTTTCTCCCCGGGCTGCACGACAATGACGCTGCCGATGTCCACTTCGTCGGGATCGACCCTCTCCAGCTTGCCCTCCCGCTCCACATTGGCGTAATCGGGGCGGATGTCCATCAGCTCGCTGATGCTGCGGCGGCTCTTGCCCACGGCGTAACTCTGGAACCATTCGCCGATCTGGTAAAACAGCATAACCGCGATGGCCTCCGTATAGTCGCCGCTGTGCTCATAAAGCGCCAGGGCAATCGCGCCGACGGTGGCGATGGTCATCAGGAAGCTCTCGTCAAAAATCTGCCGGTTGCGGATCCCCTTGCCCGCTTTGATAAGGATATCGTAGCCGATGATGAGGTAGTCCGCCAGGTAGAGCGCCAGGCGCACCCAATACCCCGCGCCGGGCGCCAGCGCATCCAGCGGCGCGAACACCATCTGCGGCAGAAGCTGCAAAACGAGCAGCAGCGCAGTGGCCGTCAAAATCCGCCCCAGCGTCTTTTTCTGCTTCCCAGTCATGTTGCTATCTTCCCTGCGCCCCCATAGGAGCAGCCCGGCCGCCATGACCACAATCACGGCAAGCAGGCCGCCGACGATTCTCTCCTGCATCGCACAAATCCCCTTCCCTACCCGCCGGTCGGCGGGCGACCGTTACAGATAGATCTCGCAGTCGTCCTCCACTTTTTTGCAGTTCCTGCGAACCTGCTGCATCACGGCCGCAGGATCCTGTCCCGGCTCAAATTCCACATTCATCTTGAGCGTCATGAAATTGACGGTCGCTGCCTGGACGCCCGGCGTCTTGCGCGCGGCCTCCTCCATTTTGTTGGCGCAATTGGCGCAGTCTACTTCGATCTTATATACCTTTTTCATGATACAATCCCCTTTTCTTATCAATTCAAAGATTGCTTAATTGTTTAGTTCTATGATATGCTGATCGCTTCGCCGCGTCAACCCCTGGACGAAAGGCCCTTCTATTTGGGATAAAAATCGTTCCGTTTGGACCAACTAACTCACCGGCGCTCCGGATTCGGATCTGCCGGGTACCATTTCCGCGAAAATTGTGGTAAACTATACATCAGAAAGGGGGCACGCCCATGCCAAACACAGCTTTACCGCACGACCACGGGCAGCCGATCGAACAGAACCTGAAAAGCATGCCCAAAGAATCGGATTTTCAGACGGTTGCCGATATTTTCAAGCAGCTCTGCGACGGCAGCCGCATCCGGATTTTCTGGCTGCTATGTCATTGCGAAGAATGCGTCATCAACCTCTCCTCGCTGGTCGGCATGAGCAGCCCCGCCGTCTCCCATCATCTGCGTCAACTGAAGAACAGCGGCCTGATCGTCAGCCGCCGAGACGGCAAAGAGGTCTATTACAAAGCTGCCGACACCGAGCAGGCGCAGCTGCTGCACCGCATGATCGAAAAAATGGTCGAGATCTCCTGCCCTTCCTCGTGAAGCGGCGGAAAAGAAGGTGAGCCATGAAGGAAAAACAGGAAGCCATTGCCGCCGCATTGCAGGCGGTCCCGGCGGGGCGTTTCGAGATCCGGCGGCATGCCGCGCCGCAGAGCAGTACCCAGGCGCCCGACGCGCCGCTCACAGTTTTGACAGATGGAAAGGGCCGCATCGAGCGCTTCGCCGTGTTTGACGGCGTCGAGGTTTCGTTCCACCAATATCTCGCGGAGCGCGTGCAGTTCCGGCACCGGGCCGACGATTCGGTGCTGGAAATCGATCATTGCCGCGCGGGCCGCATCGGCTGGAGCATGCGGGGCGCGGCCATTTATCTCGGAGCGGGCGACGTGTGCCTGCATACCCTCGACCGCTGCGCGGATTCCGAAATGATCCTTCCGCTGGGATTTTACGAAGGGATTTCCGTGACGGTCCATCCCCGGCAACTGCAGGCGCACTGCCCCGAAGTCCTGCGGGAAGCCGGCTTCGACGTGCAGGCGGTCTGCGCGAAATTCAGCGCGGGTGCGGCGCCGGTCGGCCTCCCCGCCAGCCAGACGACAGAGCATATTTTTGCGCCGCTGTACGCGCTGCCGGATGCGCTCCGGGTTCCCTATTACCGTCTGAAAGCGCAGGAAATCCTGCTGTATTTAAGTCAGCTCGAGCCGGAGCGGGCACCGGGGCTGTCACAGTATGTTTCCCAGCAGACGGAGCTGATCAAGGAAATCCGGGATTTTCTGGTGCAGCATCTGGATCAACGCTTCACCATCGAGGCTCTTTCCAAAAAATACCTAATCAATACTTCCTCCCTCAAGGCGGTTTTCAAAGCTGTCTATGGATTGCCGATCGCCTCCTATATGAAGGAATATCGCGTCCGGCAGGCGATGAAGCTGCTGCGGGAAACCGACGACAGCATCGCCATGATCGCGCGGAAGGTCGGATACGAAACGCAGGGAAAATTCACCAAAGCCTTCAAGGAGATCGCGCAGATTCTGCCGACGGAATACCGAAAATTTCATGGCGTGTCCCCCGACCGTTAACCGCCGCAGGGCAAAGCTGCGCCGGCCCACGTGGCTCGCCCACGGGCGGCCCGGCGCGCATTTACGGCTTTGTGTCCTGTTGCGGCCGGCGGGCGCGCGGAAAGATGAGCTCCGGCATTTTTCGCAGCAGCACATGATACGCGCCGGCCCGCGCGGGGATATTGCCGGGCCGTCCCGGAAGTGCAGGCTTGGCCGCCGGCGGGGCGCGCGGAGGATTTTGCCCCGAGGTGAATTGCGCTGGCAGGGCCTCTGGATCTCCCCAGCGCGTTGGCCGCATGGGCCGGAAGATTCCGCTTCTCCGCGGCGCCCCTCGCGCCGAAAGAGGCGGAAAGCTGTGTTTCATGGGGTTATAAGCCGGCTTTTATCGCCCTGTCCGCCACTTGCAAAGGGCGGCGCGGCATTGGGACGCTGCCTCGCGTGCCTTGCGCCTCGGTGACTTTCGCCGCGCGCCTGCGGTGCTCCCATACTTCATCCCCCGGATGTGGGGAACGCTTCGTATATTCGCCCGCCTCCTGGATTTTCATCTCCCGTATCCGGGAAACTGCTTCATTGCGACGATGCAATCCAAACAAAGCCCCGTTGAACCAGGTGATTTGAACCGGCCTACAAAGGCCTACCTCTTGCAGCAGCACTGCAAAGCGAGCTATACACAAAAATGCTCAGCCTCATATTTTGCGATACGAACCATTACGCGGAGCTGTATCATGCGATTGCCTATATTTTCATATATGTTGTTTTTTCGGGTCCTGCCAACGCGGGAACCTGTTTTTATTTGCCAGCGATCCGCCCATTGCATGGGGGATTTTCTCGTCGATTCGAGCCATAAAGAGGCGGGTCCGGTGCATAGCGCGGGCCCGTCTCCCTGCAGGAAGCGCTCGATTTGCGGCCGCATTCAAACAGTTTGCGACCACATTCAAAAAGGCGGGGCTTTGCAAGCCCCGCCTTTTATCAGCTTTGGAAAGGATTTAATTTTCCGCCTTCTTGCCGTCGACCTCAATGAGCGCGTCGCGGCGCGAGAGATTAATGCGGCCCTGGTCATCGATATCCGTAACCTTAACGAGCACTGTGTCGCCGACGCTCACCACATCCTCGACCTTGTTGACGCGGCCGATATCGAGCTTGGAAATATGCACAAGGCCCTCCTTGCCCGGGGCGATCTCGACGAACGCGCCGAAGTTCATCAGCCGGGTGACGCGGCCCTTATAGAATGCGCCGACCTCCGGATCGTTAGCGATGGTCTCGATGATCGACAGGGCGCGGCGGCCTTCGTCGATGTCCATCGCGGCGATGAAGACGCGGCCGTCCTCCTCGACGTCGATCTTGACGTTGCACTCGGCGCAGATCTTCTGGATCACGCTGCCGCCCTTGCCGATGACATCCTTGATCTTGTCGACGGAAATGGTCGTGCTGAGCATTTTGGGCGCATACTTCGACAGCTCCGGACGCGGCTTGTCGATGCACTTGAGAATGACTTCGTCAATGATATAATCTCTGGCCTTCTTGGTCTTGGCCAGCGCTTCTTTGATGATCTCCGGCGTCAGGCCGTCGATCTTGAGATCCATCTGGATGGCTGTGATACCCTTGTGCGTACCGCCAACCTTGAAGTCCATGTCGCCGAAGAAATCTTCCACGCCCTGGATGTCCACCATGGTCATCCAGCGCTCTCCCTCGGTGATCAGGCCGCAGGAAATGCCTGCGACCGGCGCCGAGATAGGCACGCCGGCATCCATGAGCGCCAGCGTCGAACCACAGATGGAACCCTGCGAGGTCGAGCCGTTGGACGACAGGACTTCCGACACGAGGCGGATGGCATAGGGGAAAGTTTCCTCATCGGGGATGACCGGCTCGAGCGCCCGCTCGGCCAGCGCGCCGTGACCGATCTCGCGGCGGCCCGGAGACCGCACGCCGCGCGCTTCGCCCACCGAATAAGGCGGCATGTTGTAGTGATGCATATACCGCTTGGACTCTTCATCATCGATGCCGTCAAGCCGCTGGGAATCGCCGATCGTGCCGAGCGTCGCGACGGTGAGCACCTGAGTCTGCCCTCTGGAGAACAGGCCGGAGCCGTGCGTGCGGGGCAGCAGGCCAACCTCCGCGGACAGCGGGCGGATCTCGTCGATGCCGCGCCCGTCGACGCGCTTGCCGTCGTCGAGCAGCCAGCGGCGCACGACGAATTTCTGCAGCTTATACAGGCATTCCTCGATCTGCGGCTCGCTGTCGGGATATTCCTCCGCGAAATGCTCCTTGACGTCGGCATAGACCACTTCCAGCCGCTCGTCGCGGACGTTCTTGTCATTGGTGTCCATGGCGGCGCGGACCTTTTCGACAGCGTAATCCTTGATCTTGTCGAACATGTCGGCAGGCATCTCCATCGACTGATAGGTGAATTTCTCCTTGCCAACCTCCGCGACGATGGTATTGATGAACGCGACGATCTCGCGGTCAATCTCGAAGCCTTTCATGATGGCATCGAACATGATATCCTCGGGGATCTCGTTGGCCCCCGCCTCGATCATGCAGACTTTCTTCTCCGTGGCGGAGACGATGAGCGAAAGATCGCTCTTGGCGCGCTGATCCTGCGTCGGGTTGATGATGATCTCGCCGTCCACATAACCCACGGCTACGCCGGCGATCGGACCGTTCCAGGGAATGTCCGAGATGGACAGCGCGATGGACGCGCCGATCATCGCCGTCACGTCCGGCGCGCAGTCGGGATCCACTGACAGCACAGTGCAGTTGATCGCGATGTCATTGCGCAGATCCTTGGGGAACAGCGGGCGGATCGGGCGGTCGATGACGCGGGAGGCCAGCACAGCCTTCTGGCTGGGACGGCCTTCGCGCTTGAGATAGGAACCGGGGATCCGGCCGACGGAATACAGCCGCTCTTCAAAGTCCACGCTCAGCGGCAGGAAATCGATACCGTCACGCGGACGGGCGGAAGCCGTCGCGGCGCAATGGATGACGGTGTCGCCGTAACGCACAAGGCAGGCGCCGTTGGCGAGGAACGCGGTTTTGCCGATTTCAATGACCAGCGGACGGCCGGCCAGCTGCATGGTATACGTCTTTTGCATGGGAATACCTCCTGTAAAATAAATTCTATTACAAGGGTTCCCGCTGGGGTTTAGCAATAAATCCGAAGCTGAACGGCTGCGGCGCAAAACGCGCGGGTTCAGCACCCGATTCACTGCTAAAAACCCGGCTTTCCCCCTCATAAACCAATTTTGGGGCGACTTTGAACAAAGCCGCCCCAGCTTGTTATTTGCGGATTCCGAGTTTTTCGATGATCGCGCGGTAACGGTTGATGTCCTTCTTCATGAGGTAGTTGAGCAGATTGCGGCGATGGCCGACCATCTTGAGCAGGCCGCGGTGAGAATGATGGTCATTCTTATGCACCTTCAGATGCTCGGTCAGGTCTGCGATGCGCTTGGTGAGGATCGCGATCTGCACCTCGGGAGAGCCCGTGTCGCCCTCATGGATGGCATTGGCTTCAATGATGCTGGTCTTGAGTTCTTTTTCCATGATTTGTCACCTCTTTTACATTGTACCGGGAAGCTTAGAAGAGGGCTGCGGTGTCTCCGCGGTCGCGGCAAACGCCCCAATCCAGGCAACCGGTCATATACGAGTTTATTTTATCACCGATTTGCGTATTTGTAAATCTTAATTTCTCTAATTTGCGGAATATTCAGTTTTTATTCAAGATTGCCGGCGCGCACCGCCGCGACATCCGCTGCGATCTGCGCTTTGAGCTCGTCGAGATCCGCGAACCGCCGCTCTTCCCGCAGGAAATGCAATAACCGGACCGTCACCATCTTTCCATACAGGTCGCCGGAAAAATCGAGGATGTACGTCTCGCACAGCGGCGCGTCGCTGCCGACCGTCGGCTTGACGCCGATATTGGCCACGCCGGGATACCACTTTCCCCCGATCTGCGCCTGCGCGGCATAGACGCCGTATTTCGGCACGAGCTTGCCGGCGGGAAAGGCTTGATTGATGGTGGGCGTGCCGAGCACATGCCCCAGATGCCGGCCGGAGATCACCGGCCCGCGCAGGAAAAACGCATAGCCCAGCAGCCGGTTCGCCTCTTCGACGCGGCCCGCGCGCAGCAGCGCGCGAATGGCCGTCGCGCTGACCGGCGCGCCCCCTGCGCCGATTTCCGGCTGGCAGACGACCTCGATACCGTGCCGCCGGCCGAAAGCGGCGAGCAAAGCGGCGTCCCCCGCCGCGGCCCGGCCGAAATGAAAGTTATAACCGCAGCACAGCCCCGCCGGCGTCAGCCGCGCCGCAAGCTCGGAGAGAAAGGCCTCGGCGCTCTGATCGCGGCGCGCAGGGGTGAAAGCGAGATAAATCAGCTCCTCCATATCCGCCGCGGCGAGCAGCGCCTCTTTCTCCTCCCCCACCGTCAGGAGCGGCTGCCGCGCGCCCAGCAGATCCGACGGATCGGTGCGAAACGTCAGCACCCCCGGCGTCGCCCCCAGCCGGGCCGCGAGTGTGCGCGCGCACTCGAGCACCTGCCGGTGCGCCGTATGCACGCCGTCAAACGCGCCGAGCGCCAGCACCCGGCGGGACTGCCGCGCCTCTTCATAAGATACGATCTTCACGTGCGCCGCTCCTTTCTTTCATAATCGGAATGGGAAGGCAGCGTCCCCGGACCAAGGGGGACAGCGCGCCGGAAATCTCCGTCAAAAATATCCGAACGCGGTTTCTGCATTTTTCTTTGGAAAGAACGCCCCGCCGGGGCCTGCCTCTTGTCACGGCAAAAACAGGGCCGGCCGGATCTGTCAGGCGAGGCAGCCTTTTTCAGCCCCGGCCAGGCGTTCAAGCCTGCGTACCGTCTGCCCCGGCTAAAAATTCTTCCCGCGCGCAGAAGAGCTTCACCGGGCGCAGCGCCTCTTCTGCCGCCTCCCCCAAGCCCAGCAGCGTGCCGTCGGGCGCGAACACCAGCGCGCGGCCCTCGACCGGCCGCTTGAGCCGCTCCGCCGCAAGCGGCGCGCCGCACAGAAACCGCGCGGCCTGTTTGCGCGTTACGGTCAGCTGCGGCAGATCGGGGAACGCCCGCGCCAGCGGCAGCACAGGGAACGGCGCCCCCGTATCCCGCAGCGCCTGCAGCTGCTCGAGCGTGACGCAATCCGACAGCGAAAACCCGCAGGAATGCGTGCGGCACAGCGCCGCCATCGCGCCGCCGCAGCCCAGCGCCGCGCCAATATCGGCGCACAGCGTCCGGATGTAACTGCCCTTCGAGCAGCGCACACGCAGGCGATATTCCCCAGGGGCCTCGCCCGGCCCCAACAATTCCAGCGCATAAACCGCGATTTTTCGGGCCGGGCGCTCCACCTCAACCCCCGCGCGCGCGAGGTCGTACAGCCGCCGCCCGCCGACCTGCACCGCCGAATACATGGGCGGTGTCTGCCAGATCTCCCCGCGAAAGCGCGGCAGCACCGCTTCGAGCGCCCGCTCATCCGCCGGCGGCGCGGTGCGCGTCACGGTCCCCCAGACATCCTGCGTATCCGTCTCCATCCCCAGGCGCAGCGTCGCGACATATTCCTTGTCGTGATCCTCCATGAGGCCGATGGCCTTCGTCGCCCCGCCGAGAAACACCGGCAGCACGCCGGTGGCCATCGGGTCGAGCGTCCCGGCGTGGCCCATTTTGCGCAGGCGCAGGATCCCGCGCGCCTTGGCGATCACGTCGAAGGAAGTGAACGCCGGCGGCTTATTGATGCAAACAATTCCGTTCATGACGCCTCCTGTCCGCTTGCCGGCTCAGCGCCGCAGATACTGCGCGCAAACCTCGACCAACGCAGCCTTAACCTGCGGCAGCGGCCCTTCCATCCGGCAGCCCGCCGCGCGCACATGCCCGCCGCCGCCGAACTGCGCGCAGACCTCCGCCGCATTGATGATGGAATTGGTGCGCACCGAGACGCGCCACGAATCGGGCGCTTTCTCCCGCAGGGTGACGCCGATCTCCACGCCCTCGATCTGGCGCGGGATCGGGGTGACGCCCTCGAGATCGCCGTCGTCCGCGCCGGCGGCCGCCTTCATCGCGAGGGTGATCGCCGTGATCGCGAGCTTGTCCCCCTCGAAAAATTCCAGATTTTCCAACGCGCATTTCTCAATGCGCAGGCGCGCGCGGCTCTTGGTGGAGAAGAACAGGCGATTAAGCGTCGCGTAATCCACGCCCTGCTCCATGAGCGCGGCAGCGACGCGGTGGGTGTGGGCGGTGGTGTTGCTGAACTGAAAGCAGCCGGTGTCGGTGATCAGCCCGATATACAGGCACGTCGCGACCGGCCGCGTGCAGGAAACCCCCAGTATCTCGACCAGGGAAAAGATCATTTCACAGACGGCGGCCGCTTCCGGCTGCACGACCGTCTCGCGGGCATAGCTGGAATTGGAGGGGTGATGGTCGATGCAGACCTCCACCTTTTCGGCCAGATCGCCGTACCTCCCCAGCAGCGCGGGCGTCGCCGTGTCGACGCTGACATAATGCGCCGGCTCAAAGGCTTCTCCCTCCTCGGGCAGGTAGGGCCGGAACTTTTCCGGAATCGGGTCGGAGCACAGCACGCGCGCCCGTTTCCCCAGCGCGCGCAGCGCCAGCAGCAGCGCATAGCCGCTGCCGATGCAGTCCCCGTCGGGATTCTCGTGAACGAGGATGCCGACGTCCTCCATTTGCCGCAGACGCGCCGCCGCCTGCGCCAGCGTGATCTCCATTTTCCTGTCATCCTTTCCGTTTCGCCGCCCCTGCCGCGGGGCAATGCCCATGATTGCAAGAGCCGGCCGTGCAGGCTTCCCCGCGCAGCCGGCCTTTCCGTTTATTCCTGCTTCTCATCCTCTTCGGGCGGCAGGACCTCCCGCAGCATCTTCTCCACCGTGATGGAGTATTCCGCAGAGTGGTCCGCTATAAAGCGCAGCTCCGGCACCTTGCGCAGCCCCAACCGCCGGGACAGCTGCGAGCGGATATAGCCCGAGGCGGATTTGAGCCCTTCGACAGCCAGGCGCGTGTTTTCCTCGCCCTCCATCGAGCTGACATAGACCTTGGCGACCGACAGGTCGCTGGCCGTCTCGACACGGATCACCGTGATGAGTCCCTGCACGCGGTAATCCTTGACCGAGCGGAGAATGTCCGTCATGTCGCGCCGGATGTCCTCGTTGATCCGATCGATCTTATGATTTCCCACTTGTTCGTTAATCCTCTCTGTACTCTTCCATCTGGAAGGCTTCCATCACGTCGCCTTCCTTGATGTCGTTGAATTTCTCCAGGCCCACGCCGCATTCAAACGACTGCAGCACTTCCTTGGCGTCGTCCTTGAAGCGTTTGAGGGACGCGATCTTGTCCTCCGCGATGACGATGCCGTCGCGCACAATGCGGATCATGGCGTTGCGGGCGATCTTGCCGTCGGTGACGTAGCAGCCCGCGACGATACCGGCCCCCGGCACGCGGAAGGTGTTGCGCACTTCGGCGTGGCCGAGCAGCACCTCGCGGATCTTGGGCGCGAGCATACCCTTGATGGCGGCCTCGACGTCCTCGATGCAGTCATAGATAATGCGGTACAGCCGCAGCTCGACGCCCGCCAGCTCCGCGTTATGCTGCGCGGAAGGCTGGGGACGGACGTTGAAGCCGACGATAATGGCGCCCGACGCCTGCGCGAGCATGACGTCCGACTCCGTGATCGCGCCAACCGCGCCGTGAATGACGCTGACGCGCACCTCGTCGTTGCTCAGCTTCTCAAGCGACTGACGCACCGCCTCGACCGAACCCTGTACGTCGGCCTTGACGATGATGTTGAGCGTCTTCATCTCGCCCGCCTGCAGGGAATCGAAGAGGTTATCCAGCGTAACCTTCTGCTGGCGGCCGAACTGCGCGTCTTTCTCTTTCTGCTTGCGCTCCTCGACCAGCTCGCGCGCCATGCGCTCGTCGGCGACGGCGTTGAACACATCGCCCGCGCCCGGCGTCTCGGAAAGGCCGATGATCTCCACCGGCATCGAGGGACCGGCATCCTTGACTTTGCGCCCGCGGTCGTCCGTCATGGCGCGCACGCGGCCGACGGTCGTCCCCGCAATAATAATATCCCCTTCATGCAGCGTTCCATTCTGCACAAGCATCGTCGCCACCGGGCCGCGGCCCTTGTCGAGGCGCGCCTCGATGACGGTGCCGGACGCCGCGCGGTTGGGGTTGGCCTTCAGGTCGCGCATATCCGCGGTCAGCAGCACCATTTCCAGCAGCTGGTCGATGTTCGTTCTCTGCACGGCGGAAACCGGCACGCAGATGACGTCGCCGCCCCATTCCTCCGGCACGAGGCCGTATTCGGTCAGCTCCTGCTTGACCTTGTCGGGATTGGCGCCGGGCTTGTCGATCTTATTGATGGCGACGATGATGGAAACCTCCGCCGCCTTGGCGTGATTGATGGCTTCGATGGTCTGCGGCATGATGCCGTCGTCGGCGGCAACGACCAGGATGGCGATGTCCGTCACCTGCGCGCCGCGGGCGCGCATCGAGGTGAAGGCCGCGTGGCCCGGCGTGTCGAGGAAAGTGATATCCCGGTCGTTAATATTGACGCGGTAAGCACCGATATGCTGCGTGATACCGCCGGCCTCGCCGGAAACGACATCAGAATGCCGAATGGCATCGAGCAGAGAGGTCTTGCCGTGGTCGACGTGTCCCATAACGACCACAACCGGCGGACGGGGCACCTTGTTCTCATCCTCGTCCTCCTTGACGTCGATGAGGCGTTCCTCCAGCGTCACGATGACTTCCTTCTCGACCTTCGCGCCCAGCTCCATCGCCACCAGCGACGCCGTGTCGAAATCGACCGTCTCGTTGACCGTCGCCATCACGCCGAGCGCCATGAGCTTTTTGATGACCTGCGCCGCGGTAACCTTCAGGCGGCTGGCCAGCTCGCTGACGGTGATCTCATCCGGAATGAGCACCTTGAGCTGCTGCTTTCTGGCCTTCTCGAGCGCGAGGCGCTTGAGCTTGTCGGCCTCGCTCTCCCGCTTGTGGGAATAAGGCGGGCGCTGATCGCGCGATTTCTGCTTGATCTTCTGCTTGCCCTGGCCGAACTTCTCAGCGCGGTCGGGCACCAGCCGGTCGATCCGCTCGTCATATTTGGAGAGATCCACCTGCACGCCGCGTGTATCGACATGCCGCACCTGCGTGCGGTCGATGACCCGCGTGGGCCCCTGTTGCGCAGGGCCTTTTTTCTTCTCAATCGGCTTGGGCTGCACCGCGCCGGGATGCACCGTACCGGGCGCGGGACGCGGCTGCGTCGGACGCTGCTGCTGTGCAGGACGCGGCTGCGCGGGCCGCTGATTTTGCTGGGCCGGGCGCGGATTCTGCGAGGCGGGCTGGACCGGGCGCTGGTTCTGCGGCGCCGGCTGCGGCTGCGGACGGGCCTGCCCGGGCCGCGCGTTGTGCGGCTGCGCCGGGCGCGGATTCTGTCCCTGCGCCGGCTGCTGGGCCGGACGTGCCGGCGCAGGCTGCTGCGCTGCTTTTTCCTGCTGGGCCGGGCGGGTCTGGGCAACCGGCGCAGTCTGCGCTGCCGGGGCGGTCTGCGGCGCCGGACGCTCGGCCGGGGCTGCCGCCGCAGATGCGGGCGCCGCAGCCGGCGTTTCCTGCGCGGCGGGCTGCGCCGCCGGGGCCTTTTGCTCCTCTACCGGCTTTTTCTCCTCCACCGGTTTTTTCTCCTCGGCAGGTTTTTCCTGCGGCTTCTCCGCCGACTTTTTCTCCTTTTTCGCGAGCTTCTCCATGGAAGGCGCCTTAGCCTGCATCGCAAAGTAAGCGTCCAGATTCTCCACGCTGCTGCGCTGGGTCAGCGCTTCCAGCACGAAATTCTGCTCCTCCTCCGACAACGCCGTGACGGTTTTATAAGGCGTGTCAAACCGCTCCTGCAACAGCGCGATGACATCCTTTCCCGTCATTCCGAAGTCCTTCGCGAGATCCCCTACTTTGTATTTATTCATTCGGCATTTCCTCCATTCCGATCCTCCAAAGACCGCTTCAAAAGTTCCATCAGCCCCTGATCCGTCACGACAAACAGCGCGGTATCTTTCCGGCCGGTCGCACGCCCGATCTCCTGCAAGCTGAACGGGATGTACAGCATTTCGGCGCCCTGTCCAGCGCAAATGCGCTCCATGCGTTTTCTGGTGTTCTCCGCCGCGTCCGCTGAGCAAAACACGCAGCTCGCCTCTCCCGCCTGCACCGCCCGGGCACAGGCATCAAAGCCGAACGCCACATTTCCCGCACGGCGCGCGAGGCCCAGATTGCTGAGAAATCGTTCACGCATCCTTGTGCAGCGCCTCCTCCAGCGATGCATATACCGCATCGGAAATGGCGGCCCCGAACGCCCGCTCCAGCCGGCGGGAACGCCGCGCCTTCTGCAGGCAGGCCGGGTCATAACATAGATATGCGCCACGACCGGGTTTCTTCCCCGTAAGATCCACGGAAACTTCCCCCTCTGCCGAGCGCACGATGCGCACCAGCTCTTTCTTCGGTTTCATCTCCGAGCAGCCCAGGCACATGCGCATGGGCGTGCGTTTGGTTTGCATCCAGCCACCCTTCCTTTCTTCTCCCGCTTCAGGCGCAGTCTCAGGCCTGCGACTGAGAGCGGATATCGATCTTCCAGCCTGTCAGGCGCGCGGCGAGGCGAACGTTCTGTCCATCCTTGCCGATGGCGAGGGAAAGCTGGTTATCCGGCACGGTCGCGCGGCAGCAGCGTTCCTCGTCGAGGATCTCCACATCCAGCACCTGCGCGGGCGCGAGCGCCTGCGCGATATAAACTTTGGGATCCTCGCTCCAGTTGATGATGTCGATCTTCTCGCCGCCGAGCTCCTCGACGATCTTGTTGACGCGCACGCCTTTCGGCCCGATGCACGAACCCTGCGCATCGACGTTGGGATTATTCGACCAGACGGCGATCTTGGTGCGCGCGCCGGCCTCGCGGCTGACGGACTTGACCTCGACCACACCCTCGTAAATCTCCGGCACCTCCAGCTCAAACAGGCGCTTGACCAGGCCCGGATGCGTGCGGGAAATGATCGCGCGGGGCCCTTTCTCCGTCGCGCGCACTTCCACGACATATACCTTGATATGATCATTTTCATGCAGCACTTCGCCCGGCACCTGCTCCGACGCCGGCAGCATCACCTCGCCCGAGCGACCGATTTCCAGCGTAGCGTTACCGGTGCGGGGGTCGATTTTCTGCACCAGCGCCGTGATCAGCTCATGCTCCTGGCTCTGGAACATGCTCAGCAGCTGGCTGCGCTCCGCCTCGCGGATCCCCTGCCGGATCACGTGCTTGGCCGTCTGCGCCGCGATGCGGCCGAATTCCTTCGTCGCGACTTCCTGCTCGATGAATTCCCCCACCTGGGCCGAGCGGCGGATATTCTGCGCGGCGGTCAGGCTGATCTGCGTGGCGGGATCCTCGACCGTTTCGACGACCTCTTTGCGGATGGCGACGCGAAATTTGAGCGTCTCGGGATCGATCTCCACGATGCCGTTGTCCCCCACCTCATAGTCGCGCTTGAGCGCGTTGTGAATGGCGTTTTCGATCTTCTCGATCATGTAATCCATGGGGATCTCCTTCTCGCGGCAGAGCTGCCCCAACGCCTCAAAAAATTCTGCATTCATTTTTCTAATCCCTCCGTATCATGATTGCGCGGGCCGACCCGCGCTGCTCCTGCGCACGCTTCACAGCGTGTCGTCATAAACCCGTACCCACGCGGCGGCGGACTGCTCAAACTGCCGGCTGCCCTCGTCCGTCTCCAGCGTGATCCAGCCGTCGGCATATCCCTGCAGCCGGCCGATCCATTCTTTCCGCCCGTCCTGCGCGCGGATGAGCCGGACGCGCACCATCTGCCCCTGGCAGGCGGCAAAATGCGCCGGCGTGCTCAGCCTGCGCTCAACGCCCGGAGAGGAAACCTCCAGATAATAGGACTCCTGTATGAAATCCGCCTCGTCAAGCAGCGGGTCAATCTCCCGCGAAAAGGCTTCGCAGTCGTCGATCGTCACGCCGCCTTCCCGGTCGATATAATACCGCAGGAAGTACGACGCGCCCTCCTTGACATATTCCGTCTCCCAGATCGCAAGGCCCAGCCGCTGCGCCACCGGCTCCGCCAGCGCCTGCGCCCGGGAGGCGATGGATTGTTTCGCCGCCAAACGCGCTCTCTCCTTTTCTTCCCGGCCAAAAGTGCCGTTACAAGCAGTAAAGAGCGGGTCGCCCCACTCTTTACTGTCAAGTCTATCCTTTTACTTTTCATAGCATAGCACACCGGGAGACAATTTGCAAGCCCTTTTGCAAAAAAGTTGTCCCCGCTAGCGGTGCTGCGCCGCCCGGCTGCTCATTCCTCCATCTGTTTGCCGAGGAACGAAGCAGCCGCCTGGGCGAGCTTGAGCTCCGTGTCGCCCGGCATCTGCATGGTCTCCGGCAGAAACAGCATCACGCACCCCGTCACATCCCCGGCCGAGAGGATCGGCACGGCCACGGCGAGCGCCCGCTCGAAGCCGGGACTCGCCGTGAGCGAATTTCCGTCCGCTTTCTGGCAAAGATACGTCTGCCGCTTCTCCATCAGCGCCTCCAGATCGTCGGAAACCCGACGGTCGAGCACATCTTTTTTGGACACGCCGCTGACTGCGACGATATGATCCCGGTCGCTCACTGCGGCGGGGAACCCGCAAGTGCGGTGCAGCACCTCCGCGTATTGCACCGCGAAATGCGACATTTCCCCAATGGGGGAATATTTCTTGAAAATGACCTCGCCCTCGCTGTCGGTGTAAATCTCCAGCGGATCCCCTTCGCGGATGCGCATGGTGCGGCGAATTTCCTTGGGGATCACCACTCTCCCCAGGTCGTCGATCCGTCTCACAATCCCTGTTGCTTTCATTCTATAATTAACTCCTTTTCGATGCGATGATTTGCAGTTTTAGTGTTTGCCGGGGCAAAGAAAATATTCGCCTCGAAAAGGAAAATTTGTTCGAATGTGGAAAGGTTGCAGCAAGCTGGCAATGCAGTTTTGCACCCGGCTGCGCGTCTCCCGCGGCGCGCCGGCCAGGCGCGAAGTTGCCTGTTTGCGCCACCGGCCGGAACGCAGGCCCGCGGCTGACCGGCGTATAGCCGCGCACATGGCAAAAACAAAAATCCAGATCCGGCGCGCTATTCAACCGCATCGCTCCGGCGGGCGGCCCGTTTCCCGTTCCGGCGGCCTCTTCGGATCAGAACGCCCGCGCAGCCGCGTCAATAGCTGCCGGCGCAACGCTTCCCGCAGCTGCGTCTCCATCTGTGCCCGCGCCCAGCGGCCGGCCATCTGACCACATTGGGCGGAAATTTTTCGTTCCATTTCCCGCAGATTTTCACGCAACGCCGCGCGCAGCATTCGCTGCAGGGCGGCAGACGGCTTTTCCCGCTCCACGGCGCGCCCTCCTTCCGCTCCGATGATTTGGCGCTCTGGTTTATTGTATGCGGCGACAGGCACGGCCGGTGAACGAAAAAGTCCGGGGCCGTCCCCGGACTTTGCGTCTCTTTCAATTCTCGCCTGCGCTCTACCGCTTCAGGACCGCGCAGCCAGGCGCCGGCGCAGCTCCTGTATCCGCTCTTTTGGCAGCCGCCACTCCTGCCATTCTCCATTCTCAGAAATCAGAATCACGCAATTTCGCCGGTATCCGGCGCTGAGCCGGAACAGCGGAGAAGTCAACTCCTCCCGGCCAAGAAGATAATCGGCAGACACTTCCAGAAAATCACACAAACGGACCAGCTGATCCAGCGTGGGTACTTTGCTTCCTTCCAGCCATTGTTGCACCATGGCCGGCGGGAAATGCAGCGCGATGGACAGGGCCTCTGCGGTCATGTTTTTTTGTTGCAGCAACTGGGACAATCGGTTGTGAATCATGATGGCTCGCTCCCGGCGGTAAATTATGCATAATATCGACAATTTTCGCATTTCAGAGCGCAACTTGCCTTCATTTTCCAAGCTGTCGGCGTCCCGGTTTTCTCTGTTTGGTCGGCCCATGACAGCTGGACTGTTCCCAGCGCTCAATAGTATACCATTTTCTTTTATTTTTTGTCAATATTTGGCTTCCAAACGTCAGCAAAATTTCATCGACGCCTCGCACCCGCCGGGCCAGCTGGGCCGGGGCGAAACGCCTCCGTTTTAATGCTACCATTTGGTTGCTTAACACGCATTAATCATGCCTGATTTTCTTCCATTTGTCAAGGTCAAATTCATAATTGCATAAAATACGAATTGACTGTTTCCTCCACGTTACATCAAATTTCATTCTCTTTTTCTCCCTGCTTCCCTCCGCAAAGCGGCGCTGCCGCGCGCCTTCTCTTCACCCTTGCCGCGCCAAAAAGCGGCGGGGCCGAGAACCGCTTCGCTCGAAAGGTTCCCCGCGCCCGCCGCTTCATCCGCCCGTCGTTCAGGCGTTGGCAAATTTCTGCTTGACGTTCTGAATCTTCTGCTGTTCTGCCTGCTCGGCGGGATACCATCCCTTGGCGGACATCTTCTTATAGATATCGTCCTGCAGGCACAGCGAATCCTGCAGCGCGGTCTTGAACGCGCCGTTGACGTTGGCCGTCGCCGACTCAATCGTACCGTGCAAGTACAGGTCGCACACGCCCTTCGTCGTCAACAGCAGGTTTTCCATGATTGTCTTGTCGTCCATCGTTTCTCCTCCTCACACCAAACCGTAAAAGCTGTCAAAAATCTGCTGATGCTTGTTGACCATGCTCTGCACGCAGTTCTTCAGTTCGCCGTCCTGCAGGTTCTGGATGGCCTCCTGGCACTGCTTCTTGAGAAATTGCTCGTGTCCCAGCGCGTCCTCGATATACAGTAATTCTTTCGGGCTCATTTTCTCACCTCCTAAGATTGCGCCGCTTGCCGGCGCTTGTGTCTTCATTGTTCCCTGCTGCGCGGTCCGTTATGCGCCGCCGCGGGGGCACACAAGCGGAATTTTGCCGCTTCTTTCCTCTTTGCCGCCAGGCGACATATTCGGACGCAAAACGTCAAAATTCACGAATGCAGACAGCAGCGCGGCGGGAATCCGCCCGCCGCAAGCGGCCGGCGCCGACACAGCTTGCGCCTCACACGCCGCCTGCCGCGCACCGGGCCCCGCCGTTGGCGCCGCGCGGCTTGACAGCGGCGTGCAGGCGTGATAAGGTAAGAAGCAGGAAACGACGCTGCGGGCCATCCGGCTGCTCGCGGCGCGCGGGAAAGGAGCGTCACGTCATGCAGCTGTGCGAATTTCTGCCGTTCTGGACGCAGCTCTCCCCCGAGGAACAGCGCACGCTGGAATCCGCGGCCGTACGCCGCGCGATCCGCCGGGGAGACGCCATCCGTGGGGATGGCGAAGAATGCGCCGGCCTGCTGCTCGTCCTGTCCGGCCAGCTGCGCGCCTTCATCCTCTCGGGCGAGGGGCGGGAAATCACGCTCTACCGCCTGCTGGAGCGCGACGTCTGCCTGCTGTCCGCCTCCTGTATGCTGCGCGGCATGTCCTTCGACCTGCGCATCGAGGCCGAGCGGGACACCGAGCTGCTCTCCATCCCCGCCGGCGTCTACGGGGCGCTCATGCAGCGCAACGCCGCGGCCGCCAATTTCGTCAATGAAATCATGGCCGGCCGCTTCTCCGACGTGCTGTGGCTGCTCGAGCAGATTCTCAACCAGAAGCTGGACGCGCGGCTGGCCGCTTTCCTGCTTGAGGAAGCGGCGCTGGAGGAAGGCGATACGCTGCGCATTACGCACGAGGAAATCGCGCGGCATATCGGCAGCGCGCGCGAAGTCGTCACGCGCATGCTGCGGTATTTCTCCTCAGAGGGAATGGTGACGCTCTCCCGCGGGGAAGTGCGGCTGACGGACCTGCCCCGGCTGCGCGCGCTGGCGGCGGGCGGTGCGTGACATTGTCACAGACTCCCGCGCCGATCCGGCATATACTAACACCAGAACCACAAAATCCGCCTGCATCCGCAGGACAACACCCATTTCCTTCTTCCTCAAAAGGCATCTCCTTTGTCGGCGGAAGGTATACAAAAGAAAGGAGCAAAAGATCATGTCTGTTCTCTCCGTACAGGAATCCAACTTCAACCAGGAGGTGCTGCAGAGCCGGCTGCCCGTGCTCATCGATTTCTGGGCGCCGTGGTGCAATCCCTGCCGCATGTTTTCCCCCATCGTCGATCAATTCGCCGAGAGCGCCGCGGGACGCGCCAAGGTCGTCAAGATCAACGTCGACGAAGCGCCCTCCCTCGCGCAGAAATTCGGCGTCATGAGCATCCCCACTGTCGCCGTCGTCAAGGACGGCAAGGTGGCGGCCAAGGCGGTCGGCATGCAATCGCAGCAGCAGCTCGCCCAGTTGCTCGGCCTGTGAAGCCACGCGGGGCACGCGGCGGCGCTGCGTGGCCTGCGCTTGTCCGCCGTCCGCGGGGACGGCGGATTTTTCTTATCCATCGCAAAAAGCGAAAAGAAAGGGTGCAGCCAATGAAAGTTGTCATCATCGGCGGCGTCGCGGGCGGGGCCACCGCCGCGGCGCGCCTGCGCCGGCTGGATGAATCCGCCGAGATCATCGTGATCGAGCGCAGCGGGTATGTCTCCTATGCCAATTGCGGCCTTCCTTACTACATCGGCGGGGAAATCCGCACGCAGGACGCGCTGACGCTGCAGACGCCGCAGAGCTTTTTCCGCCGGTTCGCGATCGACGTGCGCGTGCGGCAGGAAGCGATTTCCATCGATCCGGACGGCAAAACGGTCACCGTCAAGCGGCTGGAGGACGGCAGCTTCTATGTGGAATCCTATGACAAGCTGCTGCTCTCCCCCGGCGCGGCCCCGCTGATCCCGCCGATCCCCGGCGCGGCGCATCCGCGCGTTTTCACCCTGCGCGCCGTGGAGGACGCCGTGCGCATCCGCGCCTTCGTTGCGCAAGAGCGGCCGCGCCGGGCCGTCGTGGTGGGCGGCGGTTTCATCGGCCTGGAAATGGCGGAAAACCTCACGCGCGCCGGCTGCGCTGTGACGCTCGTCGAGCGCTTGCCGCAGCTGCTCACGCCGCTGGACGCCGACATGGCAAGTTTTGTGCATGCCTACTTGCAGGAGCAGGGCGTGGAGCTGCGGCTGTCCGCCGCGGTCGCCCGGCTCGATCCGCAGCCGGGCGGCGGCCTTACCGCCCTGCTGGAGAGCGGCGAAGCCCTGCCGGCCGATCTGGTGCTGCTCGCCGCCGGCGTGCGCCCGGATACCGCGCTCGCGCAAAAGGCCGGGCTGGCGCTGGGAGAACGCGGCGCGATCGTCGTCGACGCGCACATGCGCACCTCTGCGCCGGATATTTACGCTGTGGGCGACGCGGTGCAGATCCGCCATATCGTGACCGGCCGGCCGGCGCTCATTTCTCTCGCGGGACCGGCCAATCGGCAGGGGCGCATCGCGGCGGATCATATCTGCGGCCGGGAAAGCGCGTATGCCGGCGCGCAGGGCTCCTCCATCCTCAAGCTTTTCGACATGACCGTCGCCTCCACAGGGCTGAATCAGACGGCTGCGGCCGCCGCGGGATTTGCCTGCGACGCGGTCGTGACGGATTCACCCTCCCACGCGACCTATTACCCCGGCGCGCGCAATCTGACGCTCAAGCTGGTGTTCGAGAAGGAAAGCGGCCGTGTGCTGGGCGCGCAGATCGTGGGATTCGAGGGCGTGGACAAACGCATCGACGTGCTGGCCACGGCTCTGCGCGCCGGCATGACCGCGCGCGACCTGACCGAGCTCGACCTCGCTTATGCACCGCCGTTTTCCTCCGCGAAGGATCCCGTCAACATGGCGGGCTATGTGGCGGAAAATGTCCTTGACGGTCTCGTGCGGCAGCTGCACTGGCACGAGCTGGAGAAATTCCGCGAGACGCCGGGCGCCGCCTTCCTCGATGTGCGCACCGAGGGGGAATTCCAGCGCGGGCACATCCCCGGCGCGGTCAACATCCCGCTCGACGCGCTGCGCGGCCGGCTGCAGGAGCTCGATCCACAGGCTGTCTACTGCGTCAACTGCCACAGCGGCCTGCGCAGCTACATCGCTTGCCGTATCCTCGCGCAGCGCGGCTTCTCCTGCTATAATTTTTCCGGCGGTTACCGGCTGTTTGCCGCCGTCGAGCAGGATCGGGCCTCTTTCGACCCGACGCACGCCTGCGGCCTGCCGCTGCGCGACTGAACGCAGCGCAGGATAAGCGCGCGGCCAGCCTTGTCGCGAATCGGATTTCCCCGCCTCGAGGCAGCGCCCGGCAAGCCGGTTTTTGTCCTGGGCGCCCGGTATGCAAAACAGCCGGCCGATCACCCCCTGGCGCCGACGCGGCGACCGCCGCATCGGGGCCTTTTCGCGTCCGATAGCCTCTTCGCCCGGCCACACGGCTGCCATCCCCAGATACCACCCTCGGCTGTAATCCCCCCAGCCTGCCGACCCGTCCTTGTGCAATCGCCGGATTGCCCTGCGCGCTCCTTCTGCCAGGGCTTGACGCATCGCCTCCCCCTGCGGTATACTGCTTTTGCGGCTCGGCAAAGCTGGGCCGTCCCCACTGCAAGACGCCGCGCTATACGCTTGCCGCCAGGATGCCGTGCAGCGTTGGCGGCGTGCGGCGGCTGCTCCCGCTTTTGGGCAAGCTCATGAAAATCCCCGGCTTGAACGGGAATCTTATCTATAACCAACCCAGGCGGCCGCGGGGCTTTGTTTCCCCGCCGGTCTGCCGAATCTCACGCAGGAGGTCGTCCATGTCCGAGTCGGTTTCCCCTTCTCGCGCCCGCCGGTTGTGCACGGCGTTGATCGCCGTGTTCTTCCTGCTGTTCTTCGTCGTGGGCAGCGTGCTGTTCGCGCTTATCCTGCTGTGCAATCCTTATGCCGGCGCGCCGCTTGTGCCGTCGCTGTTGTGGACGCTCGTGTTTCTGGCGGGCCTTGTGCTGTTCTTCCTGCTCTCCCGCCGGTGGGAACCCTTCCTGCGCCGCCATTCCCGTCCGCTGTGCGCCGGCGCGCTGACGCTGTTTTTCTGCCTGCTGCTTGTAGCTGGCTACTGGCTGCAGACCGATCCGATTTTTGACGTTTACGCGCTCTTTCAGGGCGCGGTGGAGCTGAGTGAAGCGGGGCAGCTGACAGAACAGATGGCCTATTTCTGCCAGTTTCCCAACAATCTCGGCGGGACGCTCCTGCTCAGCCTGGTGTTCCGCCTGGCGCGGGCCGTCGGGATCGCCGATCTGGCGGCCGTCGCCGTCGTGTTCAACTGCCTGCTGCTGACCGCCGCGGCCGGTCTGACCTATCTTTGCGCGCGGCGGCTGTGGGGCGTCCGCCTGGCGATGACCGCGCTGCTGTGTTTCCTGTTCGGGGCGGTATTTTATCTTTCCGCTCCGATCTATTACACCGATACGCTCAGCCTGTGCTTCCCCATCCTGGGCTTTTACTGTTACCTGCGCGCCAAAACCGCGCGAACGCGCGGCGGGCGGGCCGCAGCATTGGCGCTGACGGGACTGGTGCTGGCTGCAGGCTTCTGGGTCAAGGGTTCGGTCGCTGTGCTGCTGGTCGCCATTCTGCTCGACCTGCTGCTCACGCTGCCGCTGCGGCGGTTCGCGCTGCCCGGCTTCGCCGCGGTGCTGGTATTCCTGAGCTGCCTCTTCCTGCAGGGGCGCGTGGCGGACGCGCTGCTCGACGCGCAGCTGCGGGAGCAAAAGGAGATCCCTGTGCAGCACTGGATCATGATGGGCCTCACCGGCGTCGGCGCTTATAACGCGGACGATTATGATTTCACCTTATCTTTCCCCACGCTGGAGGAGCGCAAAACCGCCGACACGCAGCGGCTGCTCGCGCGCCTGCGCGCCTTCACACCCGCGAGCGCCGCGCAGTTCTTCGCGACCAAAACCGTCTATTCTTTCGGCAGCGGCCTTTGCGGCACGGACACCATGCTGGACGACAACCCGTTGCGGCCGAACTGGGCGCATGCATATTGCCTGCGCAGCGGCGCGCATTTCGCCGATCTGGCTGCGTTCGCGCAGGGACAATACTTCGCCGTGTTTCTGTTGGCGCTGGCCGCCGCTGTGGGCGCGCTGCTGCACCGTTCGTCGGCGCGGCGGCTGCTGACGCCCGCGCTGGCCTGCTTCGGCCTGCTGCTGTTCCTGTCCTTCTGGGAGGCAAGCAGCCGGTATATTTTCAATTTTGCGCCGCTGTTGCTGCTGTGCGCGGCGGGCGGGCTGCGCACCTGCGAGCGATGGATCGCAACCAGATGCAGGCCCCGGCCCGGCGAAACCACTGCGCCGCCGGATGCGGCGGGCAGTACCTCGCAGCCGTAAAGGACAGAGAAGCGCGCCCGCTGTCGCGAGCAGGGGGGGCAAGGGCGTTTCTCTCCGGGCCGGAGATGCCGGGCGCGCAGGCTCTCCCCTGCGTACGCTCCCGGAGTGCCATATCCAGGGTGTCATATACAAAAGGAAGCAGGCGCGCGGCGCAAAACCGCGTGCCTGCTTCCTTTCAGTTCAGTTTTTCCGGATTCCGGGTTGCCGCGCGGCGAATTTACCGCGCAGTGTCCTCCTTGGCGATATAAGCAAGGCCTGTCGCGCCTGGGCCAACATGCGTGCCGACCGTCGCGCTGATCTCCGCCGACAGAATATCCTCGCAGCCCAACAGCTGGGAAAAATAGTCTATCGCCGCTTCCAGCGACTGCGGCGCAGCGGAATGGCCAAAAAAGACCGGATACGCCAAATCGGGCGGGTCCTGACGCACACGGTCGGCTATCCAGTCAAACGCCGCCTTGCGCCCGCGCGCTTTCCCGATGGCTTCCACACGCCCGTCCACCACCGAAATGATGGGGTTGATCCCCAGCACGCCGCCCACGAACGCCGTCGCCGCCGATATGCGCCCGCCCATTTTCAGATATTTGAGCGTATCCACCATGGCGAGCAGCCGCACGCGGGACTTGAGCGCCGCGAGCGCGTCGGCGATCTGCGCCGCGGAAAGGCCCTTCTCGCGCATGCGCAGCGCCTCCTCCACCAGCAAGCCGAGGCCGAACGTGGTGTTGAGCGTATCCACAACGAAGATTTTCTCCGGGCAGACCATATCCCGCGCGAGCAGCGCCGACTGATACGTGCCGCTCAGTTCGCGGGAAATCGGCATCACGACGATTTCATCCCCCGCGTCGATATGCCGCTGGAAATGCGAAGCGAACCGCTCCGGATTGATCTGCGCGGTGGACGGCAGCTCCGTCACCGCCGCCAGCCGCCGGTAAAATTCCTCCGCCAGCAGCGTGTCGCCATCCATGAATTCCTCTTCGCCGAAATGGACCGCAATGGGGATCATCTCCACCCCCATCTTTTTTGCCTGCTCCAGCGTGATATCGCTGCTGCTGTCCGTGATAATCTGTACCATGTTTCCTTCATCCTCCATTTATTTCTGCGCCGCCCGGCGCAAAACAAACTTGGGTATTCGCCAAAGGTTCCCGTTTCAGACCGGCACAGCGCCGCGCTGCGGCCAGGCACCGGCTGCCTGCTCCCGGAAAAAGCGGCACACGCTTCCCAGCGCCCGGACAAAAATCTCCATTTCCTCCGCCGACAGCAGCGCCGTGATGCCCTGCACCATCCGCGCATGAAACCGCGCGTGATGCGCGTTGGCTTCCTCTGCCCGCCGGGTGGGCCGTATGCGCACAACCCGGCGATCTGCGCCGTCGCGCGTCCGGGTGAGATACCCTTTCTTCTCCAGCTGCGCCACAGCGGTGCTCAACGTCCCCGCCGTGATGCGCAGATCCGCGGCGACAGCGCTGGCGCGATTGTCGCCGCCGTCGGCCGTCGCTTTGCACACCGCCTCGATCACATGCATTTCCCGCAGGGAGAGATCGCGGAATTCCCCCGTGACGCAGGCTTCCTCCGTTTTCAGGATTTCATGGAAAATTTCCACCAAAAACTCATTGAGTACCTGATCCGAACGTTGCAAGCGTCATCCCTCCCATTTACTTTGAAAATCAAAACAGTTGCCATTATATCGCATAGCAGGCTATTTGTCAAGAATGTGTCGAATTTTGTTTTTCAAGCCCTGTAGGTTTGTCAAACATCTTGTACAGTCAGAGGAAGGAAAAAAGCAGCGAGTTTTTCTTTCGGAGAGAGCCAGCCAAGGGGACGC
>CAJFTT010000057.1 GCA_904420005.1 Candidatus Tabaqchalia intestinavium | reverse complement strand
GCGTCCCCTTGGCTGGCTCTCTCCGAAAGAAAAACTCGCTGCTTTTTTCCTTTCCCTGACTGTACAAGATGTTTGACAAACCTACACAACCGCGTTGTTCTCTTCCCTTCTTTGTATGTTTCCCGCGCGCCGGCTCCCCATACGCCGCAGAGATTGCGCGCCGCCGGCGCGCGTCAGGCGTCCGGCGGCGTTTCCCGCAGGAAAGCGGCCCATTCCCCGGTGTAATCGCGCGCATGCTCCCTCCAATACAGCAGCCGGTCTAGGTAGGCTTGCTTGCGCAGCGCCACAGCCTGTGCGCAGCCGTCCAGCCCCAGGCGGTAAACCAGGGAGCTAAGATCATAGATCGGATAGCCCATCGCGTGGCCGGCCGTGTGGACCACGGCGCACGCCTGCCCCACGGCGTGGCAGGACGCGATGTCCGCCTTGCAGGAGATCTCTTTGGCAAACGCATGGCAATCCAAGATTTTCCGCTGCGCGGGGCGCATTTTGATAGCGCCGGCCGCCCAGGCCCGGGCCGCTTCCAGCGCTTCCCGCGGCCGCTTCTCCTGCGGATACGTTTCCTCCAGCGCGGCGACGGACGAGGCGGCGAACTCCAGCGCCCACAGGATCATGACGCGCCGCGTCTGCTGCGCAAACAGCGCGGCCAAGTCCTGTAAATAGGGTGAATCCTTCGTGAACAACACCTGATTTTTCCTTTTCAGCCGCAGCGCTACTTCCTCCAGCCACTGCATAAAATCCCTCCTGTCTGCTCGGAATGGTTCCGGGCCGCCGCGCATCGCGTCGGCGGTCCTTAAATCGGCTTGGCCGCCTGCAGCTCCGCCGCGGCAGCGCGCGCCGGCAGGGCGTCGCCAGAGACCCGACACGCGCTGTGATCTGCATTCTGCCGGATCCCGTTCCAAGGGTTGGCGCGAGATCCCATCGCGGCCGCAGCGTGGCCGGCGGCAACCGCCGCGCCTGCGATTTCACGCGCAGCGCGGGGCCTTGCCGTTCGCGAACCCGGCGCTTTGCAAGGCGCTTTTTCTCATGCGCGCGGCGCGATGGCAACCGTATGGTTGCAAGAAACAATGCCGGCCGCTTGGCAGAAAAACGCCGCCGCCCGGGTGCCCGGGCGGCGGCGACGGCGATCGCCGGTTATTTTTTCTCGATCGCGGCCTGCTTGCGCAGCGCGGCGCGGATCTTGGCATAAGTCTCCTTGGAGAATTTCGGCTCGCGCGCGTAGGTGTACATGCCGTTCTGCTCCTGCTCGACGTCGGTCAGCTGCGTATAGCAAACGGCGCAGATGTTCTCGTTGTCGAGGAAATATTCCGTCAGCGCGCAGATGCGCTCGCAGGCTTCCGCCTCGGTCTTGGGCGCGTTGCCGTAGCCCCAGCCGCCGTCCGCGCCCGGCGCCCACCAGGTGCCGCCGTATTCGCTGATGAAGATCGGCTGGCCCTCATAGCGCTGCCGCCCGTGCCGGCCGTGGAAGTCATACAGCGTCTCCCCGACCTTCGTGTCTTTATAATGCTCGCGGACGACGTTGATGTCCTGGTCATAGTCGTGCGTGTCGTAAATATCGGTCACGACGTGGAAGTTGCCGCTCGTGTCGATGACGGGGCGCGTCTGATCGGCCGCCTTGGTGGCGAGATACGTCAGGCGCAGCAGCTCGTTATTCTGCGGCCGCCCGCAGAAGTCCCACGTCTCGTTGAACGGGCACCAGCCGATGATGGCCGGATGGTTATAGTCGCGCGCAACGATCTCCAGCCACTCCGGCAGGAAATTCGCGATGTTGCCCAGGTCGCTGTAATCGAGGCCCCAGCAGGCGTGCTCCCCCCAGACGAGATAGCCGAGCTTATCGGCCCAGTAGAGGAAGCGCTCCTCGAACACCTTCTGGTGCAGGCGCGCGCCGTTGAAGCCCACCGCGAGGGACAGCTCAATGTCGCGGCGCAGCGCGTCGTCGGAGGGCGCAGTATAGATGCCGTCGGGATAGAACCCCTGATCGAGCGCGAGGCGCTGGAACACCGGGCGGCCGTTGAGATACATGGCGCCGTTTTTGACCTCGATGCCGCGGATGCCGAAATAGGAGCGCACCGTGTCGCAGACGCTGCCGTCGGCGGCGACCAGCGCGTAGGTCACGTCATAGAGGTTCGGCTGCTCGACGTCCCACAGCTTCGCGTCCGCGATGCAGGCGGAGAAATGATTGTGCGTCGCGGCGGGTGTCTGCACCTCGGCGACGGGCGCGCCCGCGAAGGAGATTGAAGCGCGCAGCGTCAGGCCCGCCGGGTCGCCGCCCGCGATCTCGGACTGGAAATTCACCTGACCGGTGCGGAAATCCGTGTCCACCTTGACGCGGGAGAGGTACACCTTCGGCACGAATTCCAGCCAGACGGTCTGCCAGATCCCCGTCGTGCGGGTATAATGGCAGCCGCGGGAATGATAATCCGGGCACTGCTTGCCGGACGGCTGATGCGCGTCGCGGAAAAAGTCGTCCGCGCGCACTGTCAGGTCGTTGTCGCCGGGCTTGAGATATTTCGTGACGTCGAGCGAGAACGAGACGTAGCCGCCCTTGTGCTCGCCGGCCTGCTCGCCGTTGAGGTAGACGCGTGCGTGGTAGTCGACCGCGCCGAAATGCAGCAGCACGCGGCCCGCCAGCTGTGCTTCGGTGACGGTGATGGTGCGCTTATACCACACGGTGTTCATGAAATCCTTGTATCCGATGCCCGACAGATCCGATTCCGGGCAGAAGGGGACGTTGATCGTCCGGCTCAGCCGGGTCTCCGGCTTGTGGTAATCGCCTTTGTTGCTGCTGCCGAAATCGATCTCAAACTGCCAGGGACCGTTGAGATTCTGCCAGGTGCTGCGTTCAAACTGCGGCTTGGGATGCTCTTTGCGACAAATTTCCATGGTTCTGCGCTCCTTTCGGTTGCTTCTCACGTTCGCGGGCCCGTCTGCGCCTGTGCCCGACAATAGTTGCATTATAGCATGCCGATCGTACAAAGGGAATACCTTTGCAGATAAAATATGCAATTTTTTTGTTATATCTGCACGAAAATAACGCCCGCGACGCCGGCTGCATCTGCGCGGCGCAACGAAGACGCGGGCGGCCCCCGGACAGAGCGTCGCCGGGGAGTCGGCCGGCGGAAGCGCCCCCGGCGCTGCGGTTTCTCCCCGGGCGCGCGGGTAGGGTCCGATGGCAGGGCCTTCCCCTTTTCGCGGGCGCCTCTTCGGCCGCCCGGGCTGGCAGCCGAAACGGGCTTTCTTTTGCCCCAAGGCAGGCGTTTCGCTGCCCCGCCTGGGGACATTGTTGCGCGGTTTTGCCGCCCGGCGGACCGCAAATTCGTTCAAAACGCTGAATTTGCCGCATTTTCCTGTCTGCGGTCCGGAAAATGCGGGTTCGGGGATTGCATTGCGTTTTCCCCGGTGCTATAATTAACGATAATCAAAAGATTCCCAATAAATCAGAGAAAAGGACTGAAGCGCTATGCAGGAAATCAAGATCGAGCGTACCACCGCTCCCAAACCGCGCGACTATGACGAGCACAAGCTCGGCTTCGGCGACATTTTCACCGACCACATGTTCGTCATGGACTATTATGAAGGGAAGGGCTGGGTCGATGCCCGCATCGTTCCCTACGGTCCCATTCCGCTGGACCCCGCCGCGATGGTGCTGCATTATGCGCAGGAGGTTTTTGAAGGCATGAAGGCCTACCGCCGCGCGGACGGCAAGATCCAGCTGTTCCGCCCGGAGCGCAACTTCGCGCGCCTGAACCTCTCCAACGAGCGCCTGTGCATCCCGAAGGTTGACGAGGCGTTCTGCCTGGAGGCGCTCAAGAAGCTCGTCGAGATCGACGCCGACTGGGTGCCGTCGCTCGAGGGCACGTCGCTGTATATCCGTCCGTTCATCATCGCGGTCGATCCGCACCTCGGCGTGCGCCCCGCGAATCACCTGATGCTCATCATCATCCTTTCCCCGGTGGGCGCTTATTATCCCGAAGGCCTCAACCCGGTCAAGATCTATGTGGAGAAGAATTATGTCCGCGCGGTCAAGGGCGGCATGGGCTTCACCAAGACCGGTGGCAACTACGCCGCGTCGCTCAAGGCGCAGGACGAAGCGCATGACCAGAATTATACCCAGGTTCTCTGGCTGGACGGCGTGGAGCGCCGCTATATCGAGGAAGTGGGCACGATGAACGTCTTCTTCAAGATCGACGGCGAAGTCGTGACCCCGGCGCTGGAGGGCAGCATCCTCGGCGGCATCACCCGCGCCTCCTGCATCGAGATCCTCAAGAGCTGGGGCGTGCCGGTCAGCGAGCGCCGGCTCGCGATCGACGAGCTGTATGCGGCCTATGAGGCGGGCAAGCTGGAGGAAGCTTTCGGCAGCGGCACCGCCGCGGTCATCTCCCCCATCGGCGAGCTGAAATGGGGCGACAAGATCATGACCATCAACAACGGTGAGATCGGTCCGCTGTCGCAGAAGCTCTACGACACGCTGACGGGGATTCAGTGGGGCAAGCTGGAAGACACCTTCCACTGGACCTGCCCGATCGACTGATCCCGATGGAACAAAATCGGAACCTTGAGCAAGGCGGCGCGGGGCGCCGCCTTGTTTTCTGTCTCACGGAGGAGGACGCAGGCCGCAGCATCCGCGCATATCTCAAAGGGCGGCACGGCTTCTCCCGCCGCATCCTCAGCCGCCTGATGCGCACGCCGGGCGCCGTCACGCTCGACGGCGCGCCTGTGCCGCTTAACTTTTTTCTGACCGCCCCCGGCACGCTTGCGCTGACTCTGCCGGAAGAGCAGGAAGCGCCGCTGGCTTCCGCGGCGCAGGAGGCGGCCGTCGTCTGGGAGGACGACGATCTGATCGTGCTTGATAAGCCCGCCGGCATGCCGACGCATCCCAGCGCCGGGCACCAGACAGACACGCTGGCCAACGCCCTCGCCGCCCGGCAACGCGCCCGCGGTGAGTCCTATCTTTTCCGCCCCGTCAACCGGCTCGACCGCAACACCACGGGGCTGGTGCTCGCGGCGAAGAACGCCTACGCCGCCTCGCGGCTGGCCGGCGTGCCGGAGAAACGATATTTCGCGCTGGTGCACGGGCGCGTCGAAGAGGCGGGCGTGATCGACGCGCCCATCCGCCGCCGGGAAGGCAGCCGCATCGAGCGGGAAGTGGGCGCGGGCGGAGACCCGGCGGTGACGCGCTATACGCCGCTTGACAGTGCGGTGGACTATACGCTGCTCACGGTCACGACGGAGACCGGCCGCACCCATCAGATCCGGGTGCACCTCGCGTCCGTCGGACACCCGCTCGTGGGGGACGACCTGTACGGCGGTCACTTCGCGCTGGGGATGCGGCGGCATGCGCTGCATTGCGGGGAAATGTGGTTTTCACATCCAGTGACGGGCGAGACGCTGCGGTTTCGCGCGCCGCTGCCGGCGGATTTCGCCGCGGCCTGCGCCGCTGCGGGGCTGGCGCTGCCGGCGGCTGCGATGGAAAAAAACTGAAACGCCGGCCGCTGGGCCGCACCGGGCTGGTAGCGGCGCGCGGGGAGACGGCGCGGCTGGACCGGGTGTATCGGGCTGGGACGCAGATTGCTGCGACCGTGGCTCTGGCGCACCGCCTGTGCGGAAACAGCGCATGCCCGGTTGCCGCGCTTGCTTTGCGCGGCGGTGATGGCGCGCGGAACCGGGTCGCGCCCGCGAAACGCCCTGTCTGCCGGCTTCCTGCGCAGCGGAAGAGGACGCGGCCGGCGCGTTCCGCTCGGGGCAAGCAGACGCCTCTGTTTGGGCGCGCCTGCGTTTGCCGGCCAGCGGCCCGGTGGCGAAGTGCGCCGTGCAGCCAGACAGCAAAAAAGACGCCCGCCCGCGGAAAACGGGACGCGCGTCTTGACTTGAATGTTCGTTGTCGGCCGTTCACCGCGGACGGCGAGCGCTATGCCTGGCGAGAACGCCCCGACAAATCCGGGGGCATTCAGCCGCTCTGCGGCCGGCGGACGCCCAATAGGGCGCTATTGCCTTGAAACACCGCACGCTGCGCGGGACAACGGGAACCCGGTCTCCGACCGGCCGTCTCCGGGCGGGGAATCGCCGCCCAAAGGGCCCGCGCGCAATGGAAATCCGCGCGCACGCCGTGCGGCCTGTGCAGATCGAGGCCCGCCCGCGAAAGGGGTGGTTGTGTTTGCATTGCTCCGCTTCACACACTTTTTCTCTTTTTCTTGCAGGGAATTGCGCCACCCCGCGCGGACAGACAAGGGAAGAGAGAATTTTGCAGCCCTGTTCCGGCGCGGTTCGCTCGGTTATGTGGGGTAGGAAACCGGCGGAACACGCGCCAAAAACGGACTGAGGTGCGGCGTAGGGAGAAGATTTTGAGAAATACGCCGCTACTAATATAGACACAGCAATAATGCATTTGGTTTTTTGAAATGTCGAAATTTATCGAATTTTATTTTTTAATTGATGATTGGGGAGACGAATTGCGAAAACTAAAATTAAATATGAATAAATTTACTCAGGCGGCGACGGGCAAAAAATGTCGCTGCACGACTTGACAAATACCGCGAAATCGGGTATAATACACAAAAGTGTAAAGCGAAATGCTTTACAACGGAGCAAAGAAGGCTGGCGACGGGAAGGGGCGGCTGCGGATGAAGAGCGACACGCTGGATATGAGCCTTCTGCTGGATTTTTACGGCGATATGCTGACCTTCCGGCAGAAAGAGATGCTGGAGCTGTATTATGACGAGGATCTTTCGCTCTCCGAGATCGCCGAGCACGCCGGCATCACGCGGCAGGGCGTGCGCGACGCCATCAAGCGCGCAGAGGCGCAGCTGCACCATATGGAGGAGAAGATCGGGCTGGTGGCCCGTTTTTCCCGCATCCGCCAGATGCTCGGCGAGGTGCGCGAGCAGGCGGAGCGCATCGCGGAGGAGAATCGCCGCGGGTGTTATTCCGACCAGATCGGGCGCGCCGCGAACCGGATCAGCGAGCTGGCGGAGGAGCTCAGCCGCGAGTGATCCCCGTGGCCCTGCTCGGCGGGGCGCGGGAAAGTTTGACAAGAAGGAGGCCGGGAGGCTATGGCATTTGAAGGGTTGACGGAGAAGCTGGCAAACGCGTTCCGGCATCTTCGCAATAAAGGCAAGCTCACGGAAACGGACGTCAAGGAAGCCATGCGCGAGATCCGTCTGGCGCTGCTGGAGGCGGACGTCAATTTCCGCGTGGCGAAGGATTTCACCGCGAAGGTCGCGGAGCGCGCCGTCGGCGAGCAGGTCATGCAGAGCCTGACGCCCGCGCAGCAGGTCGTCAAGATCGTCAATGAGGAGCTCATCGCCCTCATGGGCGGGGAGAATGTGCGCATGCATACCGCGCCGCATCCGCCGACTGTCATCATGCTCTGCGGCCTGCAGGGCGCCGGTAAGACGACGCACGCGGCCAAGCTCGCCCTGTATCTCAAAAAGCGCGGTCATCGGCCGCTGCTTGCCGCCTGCGATGTGTACCGTCCCGCCGCCATCCGGCAGCTGGAGGTCGTCGGCGAGCAGGCCGGGGTGCCGGTGTTCCAGATGGGGCAGGGCGACCCGGTCAAGATCGCGCGCGAGGCGGTGCGCCGGGCGAAGGATTACGGCAACGATTACGTCATTCTCGACACCGCCGGCCGCCTGCACATTGACGAGACGCTCATGGAGGAGCTGCGGCGCATCAAGAAGGAAGTCTCGCCCAACGAGATCCTGCTCACCATCGACGCCATGACCGGCCAGGACGCGGTTAACGTGGCCAAAGCCTTCCACGAGGCGCTGGGCATCGACGGCACCATCCTCACCAAACTCGACGGCGACACCCGCGGCGGCGCGGCGCTTTCGGTCCGCTCGGTGACGGGCATGCCGATCAAATTCGCGGGCATGGGGGAGAAGATCGAGGAGATCGAGCCTTTCCATCCGGAGCGCATGGCGTCGCGTATCCTCGGCATGGGCGACGTGCTCAGCCTGATCGAGCGGGCGGAGGAGCAGATCGACAAGAAGAAAAGCGACGAGCTTGCCAAGAAGATGATGCAGAACAAGCTCGACCTCAACGATTACCTCGAGCAGCTGCGGCAGATCCGCAAGATGGGCTCGATCAAAGACCTGATCGGCATGCTGCCCGGCGTGGGCGGGAAGATCGACGAGTCGGCCATCGACGAGCGGCAGTTCTTCCGTATGGAGGCCATCCTCACCTCCATGACGCCCAAGGAGCGGGAGAAGCCCGAGCTGCTCAACGCCAGCCGCAAGCGCCGCATCGCCGCGGGCAGCGGCACGCGCGTTGAGGACGTCAACCGCCTGCTCAAGCAGTTCGAGCAGATGCAGGCGATGATGAAGCAGATGACCGGCAAGAAGGGGCGCAAGGCCCGCCGCGCCATGGCTATGATGAACGGCCTGGGCCAATGAAGCCGGCTTGCCGGCGCGCAATTGCGTGAAGCCCGCGGGCGCGGGATAAGCGATAGATTCCAATGGAAATCTGATACGGGGGGTGGAAAACAATGGCAGTGAAAATCAGACTTCGCAGAATGGGCGCCAAAAAGGCTCCGTTCTATCGCGTCGTGGTGGCGGACAGCAGATATCCGCGCGACGGCCGCTTCATCGAGGAGCTGGGCACCTACAATCCCATGGAGGAGCCTTCTTCGTTCAAGATCGACGAGGAGAAGACCCGCATGTGGCTGAAGACCGGCGCGCAGCCGACCGATTCCGTCAAGGCGCTTCTGAAGAAGAATAACATTCTCTGAATGGAAGCTGCAGGTCGCGACGGAGAAGCGGCAGTTTTGTAAGCGAGCGTCGCCCTGCCCCGGGGCGCAGTCCCCGGGCGCGGGAGGGATGCGGAAAGGCATGGTTTTGGAATGAAAGAGCTTTTGATCACGATTGCCCAGGGCCTGGTTAACAATCCCGCCGCTGTGACGGTGGAAGAGGAGCAGAGCGGGAACCAGACGGTGCTGCATCTGCATGTCGCGCCGGACGACATGGGCAAGGTCATCGGCAAGCAGGGGAAGATCGCCAAGGCGATCCGCACCGTGATGCGTTCCGCTGCCGGCCGCGTGAACCAGAGCGTGTCCGTCGAGATTGACTGAAACGCCAGAGCGGCGGGTGGAGGCTGCGGCCTCCGCCCGTTTCTTCTTTTCGCCGCGGCGCGCGGGAAAGAAGCGAAGAAAGGGAAAACACACGATGAAGCAATTTTTGGAGATCGGCAAGATCGTCTCGACGCACGGCGTGCGCGGGGAGGTGCGCGTGCAGCCCTGGTGCGACGCGCCATCGGTGCTGTGCGGCATGCGGACGCTCTATTTTGACGACGCGGGGCAGACCCCGCGCGAGGTCCGCGCCGCCGGCGCGCATAAGGGAATGGCGCTGGTGCATTTCGCCGGGGTGGACACGATGGAGGCCGCCAACGCCCTGCGCGGGCAGGTGCTCTATGCGCCCCGCGCGGCGTTCCGGCTGCCCGAACGGACGTATTTCATCCAGGATCTCGTCGGCCTGGATGTGCGGGACGCTGACACCGACGTGTCCTATGGGCAAATTGCGGAGGTTTCCCAGACCGGCGCGAACGACGTCTACCACATCCGGGGGACGGACGGGCGCGTGACGCTCATCCCCGCCATTCGCGAGGTCGTTGTGGAGACGGACGTCGAGGGCGGCGTGATGAAGATCCGGCCGCTGAGGGGGCTGTTCGATGCGGATTGATCTGCTGACGCTGTTCCCGGCCATGTGCGAGGCGGTGCTCGGGGAGAGCATCCTCGGCCGCGCCCGGGCAAAGGGGCTCGTCGACGTGCGCACGCACAATATCCGGGATTATACGCTCGACCGGCACGGCCGGGTCGACGATTATCCCTACGGCGGAGGCCGCGGCATGGTCATGGGGCCGCAGCCGATTTTCGACTGCTTCTCCGCCCTGTGCGACGAGGCAGGCGGCCGCCCGCACCTGATTTACCTCTCCCCCTGCGGGACGACCTTCACGCAGCAGAAGGCCCGGGAGCTGGCCGCGCGGCCGCATATCGCGCTGCTGTGCGGGCATTATGAAGGCGTCGACCAGCGGGTGCTCGACTGCATCGTCGACGAGGAGATCTCCGTCGGTGATTTCGTCGTCACGGGCGGCGAGCTGCCGGCGCTTCTCGTCGCCGACGCGGTATGCCGTATGGTGGACGGCGTGCTGCCGGAGCAGAGCTGCTATGAGGAGGAGAGCCACTACGGCGCGCTGCTGGAATATCCGCAGTATACCCGACCGCCGGTGTGGCGGGAGCGCGAGGTGCCCGCTGTGCTGCTGTCCGGCAACCATGCGAAGATCGCCGCCTGGCGCAGGCTCGAGGCGATGCGCCGCACGCGGGCGCGCCGCCCGGATCTGTATGCGCGCTTTTCCCTTTCGCCCGAGGAGGAGAAGACGCTGCGCCGCTATTGCCGGCGGGAGGGCCTTCCCTGGCCGGAGGAAGAAGAGTCGGAGCGCTAACGGCGGCGGGAGGCGCCGCCGGGATATACGAGGCACAGGAGCTGTGTGCGGCGCGGGAGGATTTGCCTGCGCCGCGCGCGGCTCTTTCGCAAAAGCCCCGGGCTTTTGCGGCAAATGCAGAAGGGAGAGGATGCGCCCGTGCAGGAAACAAAGCTGGCAGGCTGTCCGCCTGCACCGCAGAGCTGGGAGCGCTGTGATCCGGCGGTGCGGGATTTTCTGCTGGGATTTGCCGCGTTGCAGGAACGGCATCTGGGACAGGCGCTGCGCGGCGTTTATCTGCACGGCTCGCTGGCGATGGGGGATTTTTATCCTCAAAGCAGCGACCTCGATGTGCTGGCCGTGACCGACGGGCCGCTCCTGCCGCCGCAGGCAGCCGCGCTGCACCGGGCGGTCGCGCTGTATGCCGACGGCTGCCCCGTGCCCGGCGGCCTGGAATGGAGCCTTATGCCGGCCGAAGCAGGCCGCTTCCCGACGCGGGAACCGGCCTACCTGCTGCATTTCAGCCCCCGGTGGCGGGACGCGGTGCTGCGCGGAGAGATCAACTATACCGGCGTGCACACGGATCCCGACCTGCCCGCGCACCTGACGGTTGCGCGCTGCCGGGGCGTGCGCCTCGCGGGCGCGCCGGTGGCGGAGGTGCTGGGAGAAGTGCCCTGGGCGGACTATGTTCACGCGGCGGTGCAGGACCTGCGGGAGATCCTTGCGGGCGACGCGCTGCAGCGGCAGCCGTGCTACGGCGTGCTGAATATCTGCCGTGTGCTGCAGATGCTGACCGGGGCGCAGCGCCGCTGCCTGAGCAAAAGCGAGGGCGGTGCCTGGGGCCTTGCACATTTGCCCGCGCAGTTTCGCCCGTTGGTGCGCCGGGCGCTGCGATCACGCGCACAGCCCGACGGCCGGCCGTGGCGCCGGGAAGCGCTTGACTCGCTTCGGGCATATGCCCAGGCTGTTTTGCAGCGGGCGCTTGCCCTGCCGGAGGGGACGAACGCCATATAAACAATGCCGCGCGGTTCTGTTTGCAGGCAGGGCCGCGCGGCATTGTTTATATGGGCCGCCATGGGAGGCAGACAGGTGCAGCGAAGGCGCGCGCGGCGGCTTTCTCTGTGGGGATGCAGCCCGGCTACGCTGCCGGGGCGTGCGCCTCGCGGGCACGCCGCTTGCGGCGGCGCTCTCGGCGGACGAGAGCCTCAATTTTGCGGCGCTGAACGGATGGGCGGCTGCCTTTTCCTCCTCTGTGCGCAGGAATTAAGCCGGACGCGATCCGGCGTTGCCCGCGCGTTCCTTTCCCTGTGGGCGCGCTTGGCCGCTCGCTTCCGCCCGCAAAACGCACTCCCCTGGCGGCGATAGCAGCGTGCCTCCGGGACTTCCTGCGCCGTTGTGCCCGGTCCGTCCGGGACAATGCCGCCGGAATGCGCGGCGCCTTCGGAAGAAATGTTTTTGTTCATTTATAGAAATAAATTGTTTATAAAAAACAAAATTAGAATTTATGAAGGATCGCTTCTTCAAATCGACGGCACGGCTGCCGGGTGAAACGGCCGTCTGGAAACGAATATCGAAAAACGACGAATGAAATATCGCGAATTTATGGGAACTGTAGCTTGATGTTTTTACTGCGCAGGAGAATTTCTCGACACCGAAAATTTGGAGGTAATCCATGAAAAATACCAAAATGCTATTTACAAAATAGGTAAATAATGGTACAATTTCTAATGAACGGAATATAGATGAATTGACGCAAAAAACACATGACGCAAAAGCGCGATCTGACAGGAGCAAAGGAGGGGATTCCGATGGGGCATGTGCATTCCACAAAAGGACGGGAGCAGCTGCAAAGAGAAAGGATGAAGCGGTATGAAACGCCTGCGAAACTGGATCGCGGGGAGCCTCGTCTGCCTGCTGCTGGCGCAAACGGCTGGCGCAGCGGCGCAGGGATCCCCGGAGGAGGCGGCGGTCGTCCCGCCGCAGACGCCGCAATATTGCGAAGCGGACGCGCATGAACTGGTGTCCGCGGCGGAGATCCGGCAAAACGGCTATGTCCGCCGCCTGCGCGAGGAAGAGACGCTGTATTCCCTTGTGTTCGAGGACGCCGACGGCGTGCGGACAGAATATATCTACGGCATCCCGGTCAAATATGTCGCCGAAGATGGGCAAATCCGGGATAAAAGCAATGTCCTTACGGCGCTTCCCACCGCGCAGAACACGGGAACGTATGCGCTGGCGAGCATGAACAACGACACGCAGACCTATTTTCCCGCGGCGGTGACGGAGACGGCGCCGGTCGTGCTGGAGCGGGGCGCGATGCGCATCGAGATGACGCCGCTGGAAGCGGCTCCGGCGTCTGTGGATCCGCATGCAGCGCTCGCGGCGGCCTTGCCCGGCCTGGCGGCTGTGCCGGTCGAGGCGCAGACGGCCACCGTGCAGCAGGTTGCGCCGGCGGATGCGCCCGCGGCGCAGGCCGCGCAGTATGACGGCGTGTTTGGTCCTGGCACGGGGCTGCGGTATACGCCGATGTACAACGGCGTCAAGGAGGATATCGTCCTGACGCAATATAATGGATTGTCGGTTTTCCGCTTTTCGCTCGACCTTGGCGGTCTTGTCCCGGTGCGGGAAGGCGGCGGCTATGCGCTGCTCGACGCGCAGACGCAGGAAGCTGTGGCGAATCTGCAGCCCATTCTGGTCTGTGACAGCGCGCAGCGCGGCTCGCTGAACAATTCCATGGAGCTGACGCATATTTCCGGTACGCGCTATACCCTGACCATCACGGCGGACGACGCGTTCCTGCGCGACCCGCAGACGGTTTACCCCGTCTATATCGACCCGACCATTACAACGCCCACCAGCGTGTTCAAGGACACGACGATTTATTCCACCTATCAGGCCACGTCCGGTTCTAACCTGCTGATGGTTGGCAACAGCGCGGTTTATGGGTATTCCACCGGCGTGGGGCGCAGCCTCGTGCGCTTCAACGACACAATGGCAGATGGACGTTACGACTGGGATAATCAGATGACGACCAGCGTGAGTTACTATGTCCGCGACCTGCTGCCGGGGATGAGCAGCGCCGACGTGCAGGTGTTCTGCCTGTCGCAGAGCGCCGGGAAGAATTTGACTTCACTGAGCACCTCGACCTGGTATGCAGTGGGAGACTGGGTGAGCGATATGATGACACCCAGTGCGGACGAGACAGGAGGCCGGGGCGGCACCTGGAGACGATTTGGGCTCACATCGGCATTCTTCAAGTGGAAACAGGGGCAATACGGCGGAGAAAGCAATCATCATGGCATTATGCTTAAGGCGACCAATGAATCGAGCGCCCGCGTTTTTGCCTCGGCGGATTACGGTCTAGCCGATTATCTGCCCTATCTGCGCCTTCAGACCGCGACACCGTCTGCCCAAACACCTGGAATTATTTCTGGTGGAATCTATTATATACAGAATTTCGACAGTACACTCTGCCTCAAAACTGATGGAGTGAGCAATAACAGTGCGTTGGTACAAACGGCATTTTCGTATAATGCTACCAATCAGATGTATCGTTTTCTTTACAAAGGAGACGGTATATATGCCATCGAGGCGATGAATGCGCCGGGGAAGGTAGTTTCCGCCGACTCGATTGAGCAGGGCAGCTACGACGGCCATGCGGTTGGCATCTATACCGATTACGGGATCGACCGGCAGCGATGGTATATCCTGGGAGATAACAACGCCTATTATTTCGTCAACAAAGCGTATCCTGATCAGGTTCTTTCCGTCAATGCATCGGGTGCTTCAGGTGCCTCTGCGTATACTTCGACCAGCGGCAACGGCGGCCAGTGGACGTTGAAAAATCATTATGCCATGGTCGGCTGGTCGTATATGTTCCGCGGCAGCAACCCGCCGACGGGTATTACTTCTGAATATGGGTGGAGATGGCACCCAAAACTCAAAAAAGACAAATTTCACAATGGGGTTGATATCAAAGCCGGTGGCGGGACGACGCTCTACAGTGTGACAAGCGGCCGCGTGGTTGAGAAGGGCTATGACCCAGATGAAAAAAGCGGAAAGGGCCATTATATCATTATTGAAACCAATACGCCTGTAGCAGGAGGCAGCGCGAAGCTGAGGATTGTGTACTGCCATATGCAGGCGGCTAGCCCTCTGAGCAAAGGGGATGCCGTTACCAGTTCCACAGTTGTCGGCAAGGTAGGTCAGACCGGCGGCGCGACAGGAGACCATCTGCATTTTTCCGTTATTACGGATGGAAAGGTTAGCGCCGGGGAGGATAATTCTTTGAATCCGGTGATTTTCTTCCCCGCTTATCTGTCACAAACATCAACGAATGAGAAGGGATATGAATGAAAAAACAGCTTTCGATTTATCTGGCGCTCTGCCTGCTTCTGGTCGGGCTGAACGCCTGCACGCCGGGGGAGCCGGCGCAGACGAGCACCATGGCTCCGGAGAGCAGCGCGGCTGCAGGGAGCAGCGCGGCAAGTGAGCAGCCCGCCAGCGCTGCCGCGCCGGCCAGCTCGGAGCCCTCTGCAGAGTCTGCTGAGGAAATGACAGACGAAGACGTGCGGCAGATGTATATCCGTTCAGCGGACGAAGCATTGCGGGAGTATTCCTATGAGGAAGACGACTTTGCCTTTTATAAGCTGGATCGGGACTATGCCTGGTGGATGTACACATACCGCCCCTCCGGATCTGAACAAGCGTTTGTCTTTATGAGAGGGCTTGTCTCTTCGAAGACGAGGTGGGACGAGTTCTATGCGTCGTTAAAAGTAGAAAGCCCATTGGAAGAAATGCAGCAGCCGGAGATTGCCCTGATGGTGGATTTTTTTGGGATCGACAAGGAGGACTTTATTGCAGCCAATAACGAAAACAAATTGTCAGTGGGGGCGGCGCATCTGTACGGAGATCCGATTGACAAAAAAGAGCTGACGAAAATCTATACGGATGAGCAGATCGAAGCCATCTATTCGGGGGACAAGGCGCGGATCAACAGGGCGTTTGTGGATGCGACGGCGCTGTATTATGAGGGGAATGCCTACGCGTGGACTTATATAGTGGACTGGACGGTGGAAGAGCTGCG
>CAJFTT010000056.1 GCA_904420005.1 Candidatus Tabaqchalia intestinavium | reverse complement strand
TAATGGTCGGTCAGAGATATAATACCGAGAATCTGCTTCGGTAAAATACCACTCTTCTGGTATAAGAAAACTACCAACATTTTTAATATTGACTTGTTTCCAGCCAGCATATCTGCATAGATATAACACGACCCCCACGCTGATTGTGAGAACAACGATTGTAACACCGATTAGGATGATTCTCTTTTTCAAATGGATTCCTCCTACATGGATGTTAGTGGGATACTGGGAGTTATCAAAGAAAGGAAAATTTGGAGATTTTAGGCCCAAGCTCGTCTTACGTACACGTTTTAATATGAATAACAGATTGCTGGTGATCTATTTCTAATTTTGCGTTGAATTCTTCCAGCGCATATCTTAACGTAACATTATCAATGATGAGGTCGTTATCAACTACTGACCAAGAAGCTGTATTGCCCGGTGGCCTTGTAATATGGTTGTTTAACACATCATTTTCATTGACAAGCGTACATTCTAGCGTGTCTAAAATGTAGCTTTGTCCAGCGAAGACAAAATGAGTAGATGTGCTGTTTTGCCGATCGACTTCAGCCCCCAACGCTTTTACTATTGCAAGAAGCGGAAGGCCGAAATAACCATTGCTTTTTTGAATTTGTATTGGAAGCTGGTCTGTGATATCATTTCCATTTACATACAATTGGTAATGTTTACTTAGATTTACATCTGACTCTATTGAAGATGGTATAGGGGATTGTGATGTAATCGTAGGCGACATGCTTGATATGGAGGCTACTGAAGTAGTAGACCCCGTACTCGTTGAAAAAAGCGTTTCATCCTCATGCGTGCAGCCAATGAGCGAACCTAATAGCAAAATGATGATGAAAGTCCCCCAAATCCCCTTTTTCATATAGGTATATCCCCTTTCTGCTGCGCCTTGTTAAAAAATATTATCCTATTTAATCGGATATATTTGTCTGAAACAATCGGGATTTGATACTATAGGGAGAACAGGTGTGTTTATTCCCATTTCCTAGCGCATCAAAACAGAGATGGAAAAGATGAATAAATAAGCGAGTCCCCAAGCGGCAATTGTGATACCGAAGCATGCCAGCAGCTTCACAGGAATCGATTTCTCCGGCGCCGCTGCGACTCTCACACAAAGCAGCGCGCCGAGAACAGCACAAACTACCGGGATCGCGCCGCCCAACGTAGTGACGGGAAGCACGACACAGGCAACGACAAAGAGCCAGGTCCACCAGGGAGATTTTTTGAAATCTTCCCAGGTGATTTTTCCGATACCTTTTCCAGCCATGTTTCAATTTCATCCTTTCGTAGCTTTCTCACAATTGTGCCGATTTTCGTGTGCGGTAAATAAAGCACCTCATAATATTCTCCTTTTCGGATCGGTGTATAGTTGACTTGAAGGGTAAGGATTTCTCCTGTTTTCAAATCCTGAAGCTCAAACCCTCGATCCTCATATACGTCATCTCTCCCGCTCGCATTTTGACCAACGACAACACCTGTAACAGAAGAAAAGTCTTGTTTCAACATATAAGGGAGATCCATAACTATTTTAGAAAACGAAATAAGAAACGCCATTAGAATGATGGCAAACACAATAACGCCGCCAAAATCGATCAGACTTCCTTTGTTATGGAAAAACAAGAAATGAATATTCTGCTTTTCTCTGTTTTGTTTCAGAAACACTCTGATGAAGCGGACTTCCACCCCCAACATGATTATGATGCTGATAAGCAGCGCTACAGCAGTGGTCGAATACATGTTCCAAATATTTTCGCTCCATACGTCCAAAAAAGTTCCCCCTTGTTTAAGTAGCGTATTGAGTTATTCCAATACGCCGTTGTTATTTTCCTGCCAAAACCTTGTTACCCTCGGTGGACAAAGGGGAATAAGATTTTTCAAGGGCAAACAGACGGCCGGCTGCGCTTTCCTCGCCCGCGGGTGAGCGCCCGGCTGCCTTGTCAGTGGGGCCGGTCGCCCGTTTTCCTCCCGAAAAACTACTCTATGGCCCCAGCGGTAGAAGGGAAGAGGTACGGACGAGGCCGCAGCAGGACGGCGGGCTGACGCCCGCCGAGTGCGCGGGCGCGCCAGAATACGCCATTCCGTTTTTTCACAAAACGAGACGCCCGCCGAATGCATGTCCGCGTCCGTTTCAGCCACCGCTGGGCGCGTTGCCCCTTGTTCACCGAGGATAAAGTCAATTTTGATACCGCTAAACCACTAGAACAGCTGAAGCATTTCATTGCAAATTCCCCGAGACGAAGCCCTGTGCTGCCTACTACTTCTTCCCGCCTCGTCCGCCGCGTTTTTTTCTTATCCATCGTTCATATTTATACCCTGGTTTTGCCTGCCAAAATAACAACTCAATAGTAAGCATCCATAGCGCATCAAACCCAGCTATTGCTATTGCCAACATAGGTCCCAATCCATCCAATGGTTTTATGAAGTTGAAAATAATACAAGAAATTACCCGAAAAAATTAGGCATGCTTATAGTCCAACAAAAAAGCAAATAAGATTAAAAATAGCAAGGAAAACTATTCCAATTACACCTGCAATGATAGCGCCAATCAGCGTATACCACAGGATCATAATAATTAAGTTTAACCATTTTTTTCTGGTTTTAATTGGAACCGGGAAATAAGATAGCAGGAATTCAATGAAACCGCTAATTATAGCTTCCCAGAAACCATCAAGCATTGTAATCACTCCTATTCATCCTATAATGAACGACATATTAGAGTTTGAAATTCAATAGGATTTTTACGCCGCATAGAATGAAGCGCAATTGTATGATAAGAAGTCCCACTATCTTTTTGTTGCGCTGGACTTGAGTGCGGCTTTTTTCCACATATTCTTCCGGGGCCTTGTCTTCCAGCAGGCCCGAACCGGCTGCCGGGAAATTTGGACTGTCCGCACACCTATTGGAAGATCCACTTACCGCTAAAGCCGTTTCCGCCTGACCATCAACGGTATATACTTCAACGGGCATTATAAAATTCAATCCTATGATCTTCTAGAAACGCGAGATCTTGTATGGTTCATGTAATATTCCTGGTAGGTCTGTGTTTGGGTAACCAAACGCGATGCTTGCTGGTATTATCCAGAATTCGTGATAACTGGTATGATCACTTTGCTTCTCAGGTTGGGGTTTACTGTTTCTGCAGAAGCAAATGCAAGTTACTTTCCCAAACCTCGTCTCCACAATCTTTTGCTTTTTCAATGCAAACATTTATTGCATTGTAGATGGAATTGTTATCCGAGTATTTTTGCAACCTATCTAGAATGCAAAAAGCTCCCGGCCAATTCATATCTTGCAACCATGCTAACAATTCAATTAAATATGGCTTAAGTATTTCATCGTCTTTTTCTGCTATGATAACAGCACAATTTCCCCATACGTTTTTATTATATTTTGGCGTTAGTGGTTGTATAAATGGAACAATTGTTTCTATATTTCTTGCTGAAGATATTCCTTTAGATTGAATTTCAACGGGCATATGCCAATCGAGCATATCCATAATTTCTGTAATATCCGCCATTTTAATACCCTCTATCCCGTTTAATGACAATCGATTTAACAGCTTATATCCAAATCGAACCGGAACCTGCATTTATCCAGGCTTCCATTGTTGCCCCTACAGATCTTACGCTCCTGTAGAAACATAACCATCTGCATTGACCCGCCTCTGGGTCGTAATGCCGGTGTTGCAATAATAGAGGCCCGTCTCGAGGTCATACCGATACCCGCGGTAACGAATCGGATTGAGTTCCAGCACGTAGCCGTAAATCCCACCGAAGCTGGAATCCAGCAATTCAGCGTCCAGCAGCTTGCCCCAGAAGTCGTAAGCATACGGGCCAATCAGCGTCCCGCTGCCGTTATACAGCCCGCTCACATCGCCCTGCAGGTTCCGCTGGTACCAGAATTCCTGCGTGCCATAGCCGCTGACTGTGAGCTGGAACCCGATGGCGTTGCCCCCCTCGTCAAACCGGAATACCAGCGTATACGGTAGGCCGTCCGCCTTTCCGCATTCGGGCTGCCGGCATTGGAGCAAGCGCAACCTTCCCGCTCGCCTTGAGAATACCCCTTTCTTAATTCTAGTATAACATAACGATAAATGATTTCAATCTATCTTTCACAAAAATATCCATAACTAACCAGAATCCAAACTGAAAATGTATCATAGAAAATTGAACTGTATCGAATAGGTGACAAAATAATCCCCCGGCAGCTCTTTTGAGCTGTCGGGAGATGTTAAGCTGGGGGGACTTTTCCCCACATTCTTTCGGGACTTTGTCTTTACGATGGCCTTTACGCGCTAGCTGCCGTTTTCCTTGCTATGCCGGTTGAAATGGGTGTCGTTGTCCTAGGTATCCCCATATACAGCTGCGCGGAAATACGCGCCATACTGAAGGGAATCGCCTCTCTATACGGTACTGCTTAATGCCTCGATTTGTTAGTATGACCGAGGGGAGAATTTTATTTGTTTGAACGCTCTGCTAAGATAACGTGTTTGTACTGAATAGGCTAAACACTGACCGATCGGATAAGCAAAAAAACAAGCACTTTGTTATGGTCAATAAACGAAGCGCTTGTTTTACAGAGAAGTGCGACTATTTTACAGAATATACATATGATTTGCATATAGTATTGATCTTGTTTTCTGTGATTTGGCTTTTTTTACCAGTGAAAGCCATATTATGTAAGCAGACAAACCAATATGTTTCCGAATTGCTGGTTGTACTAAAAACGCCATAAGAAGCTTCGTTGGAATAGTTCTTTATATACTTCACGGAATTGATGGAATTATCTGGCCATTCTGATTGTTCTAAATAAATTATGCACCCGTCGTCCGCTAATGGTCGGTCAGAAATATAATATCGCTCATCTTGTTCTGTTATTACCCAATGTCTGGGAATTCGAAAAGTTCCTACCCGGTCGATCTGAACATGCTTCCAAAAAACAGCAAGCCATAATTGATGTAAGATCAATATTAACAATATAACGGCAACGATAACACAAACGATATGGACAATTTTTTGCCTCATCGAACTTGCCTCTTTTCATAACTTAATTCATTATGACATTGGTACTAACGGTAATGATACTCTGTCTAGAGTATATAAGGCATGTAGTCCTCCTCCAAAACTATTTGATCTGATAGCTTTGGAGTATCCAATAAACTGTTGGATTTATTTGGATATTTCGAATTGAAATCCAAGATTGCGAAGTTCCTGCTCAAATGGCGGAATCAGAGAATTTGCATGTTTCAAGCAGAAGACCATAGGAAGCCTTCTCATGCGTACTTATTCTAGGCAGGCCCAGCAGCGTCCCGTTAAGCACATCATACTCCATTATCCTGCTGTTGACAACCTTTTTGTGCGAATTTTGCCGCTGCCGTGGGGGAGTGATGATCTGCCCTTACGCCAGGCCGTCGGCTGCCGGGCCGCCTTCCAGGTCAGCGCCCTGCGGAGGTGGACAGGGGCCTACCGATGGTATCGTGTGCCGGTTCGTATTAAAAACAAGAAAAGCTCCCTGCCTAAGCAGGGCGCTTCTTAAAAAGTATTAAAAATACATAGGAGATATCAGAGAATGCACAGGGTGAAGATCCCTGCCCATGCATCTTCCAGAAGAGGGCCTTTCTGCGTCCCCAGGAAGAGCAGCTGCCGAAGGCCACCTGCTGTGGTTTTCTGCCTATACTTGACCGTGCAGACTGGCCTGGACAGTGCCCGCCCGGCAGCTTCGTTGCCGGGCGGGGCCGGAAGGGGTGCAGCCGGCGAGTGCGCAAAGGCGCCCGGCCGCGTCGGGCAGTTATTTTTTCTGCTTGCCGGCATCCGGGGCGGGGGGCGCCTGCTTCGACTTGGCCCCCTTGCTCTTCTGCTCCGGTTTTGCCGCTTGATTTTCCTGCGCGGGCGTCTCTTCTTCGCCCGCCGGCTGCGGCTCGGGTGTCGCTTTCTTGATCTCGAACCAGAACTCCACGCCGCCTTCGACGTTGCGCACCCCATAGGCGCAGCCGTGGGTTTTCATGATACCGCTGACGATGGACAGGCCCAGTCCGTAGTTGCCGTTTTCACGCGAGCGCGCTTTGTCCGCACGGTAAAAGCTCGTCCAGAGACGGTCCATGATCTCCTCGGGGATATGATCGCCGGTGTTGAAAACCGTGACGCGGTATGTCTCCGGCTGCTCGGCCACCGATACGCGCACCAGTTTGTCGCCTTTCGTGTGCGTGACGGCGTTGTTGACATAGTTGGTGACGACCTGGCCCATGCGCATCTCGTCCGCCTGCACGGGCTTTTCCCCTTCGCAGACGAGCTCGATGGTGACGCCGTCCTCCGTGATGGATTTCAGCCGCTCCACCACGCTGCCGAGCATCGTCGTCAGGTCGAACTGCGTGATGTTGAGCGTCGTCTGCCCGGACTCGAGCTGCGAGAGCTCCAGCAGCTGCCGCACAAGGCGGTCCATCTTGTACGATTCGCTCTCGATGATGTCGCAATACAGCTTGCGCCGCTCCTCGTCGGCCGCGACGTTCAGCCGCAGCCCTTCAGCATAGCCCTGGATGATGGCGATGGGCGTTTTGAGCTCGTGGGAGACGTTGGAGACGAATTCCTTGCGCATTTTCTCCATACCGCGCTCGCGCTCGATTTCCTTTTCCAGGCGCTTGTTCTTTTCCTGCAGGTCGGTCAGCAGGCGGTTGGTGTTGTCGGAGAGGATGTTGATGCTCTGTGCCAGCTCGCCGATTTCGTCGTGCGTCTGCACCTCCACCTTGCGGGAGAAATCAAAGCGCGACATGTTCCGCGTGATTTCGTTCATCTTGACGATCGGCCGGGTGAAATGCCGCACGAACAGGAAGCAGGCCACAAGCGAGACCATGATGAGGATGGCGCACAACGGGATCATGAACTGATTGGCGATCTGCGCGCTGGTATCGGCGGTGCGCAGGTCCGTGCGGATCATCAGCCACAGCCCGTTCGACAGCCGCGTCCGATAGGCCACGTATCTTGTGCCCAGCTCTTTATCCCGCTGGATCTCATAGCGCGAAGTGTCGCTGTCGTCGGTCGTGCTGATGATATCATAATTGAGCACCGAATCGAGCTTCTCTTCAAAATGCTGCCGCCAGTTGTCTTCCGTTGTGCTCAAATACTTCAGCAGCGTTGCATACAGCACTTCGTGGTCGTCATTGTAAATCACCAGCGAAACGCTATTGTTGCGTTCGATGTATTCAAAATCCCGGGAATTCATATACAGCACGTCAGGCATAGCCGCATCGACCGCCTGCGCCTGCTCGCGCAGCATCTCCCGGGTGTTGAACAAATAGTACCGTCCCAGAAACACGGTGTTGACCAGCACCACAACGCCCGCGAACAGCAGCACCATCAGACTCATGAATGCAAATAACTTAAATTTCAGGCTCTTTACCATAGCCCTTTCTCCCTTTCACCCGATGCGGCAAGGCACTGCGGGCCGTGGGACTGCCAAAGCTGTCCCACGGCCCTGTTCCATGTCATTCCGCCGCCGTCTCAGTCCTCGCTGGCTTCGAATTTATAGCCGAAACCACGGTAGGTTTTGATATACTTGTCGCCATATTCGCCCAGCTTGATGCGCAGACGGCCGATATGCGTGTCGACCGTGCGCGTGCCGCCGAAGTAATCATAGCCCCACACCTGCGTGAGCAGCTTCTCCCGGCTGAAGAGCTTGCCCGCATTGGAGGAGAGATAGAACAGCAGCTCGTATTCCTTGGGCGTCAGCTCGATGTCGCGCCCGTCGATGCGCACCGTATGGGTGGCGGAGTCGATGAACAGCTTGCCGATCTCGACCTTGCCCGCGTCCTGCGACTGGTACGACCGGCGCAGGCAGGCGTTGACACGCGCCATGAACACCGTCGGGCTGAAGGGCTTGGTAATATAATCATCCGCCCCGATCTCGAAGCCGTGAATTTCATCAAATTCCTCGCTGCGCGCCGTGAGCATGATGATGGGAATGTCAGAGGTCTTGCGGATCTCGCGGCAGACCGTCCAGCCGTCATATTCCGGCATCATCACGTCGAGGATAATCAGAGAAATATCGTTGCGCTCGTGGAATATATCCAGCGCTTCCTGCCCGTTTTCCGCTTCGATGACCTCGTGCCCTTCGTTTTTGAGGAAATCGGAAATCAGCATACGGATCTTGGCCTCGTCGTCCGCCACCAGAATTTTATACATAGCAGTCATCCTTTCCATCGCGTCCCAGCGCGACTATATTTTTGCATCTTTTGTTGCATCATTTTTGTTACTATCAGTGTACCCTCCTATTGTGACAATTTGGTCACGTTTTTTTGTCGACACAAAGAAAACCACACAAAGTGGCCCGATTTTGGGCGCATCGGAGGCAAAGATTCCCTTTACCTGCGGCCAAAGCCACCGAAAAGCGGCAGGGCGCGCTAAGGCGAAGCTGCCGGCACAGCGCCGCACCGCTCCGCCGAAAAGAAGCGTTTTGGAACCGTGCGTTTCTGCTTGAGGGGGGATAGCCCGTCGGCGCTTGCCATGCCGCGGCATATGCGTTTTGATGCCGCCTGGACGTAGGTCCGCCGGCAAGGGCGACCGTTCCCGCAGGGGTACGCTTTTTCGCGCTGCCTGAAGGGCGCAGCAAAACGGGGCCAAGGGGACGAGGTTGGCTGGGCGCTTTCCCTGTTGCCGGGGCTGTGTGCGCATAGGCTTTTTCCACAGCGGGCCGTTCATGCTTTTCCGCGCCGTCCGGGGCGCGATCTTCGTCAACGGCGGTTGTTCGATTAGGGTTCCCGCACCGTCCGGGACGCGCCCAGGCGCAGATGCGCGGGAGCGAATCCGGTCTGCAAAAATCGCGACGGAAGGAAGGGGGCCGGGCACGGCTGGGCAGAGGTTTGCGAAACCCTCTCTGTGCTTGCAGGATTTGAGGCGCGCCAGGCACGGCTGGGCAGGGGATCAGCCTATCCGGTCACGGCCATTCCCGGCGTTACGATGCCTTGCACCGGCGGACAGTGGCGTGCGCAGCCACGGCCGCAGGCCGGCGCAGACTGCGGCGCCCTGCACCGGCGGGCGGGGGGATTGGCACGCTCCTTGGGGGGCAGTAAACCCACCCTGCGCTTCTCAGGGCCTGTCATATTTTTTTCCGCGGCGCATAAAGTTTTGTGAGGACGAAAACGGAAGGCAGCCGTCGGGGCGGCTGGGAAAGGCAGGAGATGCTGCATGGCGATTTTGGCAGCCAAAGGCAAACGGTTCAAACCACGGGAAGGCTCGGTATTTTCCCGGCTGCGCAGCAACACGTTTCTGCTGGCAGAGCTGATCGTGTTCTGCCTTGTGGTGCTGCTCGTGCTTTCCCCGGCGTCGGCGCTGGCGGGCGCGCAGCGCGGAATCGCGCTGTGCGGGGAGATCATCATCCCATCGACGTTTCCCTTCATGGCGCTGGCTTCTTTCCTAGCTGCCAGCCGCTTCACCGAACGCCTCGACCGGCGGTTCGCCGGGGCTGCGCACCGTCTGCTGCGCCTGCCGTCGTGCATTTTCCCTGCGCTGGCGGTGGGAATGCTCTCCGGCTATCCCGTCGGCGCGAAATTCTGCACGGATTTGTATCGTCAGGGCCGCGTCAACAAAAAGCAGGCCGAGAGCTTCCTTTCTTTATGTGTCGGCGCGGGCCCGGCGTTCATCATCACCGCGGTGGGGATCGGCGTGTTCGGCAGCTATGCGGTCGGTTTGCTGCTGTTTTTTTCCCAGCTGCTGGCCTGCTGCGTGACCGCGTTTATCGGGCGGCTGCGCCGCCGCGGCCTTCCGCCCGCGGCTGTGCCTGCGGCCGCGGCGGACGAGGGAGAGGGCGTCGCCGCCTGCTTTGTCTCTTCCGTGCGCGGCGCCTGCATTGGGATGCTTAATGTCTGCGCGTTCGTGATTCTGTTTTCTTCCGTTGTCTCGGTGCTCAGCACAGCGGGGATCCTCGCGTTTCTCAGCCAGGTTGTTTCCGCGCCGCTTTCGCTGTTTGGCGTCAGCCCGGAGGTTTGCACGGCGTTCGTGACGGGGCTGTTTGAGGTGACGAGCGGCTGCGCCCTGTGCTCGCCGGAGATGGGGACGGCGGCGGTGGTCGTCTGCGCTGCGCTGATCGGATTCGGCGGCCTGTCGGTGCATTTTCAGGTCATCTCCATCCTCGGCGGCACCGATCTGAGTGTGCGGTCTTATCTTTTCTCCCGCGTCGTCGCGGCGCTGCTCGCCGCCGGCATCGCGTTTGTGCTGTGCCTGCTGTTCCCGATGGCCATTCCCACTGCGGCGCTGACAACACTGCCATCCGCTGCGGCCTTTCATTCTGCGCCCGCCTGCGCAGCGCTGCTTTTCACTTCCGGCATTCTGCTGCTTTCCGACAAGCGGCGCGGCGCCGTCGAGATCAAGGGCGGCCGTCTGCAATGATGCGGGATACGACGGCTTGGCAGATATGGGGCGGAGGGGGAACGGCGCGCCCGGTAGGTGTGCCCGGCGCATAGGCTGTGAGAAAGGCGCCCTTCGTCCGCGCTCCGACGGGTTTCTGCCGATGCGGCCGCGGAGAGGGGGAGCGCTTTTTCTGCGGCTTGCGCCGTTTCGCGCTTGCCGAGAGGTGAACGGTGTTCTCAGATGGGCAGATGCTTCGCGCTTCCGCCCGGTTGATGCGGAATTTTTCCGTGGTGCAACCGCCCCGTGTTTGGGGGATGCGATGACTTGCGCGGAAATACGAAAAAGTGTAAATTTCCTCTTGACTTTTGTTACTATTTGCCTTATACTAGGGTTCACAGATCCAACTTTTTGTGGAAATTATACAAAATGTATAGAACATTTATTGCGATTCTCCACATTTGTTCCTGCATTTTGGCCAGGACAAGCCCGGCGTGTTTGCCGCAGGGCAGTGGGAACGCAAAATCTCTGTACACAACGAAAGGATGGTCAAGCTTATGAATCGCTCCGCCAACTCTGGCCGCGGCACCCCCATCGTAGGGGAATTCCTTCCCTGCCGCGCGCTCTCGCCCGCCGGCGCGGAAAAGCTCGTCGACAACAGCGGTATGAGCGGCCTGCGCGCGCCCAACCATCTGCATGACGGCCGCGCGGACAACGCCCTGCTTCTGTCGACCCCTGCGCCGATCACTTTTGCGTTTGCGTCTCCGCAGCCGCTGGGTTTCCTCTTTGTTTGGAATTACAGCGCGGATGGGCGCGTGGACTGCGGACTGCGGGATATTCGCATCGAATACAGCCCCGACGGCGAAGCGTGGCTGCCTGTCGGAGACTTCCGGCTCAGCCGGGCGCTGCCGGAGGAAACGCAGAAATATGGCGGCAACGCGGCCAATAACCAGGCGGACGGTCAGCGCTCGCCGATCGATCTGGGTGGCATTCCCGCGCTGCAGGTACGCATCACGCCGCTGTCCAATTACGGCGGCAGCGGATGGGGCCTTGGAGAAGTGCGCTTCTTCCGGGACAAAACCCGTCCGGGCGCCGGGCAGCGCATCACCGCGTCGGTGGTGGCCCCGCTGAGCGGTGAAACGGCGGCCAATCTGATCAATGGCCGCGGCCTCAGCGATCCGGACAGCGTGGAAGCGACGCACGGCGCCGACGCCCGCACGATGTGGCTGGCGCGCGCCGCCGAACCGCAGGACGCGTTGGTGGTGATCGATCTGGACGGCACCTACCCGCTGCGCGAGCTTGCCATATGGAATTATAACGCGCCCGAGGCGCTGGATTGCGGCGTGCAGGAGCTGCTGGTGGAATATACCACCGACGCGCCCTGCTCGATCAAGGATGGAGTGCTGGATTATCACGGCGGCAAGTGGCAGCGGCTGGGGGTCTATACGCTGCCGCGCGCCAACGGGGAGGACGGCATGGCCGCGAGCCTGCGCGTCAACCTCACCGGTCTGCGCGCGCAGCATCTCCGCCTCACGCCGCAAAGCAATTACGGCGGGGACGGCTTCGGCCTCAGCGCGGTGTCGCTCTTTGCCGGGACGGGCTGGGCGGCGGAGCCCTCGCGCGAATGGGAGGGAATGTTCTCCAACGAGGGCAGCTTCCCGCATCAGATCAGCGGGCACAATGGCCGTCCCGGGACGGGCTGGATCTTGGCCGACGGCATTTATACGCTGCATATCAACGGCCGCGACGAAGTCGGTTCCGCCCAGGAAGGTTCCCGCACGCTGTTCCTTTTCTCCGATACGCTGCTGGGCAACTTCCGCAATTTTGACGGCGAGTTCGGCAAATACGGGGTGACCATGGATCGCCAGCGCCTGGTCAATCACTCCCTGGCGTTCCTGTATGGCAACCGGCCCGACCCGCGCAATCTGCAGTTTTATATGCATGCGGGAGAAGACACCGAAAATATCTTCGGCAAAGTGGACTGGGCGCAGGAGCTGGTGCGCGTGGGGGACAAAATTCACACCTGGGGCATGCGGTTCCAGGGCTGGGCGGCGGAATTTTACGATGCCGTTACGTTTGACACGCGGGAGGATGGCTTCCCGGATCTGAGCAAAAAGCCGGCGCTCATTGAGCGCACGCCGATCCGGGAACGGGATGGCGAGCAGTCTTTTGAATTCAGCGCCTGCGTGCTGGATAACACTGTTTCCGGCGGCGCGACGCCGGATCCCGACGGCTACATTTATATTTTCGGTCTGCGCACGATCGCGGGAATCCCCGCGCAGAAATATGCGATCGTCGCCCGTGTCCGTCCGGAGCAGCTCACCGACAATGCGCAGTGGCGGTATTGGGACGGCGCCGACTGGGTGGCGGATATGAAGCGGTGCGCTCCCATCTCGGCGGAAGGCTGCATTTCTTCGGAATACAGCATCAGCTATGTTCCTTCCGGCCTGTATGCGGGCAAATATATGCTGGTCTATACGCGCGATACCATGATGAATCAGGTGCAGTTCGCGACCAGTGACAAGCTGACCGGTCCTTATCAGGACGCGCAGACCGTCTATTTCTGCGACGATGGATTCTCGGCGTTTGAAGCCAACGGCGACGCCACGGTATTCACCTATAACGCCAAGGCGCATCCGCATCTGTCGCAGCCCGGCGAGCTGCTCATCACGTATAACGTCAACTCTATGGAGTTTGGCAAGGATCTGTCCCACGAATTCCTGCACCCGCATTTTCTGCGCTATTTTGAAATCAACTGAAATTCCCTTCGGTAATACAGAGGACAACGCCCCTGCCGGCAGCCGGAATGACGGCCGGCGGGGGTTCGCGCTCGGCGTGGGGCAACCCTGCCGGGTGCTGTGGCTTTGCCCGCCGCGGCTTTTGCTCGGCGAGTTCAGTGGAATGCTGCGCGCGGGAAAGGGGCGCAGGATAGGTCGGCGAGGCGTCCTGACGTTTTCCCACGGCGAAAGGATCCGTTGCCCCGTTCGCTTTATCCCATTGGCTGCGGGCGGCATGTCCCCGCTGGATGTCTTCCAAAAAGCGGCAAATTCTTGACTTTCTTGCCGGTTTCGATTACACTAGAACCGGCGTTAATTCTTTTTTCACAATTGCTTTTTGGGGAGACGGCATCATGGCGAAATCACTGTTTTCAAAAAAAATATCCAAACGCTGCGATATTTGCGTTCACTCGGCTTTTTCCACCCGGGGAGATAAACTGCTGTGCCGGCGGCGGGGACTGGTGGAGCGGGACGGTAAATGCTTCCGGTTCCGCTATGATCCGTTCAAGCGGGTCCCGGCCAAGACCCCGCCGCTGCCGGCCCATTCCAAGGAGGATTTTGCGCTGTGAACGTCTGCCTTTGAACAGAGGAGGCCTCTTGTTATGAGACGTGTGAAACGAATAGGCACATCTGCCGCCTGCCTGCTGCTGAGTTTAAGCCTGCTCGCGGCCTGTTCGCCCACGCAAACGGGGCCGGATGCCGTATCGGATCTGGGATCCGGCGCCGGTTCGTCGCGCGAGGAGAGTGTGGATATGGGCGGTTCGTCTTCTATGGGCGGTGCGTCCTCGGACGATAGCTCTTCGGACGGTGCGTCCTCGGGCGATAGCGCTTCCGGGAATATTTCTTCGGGCGGCGCCGCATCGAACGATGCGTCTTCCGGCGGGAATCATTCCGGATCGTCCGGCGGCACATCCTCTTCCGGCACTTCCTCCGAGCAGCCGCCCGCCTCGACGGTGGATCCGCCCGCAGCCTTTAAGCGGGGGACGCCCATCGTGGGGGAATTTCTCTCCTGCAAGGTGACTTCCCCGTCGGGCGCGGGGAAGCTCGTCGACAACAGCGGGATGAGCGGCCTGCGCGCGCCCAATCATCTGCACAATACCAACGTCAACAATTCCTTTTCCTCCACAAGCCCGACCCCGATCACCTTCCGGTTCGATTCCCCGCAGCCGATCGGCTATATCTATATCTGGAATTATAACGCCGGAGGCAACCAGGTCAACGGGATGAAGGACATCCGTGTGGAATACAGCCTCGACGGACGCACCTGGTTCACGGTGGGCACGGGTAAATATACGCTGAGCAAGGCGCTTCCGGGGGAAAATACCCAATACGGCGGCAACGCCGCCAACAACCAGGCCAGCGGCCGCAATGCCATTGACATGATGGGCGTGCCTGCGTCCTACGTCCGTATTACGCCGCTGTCCAATTACGGCGGCAGCCAGTACGGGCTGAGCGAAGTGCGCTTTTTCCGCTATAAGACCCGGCCGGGTGCAGGGCAGATGATCACTTCGTCCGCGACCGCGCCGCTTGCCGGCAGCGTTCCGGCCAACCTCGTCAACGGCTGGGGCATGAGCGATCTCGGCAGCGCCGCCGCCACGCACAGCAACGATCCCTCCACTATGTGGTATACCGCGTCCTCCGATGAAACGATGATCGTGTTGGATCTGGACGGCACCTACCCGCTGGATCGCCTGGTGTTTTGGAACTATAACGACCCGGACCGGCTGAACTGCGGGGTTCGGCAGGTGAAGATCGAATACACCACCAATGAACCGTATAGGTTTGAAGACGGGAAGCTGGATTATCAGAGCGGTACCTGGAAGCAGCTCGGAAAGTTCACGCTTGCGCAGGGGGACGGCTCGGACAGCCTGCATCCCAGCCTGACGATTCCATTTGACGGCCTGCATGCGCAGCATATCCGCATCACGCTGCTGTCCAATTATGGCGGCGAGGGCATCGGTTTGTCCGAGGTGCGCGCTTTCGCTGCTTCCGGCTGGGCTGTGGAGCCCTCGCGCGAGTGGACGGGGCTTTTCTCCAACGAAGGAAGCTTTCCCTACCAGATCAGCGGGCAATACGGTTCGGGCGGAAAGGGCTGGATCGGCGCGGACGGCATCTATACGCTGCACATTAACGGCAGCGACATGACCGGCTCGGCCAATGCGTCCTCCAAAACGCTGTTTTTGTTCTCCGACACGCTGATTGGTAATTTCAAGGGCTTCAGCGGGACGTTTGGGAAGTACGGGCTGTCCATGAACCAGTACGGTATGGTCAACCATTCCATGGCGACGCTTATCGGCAAGGAGCCCGACCCGCGCAAGATTCAGTTTTATCTGCATTCGACGGATGCATATGGGAATATCATCCCCAGACAGGACTGGGCGCAGGAGCTCGTGCGCATCGGGAACAAGATTTATACCTGGGGAATTCGGTATGGCAAGGATTGGAGCGCGTCTCAGTATGATCTGGTCTGCTTCGATACGCGCGCGGACGGCTTCCCGGACTTCACGCAGAGCCCGCTCGTCACCGACAATACGCCCACCAGAACCCAGGTGGGGGACACAACTTATGAATTCGGCAACTGCGTGCTGGACAACAGCGCTTCCGGCAGCGCGACGCCCAATCCGGACGGCTACATTTATATCTTCGGTCTGCGCTCGAGTCCCGGTTTCCTTATACAGAAATACGCCATCGTGGCGCGGGTCAAGCCGGCCGATTTCACGAACCATTCCCAGTGGCGGTATTGGGACGGCTCCGGCTGGGTTGCCGAGATGACTGAGGCCGCCCCGATTTCCGACAAGCCGACGATTTCCTCCGAATACAGCGTCAGCTACGTCAAATCCGGCCAATACCGCGGGAAATTCATGCTGGTATTCACACAGGACACGATGTTCAGCCAGCTGCAGTTTGCCGTGAGCGATACGCTGACCGGCACCTACGTCACCCAGGGCAGCGATCCGATATATTACTGCGACGAGGTGTTCTCCATTTACGAAGCCTGCGGCGATAAGGCGATTTACACCTATAACGCCAAGGCGCACCCGCATCTGTCGGCGGATGGAGAGCTGCTGATTTCCTATAACGTCAATTCGCAGAATTTCGAGGCTAATTTGTCCCATGAATATCTGCATCCGCATTTCGTGAAATATTTTGAAATCCCCTGAATTTCCCTATAAAAGCTGGCTAGCGTTCGGCGCGTTGTGTTAAATGACATGAAGGACGGTATACATCCATCCTTTCAAAAAACTTCCCTTATCGCCCAGTGATGTTGGACGAAACACGTAAAAGCGAAGCCCCCGAAGCGGAAACTTTCCGCTTCGGGGGCTTCGCTGATTCGGTAAAGGCCGCTTACAGCACCAGGGACGGCGCGGAATAGACGCGGGCCTGCAATTCGCTGTTGAGCATATACAGGCTCTTGGGATCAGAACCGAACAGTTCCATCTTGGAGATCAGATCGTTGGCGTTGGTTTCCTCTTCGCCCTGCTCCTTGATGAACCAGTCGAGGAACTGCATGGTGCGGAAATCCTTGACGTCATAAGCCGCGGAGTAGATCGTATTGATCAGACTCGTGACATAGATCTCGTGCGCCAGCCCGGCTTTGAGCACATCCATGTGGCAGGAGAAAGCCTGATCCGGCTTGGCAATCGCCTCCAGCGTGACCTTTTCGTTGTTGTTATGCAGGTACTGATAAAACAGCATCGCGTGATCGCGCTCCTCCTGCGCCTGGATCTTGTACCAGTTGGCGAAGCCGTCGAGGCCCGCGGATTCAAAGTAATTGGAAAAATCCAGATAGAGGTACGCCGAATAAAACTCCTTGTTGATCTGCTCGTTGAGCAATTTGACTACCGTTGCGTCCAGCATGAAAATTCCTCCTTCAAAAATGGATCTGTCTGATTATATCGCTACGCCGTGCGGCAGCGCGGCGAAAGCTGCATGGGGATCCCCGCTTGCCCTATCGCAGGGACGGCCGCTTGGCGGCCTGGCTGAAACCAGCCGGGGCTTTCCTTCGACCAGGGACGAACACGCGTCGCCGGCTGCGGGGAAGCGGTTACTCTGCCGCGTCGGCCGGGGGCAGGAGAATGGTTTCCACTCGTTTGAGCTGCCGCCGGATTTCCAGACGCTGGGGACACTTGCGCTCGCAGAAGCCGCAGTTTTTGCAGTCGCGGAGGGTCTTGCCGCCTTTCTCGACATAGTCCCGCATGGACCGCTGCGCGTGCTCCCGCAGGCCGTAAACATTATAATGCGTATACAGCTCGAAAATCCGGGGGATATCGATGCCCGCAGGACAGGGCTGGCAGTAGGCGCAGCCCGTGCAGTAAAGCTCGCTGAATTTTTTCAGCTGCTCGAGCGACTCGCCCAGCTGTTTCCATTCCGCCTCCGTCAGCGCCGCGCCATCGCTCGCGACGGCGATATTCTGCCGGACCATGTCGAGCGTCTGCATGCCGGACAGCGCGCAGGAGAGGCCGGGATGCCCCAGCACGAAGCGGAAGGCCAGCTCATAGGTCGCGATGGCGGGTTTGCCCGTCAGCTTCTGGTAAAGATCCGTCGGCGCGGACAGCCGCCCGCCGCCCACCGGGCCCATCGCCACGACGCCCAGCCCCTTTTCGGCGGCATAGGACATCATTTCCTCGTTGCTGCGGTCGAGCAAATTATATTGGCAGAGCATGGTTTCCATCGGGACGCCGCGCGCCTGCGCGGTGTCGATGATGTGGCGGATGGCGTCCGGCTTGTCGTGAAACGAGAAGGAAATATGCCGGATGAGGCCCTCCTCCTTCGCGCGGCGCGCTTCTTCCAGCAAGCCCAGCCCCACGATCTTTCCGTCAAAGCATTCCCGGTTGATGCTCCAGAAATGATAGAAATCAATATAGGAGACGTCCATCCCGCGCAGGCTGCGTTCCAGGCTCCGGCGGAAATCCGCGGTTTCGCGGCATTCGCCCATCGGGCATTTGGTGGACAGCAGTACCCGGTCGCGCACGTCGTGCAGCGCGCGGCCGACGGTGGCCTCGCTGTTGCCGTGGCAGTAATAGGGCGCGGTGTCGAAATAATTGACCCCATGTTCGAAAGCGTAACGCAGCATCGGGATGGCCTTTTCTTCATCGATGCGCCACTGGTTTTCCCCAACCTCCAGCTCGGGGAAGCGCATGCAGCCGAAGCCCAACGCGGAGATTTTCTCCCCCGTGCGGCCGAATGGACGGTATTGCATAGATTTGTCGCTCCTTACTTTTTTGGTTCCTCCGCGCGGCGGCTCACTGCGCCGCGTCCTGCCGGGGCCGGGCGATCCACTGCTGCACCGCGATGGCTTCCTTGGAAGCGCTGGAGTAAAACGTCGTGGAAACGATCGTGGTTTTGGAGGTCGCCACCACCTGCCCCTTGCGGTCGGTGAAGATGTTCTTCATCTGCTGGTCGTCGTAAAAAACCACCGTGTCGCGGAACACCGCCGCGAGCGCGCCGAATACCGGCTCCGAAACGTATTCCTTGCCGTTTTTGTTCAGCAGACCATAGCGGCCGTTTTCGTTGACCAGGAAGAAATCGTCGAACAGATGCGAAACCTCCGTGAACGTCATCTCCTCGCTGGTCACGCGGCGGCCGCGCTTGTCGATGACGAACGCTTCGCTGCCGGAATACACGGTGGCGTACCCGTCATAGAACATCGACGTCTCGCGCAGGCCGTCGTAGGTGGGTTCCACGACATATTTGCCCCGCGTGTTGACATAGCCGACCTTGCCGTCAAGCTCCACGGCCGCGAGCCCCTCGGAGAACGGCTGCGCGTCGTCAAACTGCGGATTGATTGCATATTCGCCGTTTTTGTCGATGAAGCCATAACGCGTGCCGACACGCACCAGGCACAGATCTTCGGTGAAATAGGGGTAGGCTTCGTCAAAGGACGGCTCGATCTCAAACAGGCCGTTGGAATCGATGAAGCCGTATTTTCCGCCCTGCTTGACGAGCGCCATGCCGTTGTCGAAAGGATAAGCCTCCTCAAACGCGGGCGTGATCGTGAGCTCGCCGTCTTTGTTGACATAGCCCCACAGCCCGTCCTGCTTGACGGGCGCGAGCCCCTCGGAGAAAGCGGACGCCGCCTCGAACACAGGGCTGATCTTGAAATTCCCTTTCTTGTCGACGTACCCCCAGGTTTCCCCCGTGCAGACGGCCCACAGCCCCTCGCGGAACCCATAGGTCGCGTCGACGCTGAGGAAGTCGCAGGCGATGACCTCGTTGCCCTTTTGGTTGACTACGCCGATCTTGGAATTCTGCCCGATCACGGCGAAAAGCCCGTCGTCCACTTCCCCGAGCACGTTCTGGTATTGCGCGGAAAGGAGGATGTCGCCCTTTTCATCCAGCAGGCCCTTGAGCGCGACGGCGCCTTCGGCCGTTTCGCCCTCCTGCGTGAAGACCAGGTAGTGCGGACGGGTATCGAGCAGGCCGGGCGCGGGGTCGCGCCCGGCGATGAGCGCGATGACGACGATCACCAGCGCGGCCGCGACGACGCCGACCGCGATCTTGAGAAAATGGCGGCGCAGGAACCCAGCCGCCCCGCCGCGCGGCGCGCGGGCTTCCGCCGCTTCCCGCCGGGATACGCTGCGCACGAAGGCGCTGCCGCCCGGCGCGCGCTCCGCGCCGGATCCCCGGCCGCCCCGGCCGCCCCGGCCGGAACGGCGGGAAGCGCCGCGGCGCGCCCCGGCCCGGTTCTTTTCGCCGGCTGCGTCCGGTTCGTCTTCTTCGATCCCCAAGCGATAGTCGTTATATTTTTCAAACATGTCAGAATAAGGCTTGTTTTGTGCGATCTTCTCTCCCAACGGCGTCTTGCAGACCGAGCAGATGACCGTGCCGTCCTCGTTCTCCGCGCCGCATTTCTTGCAGATCTGCATCCTGTTTCCTCCATTCCCGTGCTTTGCCGCGGCAACCCGCCGCCGCCCCGATGCGGGGCCTTCCCGTGCATTTTTCGAAAATTGTACTATAATTATACCACGGCCGGCGCATTTTGTCATTATTTATCGAACGGGAATTTGCAAAAAACGGCATTGGAACGGGGAGCGGGGCAATATGGCGCCAACCGGGGAGCATTCGGGCGCGGGGAGCGGCGTGGGTTCGGGGTTTACAGCGCCGTATCCTGCCCGGCGGGCCCGCCCCGGCACAGAAAAATTTCCTTGTATTCCCACCAGGAAAACGGTATAATAATAGCAAACGGCTCCAAAAGGCCCAAAGAAAGAGGTCGGCATCACATGGTGGACATTATTCGAAACTGGCTGCTCAATCTCATCCCGCTGATACCGGTGTTTCTCATCTGCCTGCCGGTGCATGAATTTGCCCATGCATTCGCGGCCGACCGGCTGGGCGACCCCACGCCGCGGCGCGACGGCCGCCTGTCGCTCAACCCCCTGCATCATCTTGATCCGCTCGGCTCGCTGTGCATGATCCTGACCCAGCGGTTCGGCTGGGCCAAGCCCGTCGTCGTCAATCCCTTCATGCTGCGCGACGGCCGCAAGGGCATGGCCATCGTCGCGGTGGCGGGCCCGATCGCGAACCTCATCATGACGGTGGCGTTTGCCGTGCTGGCGCGCCTGGTGTGGTTCCTCGCGCCGGTCGTGTCCGGGACGGCGTTTACGGTGGTGTACATCGTGGTGAATATCCTGCTGGATATCGCGATCATCAATCTTGGCCTTGCGGTGTTCAACCTCATCCCCATTCCGCCGCTTGATGGGTCGAAGATCCTGTATTTTTTCATCCCGCAGCGGATTGCGATGAAGATCGAGCAGTATGAGTTTTACATCCAGATCGCGTTCATGGTGCTGCTTTTTTCGGGCGTGGCCAGCGGGTTTGTCAGCCGGATCACCACGCCGATTTTGAATTTCCTGTATACGATTCTGCATTTTTGAGGAGAGTTAAAACGCATGACGCAGGCGCCATCCTTCACGCTCGAGAATTTCGAGGGGCCGTTGGATTTGCTGCTGCACCTGATCCGCAGCAACAAGCTCGATATCCTGCAGATCCCCATTACGGAGCTGCTGCGGCAATATATGGAGTACCTCAACGGGGTGCGCGACGCGCAGCTGGAGGTCACGGCGGATTTCGTCGAGATGGCTTCGCGCCTCGTACGTATCAAGACCAACATGATGCTGCCCCGGCATGAGGAGGCCGACGAGGCCGACACCCTGCAGGGGCTCACGGCCGATCTGGTGGAGTATTCGCTGTGCAAACAGCTGGCGGACAGGCTGCGCGAGCGCAGCGAATTTCAGCTGAGCCACGTGCGCGCGCCGATGAAGATCAAGTTTGACAGCGCATATTCGCATCTCCATGCGCCGCGCGAGCTGGCGCAGGCGTATTTCGCCGCCGTGCGGCGCGGGGAGCGCCGGCAGCCGCCTCCGGAGCGGGCGTTCGACGGCATCGTGCGTAAGCGATTCGTGTCCGTGGAGTCGCGCGCCATGCTGCTGCTGCGCGCGCTTCTCCGGCAGGGGAAGCTGCGCCTGTCGGACGTGTACCGCGGGATCAGCGACCGGTCGGAGCTGGTCGCGACCTTCCTTGCGGTGCTGGAGATGGTCAAGACCAAACGCATCACGCTCGACGACGACAACGAAGTGGTCGAGCTGCAAAGGGGTGGAAAGAAGCATGGAGCAAAACGAGCTGAAAGCGGCGATCGAAGCGGTGCTGTTCGCGTACGGTGAGCCCATCTCCATCACCCGGCTGGCGGAGGCGCTGGGGGAGGAGCGCAGCGCGGTGCGCCGCGCGGCGGAGAGCCTGGAATATGATTACGAGACGCGCGGCATTCGTCTGATCTGGCTGGAGGATTCGCTGCAGCTATGCACGCAGACGCGCTTCGATCCGCAGATCCGCGCCGCGCTCGATCAGCGGCGCAATACGCCCCTGTCGCAGGCAGCGATGGAGGTGCTGGCCATCGCCGCTTATCATCAGCCCGTCACGAAGGGCTATATCGAGCAGGTGCGCGGCGTCGACTGCGGCGCGGTGGTCAATTCCCTCGTGGAGAAAAAGCTGCTCGAGGAAGCCGGGCGGCTGGACATGCCCGGCCGCCCGATCCTGTATAAGACCACGCAGGATTTCCTGCGCGCGTTCGGCCTGCGCTCGCTCGACGAGCTGCCTGAGGTGTTCGGCGAGGAGCCGACCGAGGAAGAGAAAGAGGAAATGATCACCCTGTTTGAATGAGCCGCCGGGCGGCGCGAAAGGAGGAAGGCGCACTGTGCTGGTGCTGCGGATTCTCGGCTGGACCCTGCTGGGGGTGCTGGCGCTGTTGCTGGTGCTGCTGTGCGTTCCTGTGCGCCTGACGTTTCGCTTCTCTCCGGGCGGCGCGGAGGCGACGCTGCGGTATGCGTTCCTGCGTTTCCCGCTCGCCGGGGAGGAGAAACGCCGCCGCGCGGAGGAGAAGGCGGCGCGGCAGGCCAGGAAAGAGGCCGGCCGGCGCAGCAAAAAGAAAAAGCAGGAGGAGAGACCGCGCAGCCTCGGGGACAAGCTCCGGCAAGCGCGCGCCTTTCTGCCGCTGACCGGTCCTGTGCTGCATCTGGCGCTGCGCCTGGCGGGAAAGCTGCTGCGCTGCATCAAAATCCCGCACCTGCGGGTGCGGGTGCAGGTCGGCGGAGAGGATCCGGCCAAGGCTGCCGTGCAGTACGGCGCGATTTCCGCCGCGGCGGGCAATCTGCTCGCCCGGCTGGAGAAGGACGGCCGGCTGGGAACGTATTCGGTCCGCATCTGTCCTGACCTGCTTGCGCCGGCGATCCAGGCCGAAGGAGAAGGCAAGCTGTCGGCGGTGCCGCTGCGCGTTTTGGGCGCGCTGGTGTGTCTGCTGCCGGAGATCCTCCGCCTGCTGCCGCGGCTGGCGAAGGCCGGAGAGCGGGCGGAAGAGGCTGCTGCGCCGGAACAAAACGCGGCCTGATGGGTTAAACACAGCCGATTCGGTCAAAACTCTCATCCCCGGACGAGAAAAAGCTGCGAATTCGGGCAGGAGGGGCGGACAACGCCGGGCGGTCCGGGACGCTTTTTCAGATCATCGCACGCGGTTTCGCGCCGCGCAGGAAGGAGACAAACCATGAGCGAACATCCCATGAAGCATATTTTCGACGACGTGCTCGCAAGCGTCAAAGAGCTGGCCGACGCCAAGACCATCATCGGCGAGCCGGTCGTGCTGGAGGAGGGAATCAAGGTCATCCCCATCTCCAAGGCGATCTTTGGCTTTGCTTCCGGCGGCAGCGATTTTGATTCCAAAAAGCAGGAAACGCCGCATTTCGGCGGCGGCAGCGGCGCGGGCCTGACGCTCACGCCCATCGGTTTTCTGGTGATCCAGGATGGGGAAGTGCGGCTGCTGCAGATTTCCGACTCTGTGTCGCCCGCGGAGCGCGCCATCGCTGTCGCGCCGGAAATTGTCAACAAGGTGCTGGGCTTCTTCGACAAAAAGAGCGCCGAGAAGGAGAAGCGCGCAGACGAGGAATGAACAGGCTGTCCGATGAATACAAATGAATAGGCGAAGGCGGCGGGGCGATCCCGTCCGCTTTCCGTGCCTGCTGGCAAATCTGGAAGATGTGGAAGGTGCGGAATAGTGAAAAGATTGTGGAGCCTGTTCATGACGCTGGCGCTGGTGCTGGCGTTTCTGCCCGCGCGCGCGTCCGCGGCCGAGGAGGAAGTGCCCGAAGCGCCGTTGGAGCTGTACGCCAAAGCGTATGCGCTGCTGGAGCTGGAGACCGGACGGATCATCTGCGGCAAGAACCAGATGCAGGAGCTGCCGATGGCCAGCACGACCAAGATCATGACCTGCATCCTGGCGATCGAATCGGGCCGCTTGGAGGAGCCGGTGACCGCCGGCGCGGAGGAGATCCGCGTGGAGGGAAGCTCGCTGGGCCTGCAGGAGGGCGACGTCATGACGCTGCACGATATGCTGCGGGGACTGATGATGGTGTCGGGCAACGACGCCGCGCAGGTCATCGCCACTTTCGTCGGCGGCACGATGGAGAATTTCGTGCAGATGATGAACGACAAGGCCAAGGAGCTGGGTCTGACGCACACGTCCTACGCCAATCCGCACGGCCTGTATGACGACGATCATTACACCACGGCGCAGGAGCTCGCGACGCTCGCGGCCTATGCGCTCAAGAATCCGGTATTCTGCGACATTGTCTCCACACCCACCGCCAAGATCCATTACATCGATTCCGCGAGCGGCGAGCGCGACCGCACGCTGAAAAATTCCAATACCCTGCTCACCACGCTGGAGGGCTGCATCGGCGTCAAAACCGGCTATGTCAAGAAATCCGGGCGCTGCCTCGTTTCTGCCGCCGAGCGCGACGGGGCGGGCGTGGTGTGCGTGGTGCTCAACTGCTCGAACTCCTGGGAGGAGAGCCGGCAGCTGATCGAATATGGCTTCAAAAACGTGACGTATATGGATATCGTTTCCGACACCGTCAGCTATGACCTGAACGTGGTGGGCGGCGTTTCGGATACGGTGTCCGTGCAGAATGCGGGTTTTCTCTCCTCGTCGCTGCGCCGGCAGGACGCGGAGAATCTCCAGGTGCGCGTTGTGCTGCCGCGGTTTGTCTACGCGCCGGTGCAGCAGGGGGAAGCGGTGGGGAAAATCTGCGTTTATCTGGGGGACGAACTGTTTGAGGAGATCGACATGATCGCCATGCAGACGGTGGACCGGGTTCCGGCGGCGCAGAGCTTCTTTCAGACGCTGTTTGAATTGCTGCGGCAGAATCTGCAATATATGTATCAATGAGACGAAGGGGCGTCCCGCCGGGGCGCCCGCACAGGGAAAGGGAAGTGAAAATTTGAAAAAACCGATTCGGGTGCAGAAATATATTTCCGAATGCGGCATCGCGTCGCGCCGGCACGCGGAGGACATGATCCGCGCGGGGCTCGTGAAGATCAACGGCCGCACGGCAAAGCTGGGCGATACCTGCATTCCCGGCGTGCACCGCGTGACGGTGGAGGGCCGGGAGCTCAAGCAGCGCCGCCGTCCGGAGAAGCGGTACATCATGCTCAACAAACCGCGCGGCTTTGTCACCACGATGCAGGATGAGCAGGGACGCCGCTGCGTGGCGGATCTGGTGGCCGACTGCGGGGAGCGTGTCTATCCGGTCGGGCGGCTCGACCGTGACTCGGAGGGACTGCTGCTGCTGACCAACGACGGGGAATTCGCCAATTGCGTCATGCATCCCTCCCGCCATATCGCCAAGACGTATTTCGCCTCGGTGCGCCCGCAGCTGACGCCGCAGCAGATCGAGCGGCTGGAGAGCGGCGTCGTCATCGACGGGCGCAGGACGTCGCCCGCGCAGGTCAAGGAGCTGTCCCGCGAGGCCGACCGCAGCCTGATGGAGATCACGATCTTCGAGGGGCGCAACCGCCAGATCCGGAAAATGTGCGAGGCGGTGGGACTCACCGTCGCGCGGCTCAAGCGCGTCGCGATCGGCAATCTCGCGCTCGGCGGGCTCAAGCTGGGGAAATGGCGCGACCTGACCCGCGCGGAGGTGCAGCTGGTGCTGCGGGACGCGACCCGCCCGGCGGAGCCGCCTGTGCAGCGCCCGCGGTGAACGTCGGCCTGCGGTGTAGGAAAGCTCGTGGGCAAGGCGGAAAATGCGGGTTTCGGGAAACTCCAGTTGGCGTCGGCGGCCGGCGCTCAAATAGGCAGATCAAGCAGACAGGCTCGGCGGCGGTCGCCGGGCCTGTTTTCGCGTTTCCATGCGGGCAATGCCGCGGCTTGCTTTCCCCAGGGCATGCCGCGCGGAAGGCCGGGGCCGGAAGTTCCGGCAATTGAGCGCGGGCTGCTGCAAAAACGTTAGATTGCCCATCTGTGTCCCGCAATGGACGCATTTGCCGTTAAAAAGAAAAGGGAGAAGGCAATTTCTTTATAATGTTCTTGCCAAAAAGTGAAATGGTATGTTACAATGATGAAACAAATCAATGAAAATACAGGTTCGCCGCGGCGGCCCGCCGGGCGGAGAAAGATCGGCCGCCGGCCGCGCCGCAGGGCGGGACGGCGCGCGGAGCTCAGCCGGGAGGAGCACCATGACGAAAGAAGAGATCCTGCATGCCGCGATGGCGCAGTCGGCGCTGGAGCTTGGCTGCCGGGCGGAGGATTTCTGCCGGGCGGAGAACGTGATCGTGCGCGCCGCGGCCGACCCACGCGCGCGGCGGTATCTGCGCCTGCCGTTTTTCTGCAATCTGGTCTCCTATGGCGGCAATCTGGTCGCCTCGGTCAGCGAGGAGGCGGAGCCCGCCGTGCGGGACTATCTTGCGCGCTATCCGGCGGCGCATTGCTTCGAGACGCCGCACCTGCATGTGCTCGAAGCTGCGCTGCGCCCCATGGGGCAGCAGGTATGCTTCATGGCGGAGTATTTCCTGCCGGACCCGGCCGCTCTGACGGCGCGCCGCTGCGCTTATACGCTGCGCCTGCTTGCGCCGGCGGAGTTCCAGGGGCTGTATACGCCCGAATGGAGCAACGCCCTGTGCGCTGAGCGCCGGCAGCTCGATGTGCTGGCGGTGGGCGCTTACGACGGGGCGCGGCTGATCGGGCTCGCGGGCTGCTCGGCGGATTGCGACGGCATGTGGCAGATCGGCGTGGATGTGCTGCCGGCCTATCGCCGGCGCGGCGTGGCGGCGGCGCTGACGAGCCGGCTGGCGGTGGAGACGCTGCGGCGCGGAAAGATCCCGTTTTATTGCGCGGCGTGGAGCAACCTGCCCAGCGTGCGCAACGCGCTGCGCTGCGGCTTTTTCCCCACGTGGGTGGAGCTGACGGCGCGCCCCGCCGGAGAGGTCGAGGAGCGCAACCGCTGACGCGGCGCGGGAAGGCGTATGGCGGAAACGACAAAAAGACGAAAGAGGAAAGGAGCAGACGGGCCGATGGTGGCACTCAGACTGGTGGAGGAACCGCTCATGCTGCAAGAAATCTGCAGCAAGCGCGGCATGCGCTGCGGCGAAGGGATCGAGGCCTATTTTGTCACGGAGAACGGCGCCAATGTCGGGGCGTGTATTTTCAAGGTGGAGGAAGATACGGCCAAGATTCTGTTTGCCGACCATAACATTGTGCAGGATCGGCAGCTTTCCGATCTGACCCTGCGCGCCACGCTGGATTATCTGATCAAAAACGGCGTCAAGCAGGTGGTGAATTACGCGGCGTTTCCGCAGGCGGTGATGGAGCCGCTGGGATTTGCCGTGTCGGAGTTCGGCTCGCGGCTGAGCCTGGAGGGCTTTTCTTTCGGCTGCGGGAGCCACCCGGGGAAATGACGGCGGCTGTCGCCGCCGATGTGTAAGGAGGAAGCGACCGATGAAACCATGGAAACGACTCACGGCGACCTTGCTGGCCGCAGCGCTCCTGCTGCAGCTCGCGGCCTGCAGCGCAACGGAAGGGAATGATAACGTGAGCAGCACGCAGACAGTCAGCCGTTCGGAAAATTGCCTGGATGTCATCACCGACATGGTGCATAACAATCCCGGCAAGGTGGCCTACGACTCGGCCTACAATGACCCGGCCTTTCTCACCCAGCGGGGCCTGACGGGCAAGGTGTTCTTTCTCTATGACGCGGCCCAGTTCGGCCTGGACTGGAAGGACTACGACCCCGACATCCTGCCCGACGGCAGTACCGAGCTGCAGTGGGTGCAAGAGAAAAAGGCCCAGCTGACCGAGAAATACGACGCGGCGAAAGCGGCGGGGCAGAAGGTCTATTTCATGATGGACATGATCGTCTTCCCCGAGCGCGTCAAGACGCTTTATGGCGACGAGATCCTCACGAACGGCAAGATCGACATCCAGAAGGAAAAGACGCAGGAGATGCTGCGGTATATGTTCGAAGCGATGTTCACGCAGTTCCCGCAGATCGACGGCATTTACGTGCGCACGGGCGAGACGTATGTCGGCGGGTTTTACGGCTCGGAGCCGGGCAACAGCGCGCCGTATTATTTCGGCAATAACCCGGCGGGCGTCAGCGGCGACCGCACGAAGGATCATCTCACGCTCATCAACCTGCTGCGCGAAGAGCTGTGCGTCAAACGGGACAAGGAGCTGATTTACCGCACCTGGGGCTTCGATGATTTCCAGAAGACCGAGGAGGGGTACCTCAAAATTTCCGACCAGGTCGAGCCGCACGACAAGCTCTATTTCGCCATCAAGTACACCAGCGGCGACTTCTGGCGCAACTATGAATTCAACCAGAGCCTCAATTCCGGCAAGCATAAGCAGATCGTCGAGATCCAGTGCGCGCGCGAATATGAGGGCAAGGGCGCGTTCCCCAATTACATCGGCGACGGCGTGATCAACGGCTTTGAAGAGTACGAGTGGCAGATGGAAGAGGGCGAGAAAAAGAGCCTGCGCGACGTCATCAACGTCGAGGGCAGCAAAGTGGTCGGCGTGTGGACGTGGTCGCGCGGCGGCGGCTGGGGCGGGCCTTATATCAATGGCAGCGAAGTGCCCGACGGCAGCGAGCTGTGGTGCGACGTCAACGCGTATGTGCTGCAGAAATGGGCGCAGGATCCCACCCGGACCGATAAGGAGCTGGTGCTCGAATATGCACGCGAAGCGCTGGGCATGAACGATACGGACGCGGAGAATTTCTATAATCTGTGCATCCTGTCGGCCCGCGCGGTGTTGCTCGGGCGCGGCACCAACCAGGCGCCCACCATCGACATGCTCTGGACGCGCGACGATAACGTGGACGCAAACCGCTTCAAGAATGTCGTCAATGTCATGTATTCGGGCAAAGACGGCGACAGCTACCCCAAGCTCGAGGAGCGGCGCAAATCGGTCAAGCTGTGGGAAGATATACTCGCCATCGTCGAAGGCTTTGACGATGGGGTGGAGATGAAGAATTACATGCATGTCACGACGCAGTACGGCTATTATCTTTTCTCCATCTTCGAGCGGATGTTCACCATCGGTGTGCTGTATAGAGAGTCCCTTGCCGGACAGGATACGGGCGACGCCATGCGGGAGGCCATCGCCGATTATGACCGGCTGTGGGCGGAGTGGGAGCAGCTCAAGCAGGACAACAGCTGCTGCCCGACGCTGTATCAGAAGAGCAGCTTTGACGACGCGATCCAGCAATATCGCGACGCGGCGGAGCAGGCGTAAGACACGGAAAAAACGCGGCGGCCGTGCGGAGGCTTTTCTCTGCACGGCCGCCGCGCTGCGTAAATTCCAAGCTGCGATTTACAGTGGACGGCGGCAACGCTTGGCGGTAAACGAAGAAAAGAACGAAACAGCGACGGACGGGCAGTCCGATGCTTCGATATGGACGGGGCCTGCCCTGGCGGAGGATGGTACCAACCATAATTTTGTAGGCGGGCGGACCGCCCGCTGCCGGATAGCAGCGAAGCGTATCCTTAGCGCCGCGTAGGAGAACGCGCTGCCGCGGATGGTGTGCGGCTTCTGGTAATGAAATATGGCAACCATGCTTTTGCGAGGGATAGATCCAATATCGCCTCGAGAGATCCGGTGAATACGGGGATCTTTCGAGGCGGTATTATTGTATTAGGTGTTTTCAAAGCGTATCGTTAATTGACATTCTGGTCTTCCGGATAGAGGGAGACCGACCACCAGGCCACATGGCGCTGTGCGGTACCGGAAGAATTTTCTGGTGTTTCCTCAAAGGCAAACAGCCAATAAAGCGCCCCGTCATAATAGCAGATCCCGTCGCAGGGATAGCTGTTATAAACGAATGTCGGCGTGCCGCAGATCCGTTCGATTTCCGCTTCGGTGTCTCCGACACGAATGCCCTGACTGGATTGATAACCGTCGGAATGGACATAGATAGCCCGCGCAGCCCCATTGCGGTCATAAGTGAACAATAAGGGGGCTGTTTGATAAAAGAAGGAGCCGTCATACTGATACTGCCGGCCGTCGAGCGCCGCAGAACCGGGGAGGGAAACAGTGCCGTCATCGGCTTCTATTGTGGGTATTGCAGTATCGCCATTTTGGATGGCAATGCCCTCCTGCCGAAGCCGTGCAAGAAGGGTCTGCGGATCCAGCGGAAAGGGAAATACATCGAGCAGAACGGGGACAGACGCGGCGCGAGAGGATGAAAGAAAAGCAGGCTCTGTCATGGATTCAGAAAAAGCAGGGGTGCGCGGTTGCCCACAGGCAGTCAGAATGAGCATACTGCCTCCAAGGAACAAACAAACCGCACGGCGCACGGGAAACGAAAATGATTTCATCGGGCTTCCTCCTTTCGATTCCGTAGATGTATCAAGATGAAATTATTACATTTTGTAATTTATTGATAAAAATTTGTAATATTTTGTAATAAATTATTGATAATAAATGTAATTTCTATTTATATTATAAATCAAAAACTAAAAAAGAGCAATGGCGATTTTACATAAGCTTTGGGTTTGCAGAGAAAATTTCTTTGTGAAACTTTTTGACAGCCGAGGGAAGCGTGTCGGGCGGCGGAGGCAACAGCGGCTTTTGCAGCGCACCGGCGGCGCTGGCAGGGGCGAAGCGGATACTTCGATAAGGCCAATGCGGAGGCGGTTCCCGTGTTTATGGGAACCGCCCTTCGCCCGCCGCCCGCTTTGCCGTGCGGGATCGTTTTTGTCTGTCGACGGCGGGGAAGGGCAAAAAATGCAGAAGATACGTCGGAAAGAAAAAAACCGGGCGCCGTTTCCTGCGAAAGAAACGGCGTCCCGGGGCTGCAATACAGGCGATCATTTGCGATGGGTGGAGAGGTTGCGCCGCAGCACGTCTTTGCCGCGCCAGGCGTAGGCGCGCTCAGAGAGGTCGGTCTCCAGCGCGGCCTCCTCAAGAACAGGGCGGACATCTTCGTAAAATTCCGGCAGCATGGTCTTTTCGGCGCGTTCGTTCAGCGGGCAGCAGGTCTGGCACACGTCGCAGCCCCAGACGAGCGCCCCTTTGTCAAACAGCGCTTTCTCCTCCGGGGTGAAAGCCTGTTTTTTCTGGCTGATATGGGAGACGCAGCGCGCGCGGTCGATGCCGTCCTCGCGGATGGCGCTCCCGGGACAAGCGGCACGGCAACGGCCGCAGTGCAGACAGCCGCGCGGCGCGGCGGCTTCCCCCGCAAGCGCGAGGGAGGTCACGATTTCTCCGAGGAAAACGTAGCTGCCGTACCGTTCGGTCAGCAGCAGACCGTTGTCCCCGAGGACGCCCAGCCCCGCCGCGGTGGCCAGCCGCACCTCGCGCAGAGGGGAAGAATCGACGAACCGCACGAACTGCTCGCCGGGGAACGCCGCGCGCAGCGCGGCGCAGGCCCGGTCGAGATACGCGCCGCAGATGCCGTGATAATCTTTGGAATACGCGTAGCGGGATACATTCGCCTGCGGAAATTCCCCCACAAAATACGGGAACACGACAGGGATGACGCCGCGCGCCGGCGACGGCAGGCGCTGCAAAAGCCGCGGCCCCGCGCCGGGCAGCAGATATTCGTCGGAAAAGCGCAGCAGCCCGAAGACGGGCAGTCCCGCTTCCCGGCACAGCCGTGTTACAATGTCGCGCATGGCGCAGCCCCTTTCCTGAAAAATAAACGTTTCTGTGCTGTGGACGCGGCTGCCGGCGGCACGACCGGCCCGGGAAGAGGCGCGGCCGCCGCATTGCACGGGATGGCGCCGCTGCGTGCCTTTTTCGCGCCGTGTCCCTCCTTCGGCCCGGCGGGAAGATAGCCACAGAACAGCAATATATCTATTATAGCGCAGAAGTCCGATTTTGTCGATTCCCTGCGTTGCCCGCCGGCTGCGGCGGGCAGAAATGAGGGCGCTGTGGGCGTAACGTGCCCCTTTGAAGCCTTGCAGAAGGGCCGGCGGCCGCGCGCAGCGAGAGACGGCCGGACATATGCACAGACTTACGGGTTCCGGGGCGGCGCTTCCGGCTCCGGGCAGGACGCGCCCTTGCGGGAGGATCGCCCCAGCAGCCCTGCTGCGAGAATGCACAGCCCGATGCCCAGCGCGAAGGGGACGGCATACCACAACGCGACGCTGGGCGGCGCGCTGCAATATCCGAACCGGCTGCATTGGACCAGGGCGCTGTATTGATACGCCACAACGGCGCATCCGACATCGGAGATGAGCACGGCCAGCGCGAGGAAAACGCGGCGAAATATCCGGCGACACATAAAAATTCCCTCCCTGTAAGAAAATCCGGACGAAACGTCGGACCGGCCGGCGTGAATCCGCGACATTGCCGTTGCTTCCGCCCAGCCGCGCAGGTGGACACGCAGATGAACGCGCCGCGCGAATGGCAGCCGATAGACTCGCCCGCGCGGGTGGAGGACGACTAGCGTTTCCGCAGCAGCAAAAACAGGCCGGCGATCACACAGGAAACGCACAGCACGGCCAGCAGCCCGGTGCCGTTGAGTGTGACGGCGGAGGCGGTATCGACCGGCGCCAGGACGGCCGGGCGGGCGACGAGCAGAAGGCCGATCGCAAGCAGGCAGAGCGCGCCGCCAAGGCAGAGCGCGAACCCCAGCCGGCGCTTGCCGCGGGATGTGGGGGAAGAAGGCGGACCGGCCGGCGGGCGCTGCGGCGGCGCTTCGCCGAGCAGCGTCTCGAGCGGTACGCCGAAACAGGCGCGCAGGGCCAACAGGTGCGCGAGCTCGGGGGTGGCGGCGCCGCTTTCCCATTTGGAAACGGCCTGCCGTGATACTCCGAGCTTCTCTGCAAGCTGCTCCTGCGACAGGCCGCTTTGCCTGCGGAGCAGACAGATGGTTTCTCCAAGCATGGTGATTCCTCCTTGCATGCCCTCAGCGAGGAATGGGAACGCGCAGGCCGGCCAGAAGTGACCGGTATTCGGTGGTCAGCGGCCGTGGCGATTGCTTCCTGCCGGCGGTCCGATGCGGCTTTTCGAGGGGAAGGCCGGCGAAGCGGTTCGGCGCGCGCAGGGGAGCGCGGCGCGCAGCCGGATGCCCGTTTTGCCGCGGAACCCTTCCCGCCGCCTGCTGAGGATGCAATAAGCATACCGCATTTTCACGAAAAACGCCAGCAACAACGGCTGGCAATGCCGCAACGTGCGGTTGCGCCTGCGTTGGGGAGCAGGTTTCGGTTTCCGCTATGCTGGGAAAATCCTCGCGTGTATGCTGGGAAAATTCCGCGGGGCAAGAAGCGGCGCAGGTTTCGAAAGGCTGCGTTTAGGGCCGCGCGGTGGGGGAGATATTTTTGACAATGCGCAGCCGTGCATGTATAATGAAGAAAATGGGGAAAATCTGGTTAAGGAAACCGAAAACTGGCGGCGTGCCGCAAAAAGGCGGGAAAAGGCGTGGAACAACTGGTTGTGGATCGCAAACTGATCGGAAAGAATCTGGACAAAATCCGGCGGCAATGCGGAGTGCCGCTCATCGGCGTGCTGGACGGCGACGGGCAGGGACTGGGCGCGCTGGCGCTGGCGCGGCTGCTGCTTGCGTCGGGCGTGCAGCAGCTGGCGGCGAGCCGGGCCGCCGTGGCGCGGGAGGTGCTGGACGTGTTCCCGCGCGCGGACGTTCTGCTGCTTTGCCCCTTCCTGGGGGAGGAAGAGCTGCAATGCGTGCTGGCCCGGTCGGCCGCTGCGACGATCGCCACGCTGCGGGACGCCGCCGTGCTGGAGCAGGCAGCGGAGGAGGCGGGCGTGCAGGCGCGGGTGCAGCTGCTGCTGCGCACGCAGCCGGATATGCCGGGCCTGCCGCAGACCCAGATGGGGCGCGCCGCGTCGCTGCTGTCGCGCTGTTCGCATCTTGAGCTGGATGGAGCGTATACCTATCTGCGCGAGGCGGATCTCGGCAGCGAGAAAACCCTGCGGGAGCAGAAAGCGCGCTTTGACGCGATGCTGGGGCAGCTGCAGGCCGACGGCGTGCAGACGGGGTTGACGCATCTTGCCGGGACGTATGCGGGACTGCGGTATCCGTTTCTCGCGGCCGGGGCCGTGCGCGTTGACTGCGGGCTTGACGGCCGGCTGCCGCGCGGCGACAAGTGGGGCCTGACGCCGGTGGGACGGCTGGACGTGACGGTTGACCGCGTTCTGACGCTCGCGCCCGAGGAGGCGGGCGGCAAGGAGCGGCGGGTCGCGGCGGTGCGGATGTCCGGCGCGGCGCAGGTGCTGCTGTCGCACCGGCTGGACGGGCATGCGGGGCTGCTGCGCCTGCTCGACCGCAAGCCCGCGGCCTTCTGGAACGGGAAGCGGCTGCCCGTACACAGCCGTTGGGGAGCGGAGCTGGTGCTGCTGGAGATCGGCCGCCAGCCGGTGCGGGAAGGCGACGTCGTGTCTTTCCCGGTGCGCCCGTCGCTGGTTGGCCGGGAGGTGGAGCGCACCTATGTCTGATATGCCGCTGCTCGACGCGCTGCTGCGCTATGCGCAGCAGGACCCCGTCCGCATGCATATGCCGGGGCATAAAGGAGGGCCGGTGCTCCCCGGCGTGGAGGATATTTGCACGCTCGACGTCACGGAGCTGCCCGGCACCGACAGCCTGTATGAGGCGTCCGGTCCTATCCGCCGAGCGGAGGAGCGGGTGCAGGCGCTTTACGGCAGCCGGTATACCCTGTTCTCCGCCGGCGGCTCGACCCTGTGCATACAGGCCATGCTGCGCCTGACGCTGCCGGCCGGCGCGCAGGTGCTGCTGTCCCGCGGCGCGCACCGCAGCGCGGTGCAGACGCTGGCGCTGCTCGATGCCCGGCCCGTCTGGCTGTACCCGCAGCGCGAGGCCGACGGCTGCCGGCGCGTTTCCGCCGCCGCGGTGCGGGAGGCGCTGGCGGCGCATCCGGGCGTGCAAGCGGTGCTGCTGACTTCGCCCGACTATTACGGCGTGCTCTCCGATGTGGCCGGCGTTGCGCAGGTTTGCCGCGCGGCGGGCGTGCCGCTGCTCGTGGATAATGCGCACGGCGCGCACCTGATCGCGTTCCCGGGCCTGCATCCCCTTGCGCAGGGGGCGGCGATGTGCTGCGACTCCGCGCACAAAACCCTCGCCAGCCTGACGGGCGGCGCGTTTTTGCACCTGGGCGCGTGCGGGTATTGCCTGGAGGAGGCGCGCGCTGCGATGGCGCTGTTCGGCTCTTCCAGCCCCTCTTACCTCATCTTGGCGAGCCTGGACGCGGCGCGCAGCCGGCTCGCGGCGGACGGCGGGGAGCGCTATCGCGCGCTCGCGCGCTGGCTGACGGCGCTGGAGGACGCGCTGCCCGCGCCACTGCGGCGGGTGCCGGGAGACCCGTGCAGGCTGACGCTTGACGCGCAGGACTGGCCCGGCGGGGGCGAGGCCGTGGACGCGGCGCTCGCGGCGAGGGGGATCGTCACGGAATATCACGATGCGCGGTATGTCGTGCTGCTGCCGTCGCCCTGCACGCCGCCCGAGCATCTTGCGCGCCTGCAGGAGGCGCTGTGCAGCTTGCGTCCAGCCCGGACAGCTCCGGACGCCTCCCGTGCCGGCGCGGTGCCCGGGACGGACTTTCCGCCTGCGGAGATGGCGCTCACGCCGCGGGAGGCGCTGTTCGCGCCGCGGGTGACCGTGCCGGTCCAACGGGCGGCCGGCCGGGTCGCGGCGCAGACGGTTTCGCTCTGCCCGCCGGGATGGCCGCTGGTGCTGCCGGGCGAACGCATTACCGAGGCGCATATTGCGCTTGTGCGCTGCGCGGGCATTGACAAATTGGCCGTTGTGCAGTAAAATTTGAATAGGATATGAGCGGCCGGCGAAATGCCGATTTTGGCCGCAATTTCGTTTTGGAGGAGGAATCCATCATGAAACTGGTCCTTGCAATCGTCAATAATGACGACAGCTCCGTTGTCTCTTCTGCGCTTACCAAAGACGGGTATTTTGTCACCAAACTGGCGACGACCGGCGGTTTTCTTATGAACGGCAACACCACGTTTCTTATCGGCGTGGAGGACGAAAAAGTCGACGCTGTGCTGAGCATCATTTCCCGCCACAGCAGCAAGCGCACGCAGATGGTTCCCTCCATGGCGTCGTCCTACAGCGCAGGGCTGTACAGCTCGTTCCCTGTGGAGGTCAACGTCGGCGGCGCGACGGTGTTTGTGCTCAATATCGAGCGCTTTGAGAAGGTCTGAGCCTTGGGGGAGGCAATGCAATTTTCTGCGGCGGGGGCGCTGCCGGCGGAGCTGGCGGCGCGCTTCGCCCAGGGGCGGATCCCGCACGCCGTGCTGCTCGAAGCGCCGGCCGGGGAAGCGCGAGAGCGCGCGGTGCGCGAGCTGACGGCGGCCATCGTCTGCACCGGCTCGCCCCGGCCCTGCCGGGCCTGTGTGCACTGCCGGAAGGTGTTCGCCGGGATTCATCCGGATGTCAGCGTGCTGGAGGACGATCCCAAGCAGCGCGTGATCCGGGTGGACGACATCCGCCGGATCCGTTCCGACGCATATATCCGCGCCAACGAGGCCGAGTGCCGGGTGTTCATCCTGCAGGAGGCCCAGCGCATGAATGAGGAGGCGCAGAACGCGCTGCTCAAGCTGCTGGAGGAGCCGCCCGCCGGCGTGCACCTGCTGCTGACGGCGCCCTCGCGTGCAGCGTTTTTACCCACGGTGCGCTCCCGGCTGGCCATGCTGCGCCTTTCCGGCGTGCAGGCAGTGCGCGCGCCGGACGAACGGGTGGACGCGCTTCTGACGGCGCTCGCGTCAGGGGAGCGGTATGCGCTGCTGCGCACGTCTGCGGCGTTGCTCGCCGACCGGGCCGAGGGCCTGCGGCTTCTGGGGGACGCCAAAGCGGCGCTGCGCGACGCCGCGGCGGACAAGCTGGGGCTTGAGAACCGGCGCGGCGCGGCGGGGGAAGACGCCATGCGCGCGCTGTCTGCCCGCGTGACCCGGGCGCAGGTGCTGCGCCTGACGGCGCTGGTGGATGAGACGGCGCGCCGTCTCGGCGCGAACGCCAACCAGCAGCTGCTTTCCGCGTGGTTCGCGCTGGAGGCACAGGAGATTCTTTCCCGGCAGTGAGAACGCCGGGCTTTGCAGGCGGGGATTTCCGCCGCGTTTGGCGCGCCGCCGATGCGGGACGCGCAGGTTTGAAGGAGGACGGAAATTTGACAGAAGTCATCGGAGTCCGTTTCCGCGGAGCGGGCAAGGTATATTATTTTGCGCCGGGAGAGGTCAAGGCGAATCCCGGCGACTTTGTCGTGGTGGAGACCGCGTCCGGCTTGGAGTGCGGAGAAGTCGCCATGGGAAACAAAGAGGTGGATGACCTCGCCGTCGTGCAGCCGCTGCGCCCCATTGTGCGCCTGGCCACGCCGGAGGATCGCCGCCGCATGGAGGACAATCGCCGCAGGGAAAAGGACGCGCACCGCATCTGCGTCAAGAAAATCGCCGACCATAAGCTGGATATGAAGCTGGTCGATGTGGAATATGCCTTTGACGGCAGCAAGATCCTGTTTTATTTCACGTCGGACGGACGGGTGGATTTCCGCGAGCTGGTCAAGGATCTGGCCAGTGTGTTCCGCACGCGCATCGAGCTGCGGCAGATCGGCGTGCGCGACGAGGCCAAGACGCTCGGCGGCCTGGGGATCTGCGGGCGGCCTTTCTGCTGCGCTTCTTTCCTGGGCGATTTCCAGCCGGTGTCCATCAAGATGGCCAAGGAGCAGGGCCTCTCGCTCAATCCGGCCAAGATCAGCGGCACCTGTGGGCGGCTGATGTGCTGCCTGAAATATGAGCAGGAGGCGTACAGCGACCTGATCAAAAAGACCCCGCGGCAGGGCGCGTCGGTCAAGACCCCGGACGGCACAGGCACAGTGGCGGAGGTGCACCTGCTCACGGGGAACTGCAAGGTGCGGCTTGACGCGCAGAACGACGCCACGCTGCACACCTATCATCGCGATCAGCTGACGGTGCTGCGTAATCCCGAGAAGCATGAGAAGAAAAAGCAAGGCAAGGCCGCACAGTCATAATTTACGTTTCTGTTAAAAAAAGGGTCTTGCTTTTTCTGCGGAATATGTTACAATGGGGTTACAACGTGGGAGGTGTTAAGTATGGCTTATAAGATTACTGACGAATGTCTTTGCTGCGGCGCTTGCATGGGCGAATGTCCTTCTTCCTGCATTTCCGAGGGAGACGGCAAGTGCGTGATCGATGCGGAGTCCTGCGTCGAGTGCGGAACCTGCGCGGATGTATGTCCTGTCGGTGCGATTGTGCAGGAATAAGAGAATAAAAACCAGCAGCAAAAAGAGGCGCTGTTTCATCGCTTGGCGGTGGGAACAGCGCCTCTTTTCTGTCGGTTGACCGGCGCGGTTTCTCGGCTTGCCGGCAGAATGACAGCCCGGCCTATTCATAAATTGAGGTTGCCAGATGAAGGGAAACGTGGCGTTTCAAAGCGAAGAAAGCGGCCGGCGGATGCCTCGCTGTTTGTGGCTGTGCGTTCCCTTGCCTTATCGGCCGGGTCCGCGCCGGTTTTTGCCGGAAATCCAGACCTGCCGGAGGGAAAGGACGGCGAAAAAAGCGGCAACGATGGAGCGGGCAGACGCCATCCAGCGCGGCAACGCCGCCCACGACGATTCCAACCGTCGGTGAGCATGCGCTTGGATCTATGATGCAAAACGGAGGTATGGGCTCTGCGCCGCGCCTCCGTTTTGTATGGGATGGGGTATACCCGGCGCGCGTGCGGGGCATACTAGGAAAAATCAGCCATGGGAGGAATCAATATGCAGGTCAGAGAGGTCATGAGCAACCGGGTGCTGTTGCTCCGGCACGACAATACCGTTTTCGAGGCGGCGGAGCTGCTGTCGAAGCACAATATCGGGTCGGTTCCGGTGGTGTCGGCGGGGGAACTGTGCGGCATCCTGACGGACCGGGATATTGTGCTGCGCTGTGTGGCGGGCGGCGAAGATGCAAAGATCACACGCGTGGGCGCCATCATGTCCACCAAACCTGTTACCACCACGCCCGACGCCACCGTCGAGGAAGCCATGCGCACCATGGCGCGCGAGCAGGTGCGCCGCCTGCCGGTGGTGGAAGGCGCGCGCCTGGTGGGGATGCTGTCGCTGGCTGACGTTGCGCGGGCGCGCAGCGGGCAGCTGCTGGCGGAAACCGTGACGGAAATTTCCCTGATCTGAAGGTTGCCGCGCGTTTTTGGGAGAAGCAGGAGATAAAGGCGTGCCGAATGCTGTTCGGCACGCCTTTATCCGTTAGTGCGCTTGTCCCACGCAACCCGACCCGCCGGTCCGCTTCGTCACGGAGAGGAGATCTGCCGCGCTGTTCCGCGGGCCGGCGTCGCGCTCCGCCGCGGCCGGACGCGGTTAATGGCGCCGAACAGGCATGAAAAAATCCCCCAGTTCAACTGGGGGTGAATAAAAAATACTTAAGTCAAGAAAGATAGTCTGAAGTAAGGGAAAGATTGTAAGACGTGTGCCCCTTGCGAGGGGCATGCAGTGCAAAAAATGTGATTGATAAATAATTCGGTGCCCTCCTAAGAGGGCTACCATAAGAGATGGGCCCTTAATAGGGCCTGTTCAAACCACCCGTTCAATAGGTGGTTCTGATTTCGCTGCTTTGGCGCGCGCGGCGGACCGCGCGAAACGGCGTCGGCGCACACGGCGGGGAAGATTGCATTGAAGGGAGGCCGGGCTGCATAGCGCAGGCAGCCCACAAAAGAAGCAACGAACCGCGCCGCCCCATTGCGCACAGAGATCCGCACCTTGTCGGCGCGCCTATAGGGGAGGAATCCGACACGGGGTCAAGAGCGAATAGAGCGCACCTCGACGCGCGGCAGCAGCCGGTCGACGGCTTCTTTTTCCGCGAGCCAGTCGGAGAACGCGGTCGCGCTGCCTGCGGCGACGCCCAGCCGCAGCGCCTGCGCATAGTCCCCCCAGCGCTGCCAGCCGGCCAGAAAACCCGCGACCATGGAGTCGCCCGCACCCACGGCGTCCCGGACGTCGCCCTGGGGCGCGGCGGCAATATGCGCCGTACCGGTTTCGTCCAGCAGCACGGCGCCGTCCCCCGCCATGGAGACCAGCACGTTGCGCGCGCCATGCTCCTGTGCCAGCCGGGCGCAGGAAAGAATGTGCTGCTGGGTTTGCAGCGATTGCCCGAACAGCGCCCCCAGCTCATGGTGATTGGGCTTGATCAGAAACGGACGACAGGGCAGCGCGGCACGCAGCGCTTCCCCTGTCGTGTCCACGACGGCTGTCGCACGGGGCGCCTGCGCGAGCAGGCGGGCATAGATCTGCTGCGGCACGCCGGCGGGGACGCTGCCGGCCAGCACCAGCACGTCGCCCTCCTGCAGCGCGCCAAGCCGATGCGAGAGATGCGCGAGCGCCTGCGGATCGATGGCCGGCCCGGGTGCGTTGATTTCTGTCGTATCATCCGCATGCAGCTTGACGTTGATGCGGGTGTCGCCCCGCGGCAGCTGGATGAATTTCAGCTGCACCCCCATCTGGTCAAGCATTTGCAGCAGCTGCTCGCCGACGGCGCCCGCGGCGAACCCCGTCGCTGTATTGGCGACGCCCAGCCGCGTCAGCAACAGGGAGACGTTGAGCCCTTTGCCGCCGGGCCGCAGCTGCGTCTGCTGCGCGCGGTTGACTTCTCCGCGCTGCAGCGTCGGCAGCCGCATGACGTAGTCGACGCAGGGGTTGAGCGTTACGGTATAAACCATTGTCATTCCGCCTTTTCCTGTGTCCCTCGCGGGGACTTTTGTTTAGTATACCCTGCCTCCTGGGAAAAAACAATGGACGATCCGCCGGAGGGAACAGAGCGCCGGATGGCATTTTTTCTGTCTGTGTGCTATACTGAGAACAAATCCCGGCCGCGAAGGTCGCCCCGGGAACGCTTTCCCGACCGGAAAACAAGACTGCGCAGAAGCCGCGCACACCCGCTTTTGTGCGCGCGGCCGGGGCCCGCGCTCCGGCGCAGGGAGAGAATGAGAAATCAAAAGGAGAGGACGCCCATGGACAAGCTGTGCCGCCTTTGCCCCCGCGACTGCGCCCTGCCCCGGCCGGAGACGGCGCGCGGCGCGACAGGCACCTGCGGGATGGGGACGACGCCGCGCGTCGCCCGCGCTGCGCTGCATTTCGGCGAGGAGCCGTGCATCAGCGGAACCCGCGGCAGCGGTACGGTCTTTTTCAGCGGCTGCGCGCTGCGCTGCGTGTTCTGCCAGAATGCGCCCATCAGCGCGCAGGGCTTCGGCCGGGAGGTGACGCCCGCGCGGCTGCGCGAGATCTACCAGGCCCTTCTTGCACAGGGGGCGCATAATATCAACCTCGTCACCCCCAGCCATTTCGTGCCGGCCGTCCGCGCGTCGCTGACGCCCCGGCTCTCCGCGCCCGTGTGCTATAATACCTCGGCCTATGACCGGGAGGAGGCGCTGCGCTCGCTGGAGGGGTTGATCGATATCTATCTTCCGGATATGAAATACCGCTCGCCTGTGCTGGCAGAGCGGTATTCCGGCGCAGCGGACTATCCGTCCGTCGCGGATCGCGCCATTCGGGAAATGTTCCGGCAGACGGGGCCGTTTGTGCTGGGGGAGGACGGCCTGCTGCGGCGCGGCGTGCTGATCCGGCATCTGATGCTGCCGGGCGCGTTGCAGGATACGCTCGACGTCATCGACTGGGTGGCGGAGACGTTCCCGAGAAACAGCGTCCTGTTCAGCCTCCTTTGGCAATATACGCCGCCGGACCGGCCGTTACCGTACCCGGAGCTGGCCGCCCGCGTTTCCGAAGAGGATTATGCGTTGGCGGCGCGGTATCTTTCCCTGCGCGGCATCGAAGCGGGTTTCCTGCAGGAAAAAGAGGCGGCCTGCAATGAATTCCTCCCGTCCTTTGACCTCACAGGCGTGGAAGAAACCTGAGGCAGTCCCGCCCTCGGCGGCGAACTATTTTTTCACAAAGATGAAAAGCTTGCTTGCGATGTAATTCAGCACGATCACCAGGATGTTGACGGCGAGCTTTGTGACGGTGCCGTCGAACGCCAGCCGGTCGACCAGCACGTACATCAGCAGCACCTCAATGACGCCGGTTCCCACCCGGCAAAGCAGGAAGGTGGCAGCTTCCCGCAGCGCTTTTCCGGCCTGCCATGACCGGCTCCCAAAGACGAACAGCTTATTGGTCACGAAGGCGAACGCCACCGCAACGATCCACGCCACGATCGTCGACGGGACGTTTGCGATGCCGGCGACGTCGTAGCAGAGAAAATAAACGACGACGTTGACAACCGTCGTCAGCGCCCCGAAAATGGCATAACGCACGAACGCACCGTATTTTTCCAGTAATTTTTTCAGCAGCTTCATCTTTTCTTTTCCACCGCCCTGCTCTTATTCTTTGCGTACCAGGATGTAGATTTCATCGGAAACGGTGTTTCTGGTCGGCGTCTCGGCGAGGGAAAACAGATCCCATGCGGGGCTGTACGCCAGCAGGTTGCTGTTTTCCAGCTTGACATATTCATTTTCCAGCTTCTCCTTGAGATCCGGATATTTCTCCAGATGGAACCAGTCGGAGTAAACGATATATTTTCCTGTGTAACCCAAAAGCAGCTCGTGTTCCGACTTTTGGCAATCCCAATCGTCGCCATTTTGGTAGCGCTGCATCGGCAGATTGAAGAAATATCTGCTGTAGGAAGGGGCGTCGGCATAAAACGCGATCAGGCCCGAGTCGAGGTACAGCACGCGTTCCTCGCCGAAGTCCGCGGGAAGCGCCGCACGGTTGATGTCCGCCGCCGCTTTTTCGATCGCGACAATGTTGCGGTGATACGGCGCGATCACGGAAGAGTAATTCATCCAGAAGAACAGGCAGACGGTGAGGACACAGGCGAGAAGCCCTTTCTGCACCGCCTTCGAGCTTTTCAGCAGGGAGACGATGACGGCCACGCCGAACAGATGCAGCGCCACGAGCAGCACCGTCGAGTTGTTGATCAGCGGGAATTGCTGGAGGCCGTCTTTGAGCATGCGGCACAGCAGGGTGAAGAAAAACGCAGCGCCGGCGCACGCAAGGAGGAAGGGATAACTTGTGCGCTGCGTTTTAAGCAGGAGAAGAAGGCTCGCGATAGACGGGAGGATGAGCAGGAAATAGTGATAGGCGAAATAATTGTTGGCCACCACGATAATATCCAGCGGGATCACCCAGAGGAACACAAGCGTTAAAAAGACCGCATACTGTTTTTCCTGGATCGTTGCGATCAAAACCCGAACCGCCGCGATGATGCCCAGAAAGAGCGTGGGGATCATGACGATGCTTGTAACAAACCCCGCGCTCAGGGAGTCGACCATTGCCCGCAGGGAGACGTTGGAGCCTTCAGACAGGAGGGTGGATTGGAAATTCGAGGCGTTGAGCATGTCTCTGAATTCCTGGGGGTAGACGAGCAATACCGCGCCGCAGAGCACCGCTTCAAACAGCAGCATCGACGCCGCGGAAAGAAGATACTGCCGCGCGCGCCCGCTGTGCCTGCCGGAATAAAAATCAAACACCAGCGCGCAAAGCAGCGAGCAGCCGTAAAGGAGAATGAAAATGCTTTTGAAAAAGAAAAGCAGCGCGCCGAGAAAGCCGGACAGGATCAGCGCGGGCTTTTTCCCGCAGAGGAGCAGGGACGTGATCAGCAGACACAGCGCGACGCAGGTCATTTCGGCCTGCTGGCTGATTAAAGCGTTGACGGTGAAGAAGGAGAAAAAGGAGAGGAAAAACGCCGCGCGTTTTGTCCGCTTTTCCGCGGGGAGAAAATAGGCCGCGGCGAACAGGATCAGCAGAAGGAACACGGCGTAGATCGCATTAGCGGCATACTCGAAAGCGATCTTATTATCATATCCGACGAGCCAATCGGCAAGCAGATAGATCCCGTAAATCAAAAGCCGATTGGCGATCCCTTTGAGCTCCCAGGACGAAAAAACCGCCAGGATGCCGGACGAGCTTTGATATTTCACCTGATTCGCGGCGGCAAAGAAGACTTTTATATCGCCCGTGAACGGCGTGCTGATGAAGGACCAAAGCGCAACCGCACTCATTACGATCAGCAGCGCCGCGCATGCCGTCTTGACTTTCTTGTCGGTCGTTATATAATGGAGAATGGTTTGAAAACGCGAACGCGCTGCCGTCATGAGAACACCCCACTGCAGGAAGAATATGCAGGCAAAATTATAACACACAGGCGAAAAGAAGTCCATCTTTTTCGGCGGGCGTTGCGGCGGGGCGGGAAATAGTGTGGATTGAATCAGCAGTTTCCTGTAGAATAGCAGACACAGGAGGAGATAGAGTGGAGACATTATATATCGTTATGCCGGCGTACAATGAGCAGGACAATATAAAAAGCGTTGTGGAAGCGTGGTATCCGCTCCTTAGCGGCAAGAGCGAGGCGTCCAGGCTGGTGATTGCCGACAGCGGCAGCACCGATTCGACGCATGCGATTTTGCAGCAGCTGCAGGGCCAATACCCAAAACTTGAACTGCTGTCCGACACAGGCAGGCAGCACGGTCCCAAAGTCCTGGCGCTGTATGATTACGCCGTCAGGAACCATGCCGATTATATTTTTCAGACCGATTCCGACGGCCAGACCGATCCAAACGAATTCGATGCGTTCTGGCAAGAAAGGCATGCGTATGACGCCGTGCTCGGCAACCGCTGCGCGCGCGGCGACGGGAAATCGAGAGCCTTTGTGGAGAAGGTTGTCTGCCTGCTGCTCAGGCTGTATTTCCGGGTGCGCGTGCCGGACGCCAACGCCCCGTTCCGGCTCATGCGGGCGGAAACGGTGGGGAAATATCTCGCCAAGCTTCCGCCGGATTATAATCTTCCCAATATTATGATGACGACGTATTTTGCGTATTATAAAGACAGAGTATGCTTCAAGGACATCACGTTCCGGCCGCGGCAGGCGGGCGTTAACTCGGTCAATATTCCGCGGATCGTAAAAATCGGCTGGAAGGCGCTGGGCGGTTTCCGCAGGCTTAAAAAGCAAATGGACTGACTCGTCCGGCGGTTGTCCGGGGCGGCCAGCGCTGAAAAAGGCCGGCTTGGAACGAAACGGCATTGCTGCCCCCGGCGTCCGGCGCGCAAAATACGGACCGACGGCGGCGCCCCTGGCGTCCCCGTTGAGGCCGCGGGGGAAGGAGCTCACGGGACAGCCGCGTGGCTGAGGCGCAGCCCCTTTGCGCGAGGGAAAGGACCCGGCCGACACGGCAAATCCGCCCTGCGGGAAGACAGCCGAACAGGGAAAACGCCGTTTTCCCTGCCCGCCGAGACTGGAGGGAGAACGGCGCGAGATTCCGCGCCCATGGCCGCGGGGCCCGATGGCGCGCGGGGGACATGGCGGATTGGGGCAGGCGTTTGCGGGATGCGCGAGAAGCGACAACCGCTGCGTGGGATTGGCTTTATTTCTGCGGGTGTGTTCCCGACGGTTTTGCTGTTCACCACGGGCCGCGCGGCGTCGCTGCCCTGCGCGCCTGAAGCGGGGACGGCTCCTGTCGGCGGGAAAGGGCTGCCCGCTTTTTTATTTCTGCGGCAGGTCGGCAGCCGACAGACGCACCGGTTTGCTCTACGCGCCTTCTCGCTTGCGATGTTGGCCGCTTTGCCGTTTCTGCTGCTGGCGCAGGGGAAAACGCCAACCGGCCGACGGGCGGAGGAAGGCGATCGAATAGATAGGATTAACGTGGCGTCTGGGCAGGAAACGTGTTGCCTTTTTTTGCGAAAGCCGGGAGCACGAGCGGCAGCCTGCCGCTCGTGCTCCCGGCGACCCAGTTTACTGGTAGTCTTTCATATAGTCCCCGTGCGCTTCGATCAGGTCGTCGCACATCGCGACAATCTCGTCGATGGACAGCTCCGCCGCCGTGCGCGGCTCGAGCATCGCGGCCTGATAGATGCTCTCGCGCTTTTTCGTGACCGCCGCCTCGATGGTCATCAGCTGTGCGTTGATGTTGGTCATGTTCATCGCTGCGAGCTGCACCGGCAGGCGCCCGACATGGCAGGGACGCACGCCCATGCCGTCCACCAGACACGGCACCTCCACGCAGGCGTCCGACGGCAGATTATCGATCAGCCCGGTATTGAGCACGTTGCCGCCGATTTTGTACGGCACGCCTGTGAGGATGGCTTCCATGATGTAGGATGCGTATTCTCCGGTGCGGGTGTGCGTCACCTTGCCGTCGGCGAGGATTTCGTTTTTCTGCTTCTCCCAGCCTTTGATCTGCTCGACGCAGCGGCGCGGGTATTCGTCCAGCGGAATGTTATAGCGCTCGATCAGCTCCGGCAGCCGCGCTTTGATGAACCAGGGGTTGTATTCAGCGTTATGTTCGCTCGACTCGGTGCAATAGTAGCCCAGCCGGCGGATGTATTCGAAGCGCACCATGTCGCCGTGCTTTTCCCGGGCGTTTTTCTCCGCCGCGCGCCGGCGGATCTCGGGATACAGATCGTTGCCGTCCTTGTCGTACAGCTCCAGCAGCCAGCCCATATGGTTGATGCCGGCGATCGTCTCCCGGCGGCCTTCCAGCTTCTCCTCCATCCCCAGCGAGCGCAGCAGGTGCTCCGAACAGCACTGTACGCTGTGGCACAGGCCGACCGTTTTGACGCCCGTGTACCGCTGCATATAGCCGGACAGCATGGCCATGGGATTGGTGTAATTGAGGAACCACGTGTCGGGGCAGACCTGCTGCATATCCTCCGCGAAGTCGCGCAGCACCGGGATGGTGCGCAGCGCGCGCATGATGCCGCCGATGCCCAGCGTGTCGCCGATGGTCTGGCGCAGGCCGTATTTTTTCGGCACCTCGAAGTCGATGATCGTGCAGGGATCGTACAGCCCGACCTGAATGGCGTTGACGACGAAGTCCGCGCCCCGCAGGGCCTCCTTGCGATTTTCGACGCCGAGATAGGTCTTGATTTTCGCGCGGCCTTCATTTGTGTTTTTGTTGATGGCGGAGAGGATGATTTCCGACTCCGCGAGGCGCTGTCCGTCAATGTCGTACAGCGCGATTTCGCTGTCGCGCAGGGTGGGCGTGCACATGCAGTCCCCCAGGACGTTGCGGGCAAATACCGTGCTGCCCGCACCCATGAATGTGATTTTCGGCATGGATATGGCGCTCCTTTCCGTTTGCAGATGTCGTTGGTTCCATTATACAGTTCTGCCGAGCAGGATGCTAGCCCGATTGTTTCCTGGATTTGTTTATTTGTTGCAAATTGCCTTGCCTTTCGATGCAGGCTCGTTTATAATAATAGGCGGAAACCGGGATAAAAGGGGGCCACGACGATGGAGATGCACCGGGCGCCTGCGGGGGAGAGCGCCGCGCTTTGCCTGCATTTTTGCGGATGGGAGAAATGCGCCCCGGGCCATGCGTTCGGCCCCGCCGTGCGCCGGCACTATCTGTTTCATTTCATCCTGCGGGGGACGGGCTTTTTTGAACGGGGCGGGCGGCGTGTCGCGCTGGAGGCCGGGCAGGGCTTTTTGATCCTGCCGGGGGAGTCCACGTTTTATGCTGCCAGCCAAAATGATCCCTGGGAATATTGCTGGATCGGCTTCGACGGCGCCGACGCGCCCCGCCTGCTGCGTGAATGCGGCCTGGGCGCGGACAATTTTGTGTTCACCGACCGCAGCGGCGGTCTGCTGCGTGAGGAAATGCTCGAACTGGTGGCGCTGTTTGATCGGCCGGAGAGCAACGAATATACGCGCCTGGGACAGCTTTACCGCTGCCTGTCGCGCATGGTGACCCGCCCGCCGGCGCAGGCCGCGCCCGGCCGGGAATATACCGAGCAGGCGCTCGCGTTCCTGCGGCGCAATTTCAGCTATGACATCCGTGTCACGGACGTGGCGCGGCATGTGGGGATCGACCGGACGTATCTGTTCCGGCTGTTCCGGCAATATGTCGGCCTGTCCCCGCGCGATTATCTCATGCGTCTGCGCCTGCGTGCGGCGGCCGAGCTGCTCACGGCGGGGCGGTTGACTGTGACGGAGGCGGCGCTGTCCTGCGGCTTTCAGTCGCTGTCTGTGTTTGACAAGCAGTTTAAGAAGCAGTACGGCGTTTCTCCGATGCAATACCGCCGGCGTGCCGCGGAAGCGTAGCGGGAAGGCGTCGGCCGGGGAGGTGCGCGGCGGTGCCTGTCCTCTGGCGCCCAGCTCTGCCACAAGCCCCGGTCCCGGTCGGCCCTGCGCTTGTGAGATAGCGGCCTGGAGAGGGCGGGCTTGCGTCAGCTCTTGCAGAAAAATGCGCGAAAACCAGGGAAATGTTCCCGCTGGGTGTTGACAATCGCGAAAGTTATGCTATAATAATTGCGTTGTGTTTGCTGATGTGGCACAGGAGGTAGCGCACATCCTTGGTAAGGATGAGGTCACGGGTTCGAATCCCGTCATCAGCTCCATATTAAGGAACAATCTTTAATACAGAAACAGCCTTCCAAATCGGAGGGCTGTTTCTGTATTTATGCCCGGAAAGCCTGATACTGTGGGCTTTCCGGGCTTTTTCTGTTTTCCGGGGTCTTGGCGGAATAGGCCGCCATCGGCCCACTTTCTATTGTGACGATCACATAGTCCCATGGTGACTCATTTTTGCACCCCCTTGTCCGGCTTTCTTATATCAGAAGCGAGGAAATGCTAAAAAGTATCCGCTCCGTGACAGCACCCCTTCCTCCAATGAGAACAATTTAGCGGAAACCTTACGGCTCCCGCTTATGTCTTATTCCCGCTCGAATGGCTCTCCGCAATCCCCGCAGATTACATTGACCTCCCGCGTCGCCCGGATGATAGTGCCGCAGCAGGGGCAGACATATTTGATACTGCGGTTAATGGATTTCTTACTCCCGCCCTTGGTGGTACCTTCCACTGGCAAGCGGCTGGCGTTGATTTTGTCATCACCCAAAGTTTCTCTGATCCATGCCTCCGCCTCTGGGGCCAGCGTTGTTACCGTCCAGCCATACTTGGCGTGCTTCTCAATGTGCAGGCCGTGGGCCTCAGCAGTGGCTTTGAATTTCTGGTTGTGGTAGTAGCCGTTGTTGCTCATTTCGCTGAAGGAACGCTTCTTACCGGACTGGCCAGCCGTCACTCCTGCCCCGCCAGGGGGAACAGCAGGGT
>CAJFTT010000055.1 GCA_904420005.1 Candidatus Tabaqchalia intestinavium | reverse complement strand
TGCGGCCTTGCCTGCAACCATTTCCTTCTCCCGCCGGGTCCGGAGAGTTTTTCGGGAGGGAAACGGGCGCAGGCTCCGCCGACGAGGCGGCCGGGCTTCGTGCCCGCGGGCGGGGAGAACACAGCCGGACGCCCGTTTCGCCGCGAAAAACCGCGTTCCCCCTTGTTCACCGAGGGTAGTGGCGAAGCAATACAAACGCGCCGTGAAATCTAGTTGTTCGCGCGGCTTTTTCTCCCCTTTTGCAGAAAAGAAATTTTCTGTGAATGCTATGACTTTTTCTTATGTCTATGGTATAATGAATATGAAATATCGTTACAGCAGAGAAACGGACCGGCATTTTCGCATCATCGCTGTTTTTCTGCCCCGTGCGGCGCGGATATTGCCGGACATTGGCGGCGCGCCGACTTTTGCAAAGCGCAAGGAGGGGATTGCTTGATTCTCGCCATCGATATTGGAAACACGAACATCGTCATCGGCGCATACCGGGACGAATCGCTGCAGTTTCTCAGCCGCATCATGACCAGCCGTGACAAAACCGCCGACGAGATGGCCATCGCGTTGCGCGCGGTGCTGGCGCTGTATCAGGTGGATCCTGCGGATCTGGACGGCTCGATCGTCTCCTCCGTGGTCCCGGCCGTGACAGACACCGTCGCCCCGGCGATGGCGCGCCTGACTGGGAAAGCGCCGCTCATTGTCGGCCCGGGGATCAAGACGGGACTTAACATCAAAATCGACAATCCTGCGCAGCTGGGAGCGGATCTCGTGGTGGACGCCGTCGCCGCGCTCGCGAAGTACCCCCGCCCCATCGTCATTTTCGACATGGGGACGGCGACAACCATCAGCGTCATCAATCGCGCGGGCGAGATGCTCGGCGGCGCCATCCTGCCGGGCGTGCGGCTGGGGCTCGGCGCCCTGTCGAGCAGCGCGGCGCAGCTGCCGGAAATCAGCGTGGAAGCGCCTGCGCGCGTCATCGGCACGAACACGGTGGACTGCATGCGTTCCGGCGTCGTGTTCGGCGCGGCGGCCATGCTCGACGGCATGCTGGAGCGTATCGAGGACGAGCTGGGCGAGGCCTGCACCGCCGTCGCGACGGGCGGCATGTCCGGTGAAATCACCAGATTCACCCGCCGCAAGGTGCTCCACGATCCGAATCTTCTGCTGGAAGGGCTGCGGATTCTCTATCAAAAGAACTGCGGCAAGTAAAAAAGACCGCGGCCCGTGTGCAAGAAAGGCCGCCATTTCCGGGGCGTTCGCCCCATTCCTTTCCGTTCGCCCCGGCGCGGTCGCGCCGAAGGTGAAATAGAAAACCGCCCGGCGCGTCTCTGCCGCACATGGAGCGCTCCCGGGCCAATGCGCTGCATCCTGCAAAGGAGCAGCAGCAAGGAGGAATTTTATCATGAAAAACAAGAAAACCCTGCATTTGGCGCTGCTCGCTATCTTCACGGCGCTGGAGCTGATCTTCTGCTTCACGCCGCTGGGTTCCATCCCGTTGGGCCCCGGCATCGTCGCCACGCTGGCCCACATTCCCGCGCTCATCGCAGCGATCCTGCTGGGCTGGAAAGCCGGAATTTTCCTCGGCGCGGTGATGGGCATCAGCTCCCTGATCGTATGGACCTTCATGCCGCCCAACCCCGTCACTGCCTTCGCCTTTACCCCCTTCACCCCGGTAGGCCAAGCGGAAGGCAACTGGATGAGTCTCGTGATTTGCATTGTGCCGCGCGTGCTTTTCCCCGTGGTTGCGGCTCTGATCTACGCCGTAATGCAAAAGCGGAACATCAACAAAGTGCCTTCGGCGATCGTAGCATCCGTTTGCGCTACGCTGCTGCACACGGTTTTGGTGCTGGGTTTGATTTACCTGACGTTCCACGCGCAGCCAACCGTCGGTCAGAACCTTGTGACCTTCATCATCGCCTGGGCCGGCGTCAATGCGCTCATTGAGCTGGTCAGCGCCGGGCTCGTGTCAGGCGTTCTTGTCAAGCCGCTCTCTTACGCGCTCAATCGGACCGCCATCTGATTTGCGCATCCGTTGGTGCGGCAGCGGAATGTCCAGCAAAAGCTGACTTCAAATTAATACTCAATTTCTTATATCGCGCAGGAAAGGCGGTGTGTTCCGTCTGTCCTGCGCGATATTGATTTTCGGCGGATTTTACCCGGGTGAGAAACGCAATGCGTCGCCGCCGACCTTTCAGTAAGGCTGCGCCGATTGCACGTCATAGTTCTGCGGATAACGACTGAGGCGACAAAGGCCCCGCCTCCGCCGCGAAAGCTCCCCGCCTGCAGCAAAGCAGCCCCAAGAGCCAAGTTGGCCCTGGGGCTGTTTTGCTGCGTATTACAAGGACGGAGGCCTTTGTCAGAAAGCGATCTTCTGCGCAATATACGTCCGCAGCGTGTCGATCGGGATGCGCTCCTGCTGCATCGTGTCGCGGTCGCGCACGGTGACGCAATGATCCTCGAGGCTGTCGAAATCGAAGGTCACGCACAGCGGCGTGCCGATCTCGTCCTGCCGGCGGTAGCGCTTGCCGATGCTGCCCGCGTCGTCGAAATCCGCCATGAAGTCACCGCACAGCGAACGGTATACCTCCATCGCCGGCTCGGAGAGCTTCTTCGACAGCGGCAGCACCGCGCACTTATAGGGCGCGAGCGCCGGATGCAGGTGCAGCACGGTGCGCACGTCGTTTTTCTCCGCGTCGACGACCTCCTCGTCGTAAGCGTCGATGAGGAAGGCCAGCGTCACGCGGTCGGCGCCCAGCGACGGCTCGATGACATAGGGGATATATTTCTCGCCCGTCTCCTGGTCGAAATATTCCATATTCTCGCCCGAGCATTCCTGATGCGCGGTGAGATCGAAATTCGTGCGGTCGGCCACGCCCCACAGCTCGCCCCAGCCGAAGGGGAAGAGGAACTCAAAATCGGTGGTGGCGTTGGAATAATGGCTCAGCTCCTCCTTCTCATGGTCGCGCAGGCGCAGGTTCCCCTCGGTCATATTGAGCCCCAGCAGCCAGTCGCGGCAGAAGCCGCGCCAGAACGCGAACCATTCCAGGTCGGTGCCCGGCTTGCAGAAAAACTCCAGCTCCATCTGCTCGAATTCCCGCGTGCGGAAGGTGAAATTGCCCGGCGTGATCTCATTGCGGAAGGATTTGCCGATCTGCGCCACGCCGAAGGGCACCTTGCGGCGCGTCGTGCGCTGGATGTTCTTGAAATTGACAAAGATGCCCTGCGCGGTTTCAGGGCGCAGGTAAACCTCCGCCGCGCTGTCCTCGGTCACGCCCTGGTGGGTCTTGAACATCATGTTGAATTTGCGGATGGGCGTGAAATCGCTCTTGCCGCAGCCGGGACAGGGGATCTGATGCTCCGCGATGTAAGCCGACAGCGCGTCGTTATCCATCGCCTCGACGTTGACGTCCGTGATGCCGTGCTCGGCGTTGTATTCCTCGATGAGCTTGTCGGCGCGGTGGCGCATTTTGCAGGAGCGGCAGTCGATGAGGGGGTCGTTGAAGTTGACCACATGCCCCGATGCGACCCATACCTGCCGGTTCATGAGAATGGCGCTGTCCAGCCCGACGTTATAGGGCGACTCCTGCACGAATTTCTTCCACCAGGCGCGCTTGACGTTGTTTTTCAGCTCGACGCCCAGCGGGCCGTAATCCCACGTGTTGGCGAGACCGCCGTAGATCTCGCTGCCGGCATAAACAAAGCCGCGCGTTTTGCACAGCGCGACGATTTTGTCCATCGATTTGTCCAGATTGTTCATTGATTGACCGCCTCCAAAGATAATTCCGCCGCGCCGGGCGCGGCGCAGGCTCGATCAGGATAAGCGGCCCGGGCGCGCCGGGCCGCTTTTTATTATACCATGTTTCCCGGCGAAAGCAAGGCGCAATCCGCCTTTTTCCGCAGGCTCAGCGGAGACTCATTCCGCCGCGACCGGCACCGCGCCGTATTCGATCGTCACCGACACGCGCGCGTCGCCAACAGCGTTCACCGCATTGTAGCAGGCACGCTCGCAAAGACGTCCCTGCGCATCATAAGCGCGGATTTCGCACATTGCTTCTCTGCCCTGCTGACACGCCGACTGCAGCAGCCTGCCGTCCGCATCGTAATAATTACGGACATAAATTGCCGTTTCTCCCTGCTCCCCGGCCTTCACAAGCCGGCCGGCGCTGTCGTAGGAAAACCGCACTTGACCAACCTGCTGCATATCCTCCATCTCCGTCGCGCCAGACAGACGATGATCCTCCATCGCAAACAGAACTGTTCCGTAACCCATACGTATCAGCACTGCTTCCGGCAGTGTTTCCGGCACGACCGGCCCATCTTCAAAGGACAGGATCATCGTCTCGTCCTCTTCAATGAGCCGCAGCTCGGTAAGGTTGCCGTCCGTGTTGTAGTTCAAAACCGCCTGGATTTCCGCTGTAACCCCGTCGCTGTCATAAAAATTCTTCAGTAGGGACACACCTCCGTCCGGCATTCGCCCCACGCCGGAGTCAAAGAGCCTGCTCTCCTCCGTCGCGCTGCGGAACCGAATCTCCAGCACATCGTTATTGGCCAGTGAATACGGGTAAATCCAGCTCTCATCCCACAGCATATCTACCCCCGCCTTCTGCGCCCGAAACAGCAGCGCTCCGATCGGCATGGTTTCTTCCCCTGCATCGTCCGCACTGCGGGTGAACTCGATGGAACCATCCCAATTCGGACACCACACAGAAAGAAGGCGGCCGGCTGCATCATAGGTGAATTCCTGCCGGAACGTGCAAACGCCAAGTTCATTATATTCGCAGTACTGCGTCGGGTTTCCCCGGGTATCCAGTTCGTATTCTGTATAGCCCTCAGCCAGCACACCACTGCCGGCATAATGCTTCGCGCACAGCAAAAAGCCGCGGGCGTCAAACGTCCACTCGGATCGGCGGGACACTGTCCCCTCCTGGTAAATTTCCTCAATCCTGCAAAGCAGATTTCCGTTCCCGTCATAGGAAAACCGCTGCACACTCTCCTGCGTGCCGTCTGCTCCAATTGCCCGCGCTTCGGTCAGAACACCGCGGCGGATCGGCAAACGGAGCGCTTCGCTCGCAACCTCCTGCGGCGTCCCGAACACATAAGTACCGTCCGCCTCCTCCAGCAGGCCGGCGCGGAGCAGCTCAGTGACCGTATAGGTGGAGGATCGCGCTGTGTCAATGGGGGAATACGTCAACAGCAGGATTTCCGTCGTGCTGTCGCCCGTCTGCATCGTCACCTCTATTGGATTGCCTGCTTCGTCATATTGATAAGTATACAGATAATCCTGTCCAATGCTCACCGTCGCGCGGACCGGCAGGGTCTGTGTCGGCGCGGGCGGCGCTTCATCCGCCGCAGAGGAGGTCGCGCTTTCCGCGCCGGCGGATGCAGTCGCTGCCACAGAGGAGATCCCGCTGACCGGCAGGCTTTCCTGCTCGCTGCGTCTCAGCATCCAGCCAGCGAAAAAGCCGCCGCCTCCCAGCACCAAAGCCACCGCCACGATGGCGACAGCAACAGCGGCGCGGCGTCCCCGTTTTTTGGCCGGGGCGGGAATCGGATGCGCCTCGCGCTCCGTCGCGCCCGGTTCCGTCTGCGGGGCGGCGTTCGGCCCCGCCGCTTGCGGCTGCGGCTCTGATTGCGGCCGCGCCGCCTGCTCGCGCACCTGCGGGCAGTCCGCCGCGGCATAAGCCGTCTGCTCCGTCTGTGACGCGGGGGAGGCTGCGGCGGGTTGCCGCGGTTCCACAGGCTGTGCAGCCGTCATGGGCGGCTGCGGCTGGGCGGCAGGCTGGGGCGGCGTCCAGGGCTGCGATCCCCCCGGTCCTGCCTGGCCCCCTGGCGATACGTGCTGCGCTGACAGCGCCGCCTGTCCGGCGGCTTCTTCCGCAGGGGCCGGCGCTGCCTGTCCCGCCTGCAAGCCGGGCGCGGTTTCCGCCTGCGACGCCGGCGCCGGCTGCCGCGCGGGCTCCCCCGGTACGGCGGCCGCGGCAGGGGATATCTCGCCCGCCGCCTTTCCCGGTCCCGCCGGCGCGCCGCAGAACCGGCAGAATTTCGCTCCCGTGTCCAGCTGCTTGCCACAATTTGCGCAATACATCTTACCCTCTCCTTTTCTCGGCTCCTGCTCTGCAGGGCCAATTATATCTTGCCAGCAAAGCGGGGATGCTGCGTCTTGTCCCGCAAAATGCCCCTTGCCGCGCCGGCGAGAAAGCGAGGCTTTCTTTCTCCCCCCGCCAATCCTGCGCAGCAAGACCGCATCGCGCGGCGTCCCCTATACAAACAAAGCGGCCGGTTGACAACGCGAACCGGCCGCTTTGCAAGCGCCAACAAAAGAAACCGCAGCCGCCGGCTTCTCAGCCTGCGCGCCCGCCGGCGCGGCAGGAACTTATTTCTCCCCCAGCTTGAGCCGCACGTCCTCCTCCGCGTTCTTGACAAGGTTCATCAGGGATCCGGCGAACAGCGGATATTCCCGATACAGCTGCTCCGGCGTCACGGCCAGCGCCGCCGAATCCTGCAGCGGCGTCTCGCCCTCCGCTGCGCTCCCCGCCGCGCGGGCGCGCAGGCGCAGCTCCTCCAGCTGCATGGCGGCCGCTACCTTGTCCGCGAACGCGCCCTTTTCCAGCTCGAAGGCATCCTGCGGATTTTTGGCGTGCATACAGTAAAGATACCGATAGACTTTATATACCGCAAGGCTGAGATAGTTCGAGGCTTCAGTCGTCAGCTCCCGGCTGCCCGCGCGGGACAGCAGTCCATAGACGACGTTGAGGGAATTGGCGATGAGCTTTTTATTGAGCGCCGGCAGCAGCGAGCCCTGAAAGCGATTGTCCTTGCCACCGCTTTCCGGCTCGGGCAGATCCTCCGCATTGAGGATGGAACCCGTGCGCTCCGCCGAGCGCCCGAGCAGATAGTCGCAGGACACGTGATAATACTCCGCCGTTTTGACCACAAATTCCAGGCCGCACTCTCGCACGCCTTTTTCGTAATGCGACAGCAGCGCCTGCGAAATCCCCAGGTCCGCCGCGGCCTCCTTCTGTGAGATGCCCTTTTCCTTGCGCAGCAGCGCCAATACACGCCCGAAATTTGTTCCCATCTTTGTTTCCCGTTTCCTTTCCCGTTTGTACTATCTCCCCATATTTGCCCGCAAATTGTATACAGTGTGTATATTATAGCTTGGCTTATTCTTTTTGTAAAGTCATTTCCCGACATTTTATGTGTTTTTTCGCGCGGGAGAACGCTGCGGCGCATGGGATGTTGGCCTTCTTTCGCCCGCCGCCGGAGCACTCGCCCATGTAAAGATGTCACGAACTTTCTTCTTGCGGAATTCTCCAGGATTTTACCAGGCTTCCCCGTCAGGCGGATGGCGACTTTACAATCCGGGCCGTACAATGGGAGACGAAACAACAGAAGGAGGAACTATCGTATGCATCTATCAAACCGTTGGATCAAGCAGGGCGTCGCCGCGCTGCTGGCAGTTTCTCTGCTGGCTGGGCAGTCGGTGTTCGCCGAAAGCGCCGCGAAAGAGGAAAGCCTGAAGATCGCTTCCCTTTCGGACACGCACTATCTCTCCCCCGACCTGATCAAAGACACGTCCGACTTCACCGAGCACCTCAACAGCGACCGGAAAATGTTCGCCGAGAGCGACGCATTTCTCACCGCGCTGCTGGACACCGTCAAGCAGGACGACCCGGACGTGCTGCTCATTTCCGGCGACCTGACCAAGGACGGCGAAAAGGAAGGGCATGAAGCCCTGGCCGAAATCCTGGAAAAGTTCGAAGCGGAAACGGACACGCAGGTGTATATCACCCCCGGCAACCATGACCTGAACAACTCCAACGCCATGAACTTCAACACGCCGGACGGCGTGGCCGTGCCGGCCGGCCGCACTTCTCCGGAAGATTATAAGGAAATCTACGCCGAGCTCGTCTACAGCGACGACAGCGTGATCGCGACCTTCACCCCCGCCGCAGGCAAGCAGGGCGGCGGCCTGTCCTACGTGGCCCGGCCGAAGGACGGCTTCACCATCATTTCGATCGACTCCGCCCGCTACAGCGCGGACAACACCGATTCCGGCACGGACGAGCACGAAACCAGCGGCGCGGTCAGCGCAGAGCTGGAAGCCTGGGTCATCGAGCAGATCACGGCGGCCAAGCAGCGCGGCGATACGGTCATCGGCCTGCAGCATCACGGCATGGTTCCCCACTTCAGCATGGAGCCTGACCTGCTGCCGATGTACCTGGTCAACGATTACGAGCGGCTGGCGCAGGTATACGCCGACGCGGGCATGTCCTATATCTTCACCGGCCACATGCATGCCAATGACATCGCCGCAGTGACCACCGAAGCGGGCAACACGCTCTACGACATCGAAACCGGCTCGGTCGTGACGTATCCATCCCCAGCCCGCGCCGTGACCCTCACCCGCACCATTGAGAACGGAACGGTCAAGGAGAGCATGGATGTCCGCACTTACACCGGCGTCGGCCCGATCACCTTCACCAACCCGGTCACCGGCGAAGAGCAGACCATTGAGGACATCACCGAATACGGCCGGGCGCATGGCTTCTCCAACGATATGCTGACCACCACGGTCAACGGGTTCCTGCATGGCTACTATGAGCAGATTCTGGCCGAGGGCGGTTCCAGCGGCCTGCTGGTCAACCTCGCGAGCGAAATGATCGGCATCGAATTTTCTAACCTCGACCACCTGATCGACACCGGCATCCCCTACCTGCTGCCCAAGGAAGACGGCGCGAGCGTCTATTATGACAGCACGGAGGGCGGCATCGTCATCGACACGGAAATCAGCGGTCTCGCGATCAAGCTGCTCATCCCGACCACCGGGCTCAAGCAGACGCTCAACGTCCTGCTTGACAAGCTCGACGCGGAACTTGCTGACCCCGCCGGTCTGGATGCCGAGATCAAGAAGCTGATCGAAAACCTGACCGCTACCCCAGTCGCGGACGACAACGGCACGCAGAAAACATTGCTGGATTACGCAAACTTCATTTACCAGAGCCATCTGGGCGGCGAGGACAGCGGCGCGCAGCCGGCCTGGGTGACGGAGACCGCCGCCATGATCGAGGACGGCACGCTGCTCAAGCAGATCATCGACACGCTGGTGCGGGACGTCGCCGATTTGATCGACCGGCTGCTCAACAGCCTCTCTTTCGAGCAAGTGCTTGGCATTACCGCTTGGGATTATAACGAAGAAGTCCAGGATTTCATCGCGGCAGAAGGCAGGACTCCGCTGCTGCGGCCGCTGGACCGCAACACTGCCATTACCCTGAACCTGCTGGTATCCGCCGCCGGCGCGAAATGGACTGCCGACCCGGCCGACCCGGACATTCTTCGTCTGCCGGAAGGCGCAAATGCAGAAATCGGCTACACGCTGGGCGAATTCCTGCAGGGTGTGAAGGACGGCCTGCTCACCGGAGCATTCCTGGGAGACTTTGACATTGCTTCCCTGCTGGACGAGTTGCTCAACGGCACCCCGGCCAACGAAGAGGAAGGCACTCCCGCCACGGAAGGCCTGCTGACTGACGAGCTGAAGGGACAGCTTAACGGCTGGCTGCTGAACCTGGTCACCTCCATGGGCGCCGACAGCAACCATGTGGAGGACAACGACACCATGATCTCTAACGAGTGGAATCTCCTGACGGACCGCGCGGCGCTGGACGCCGCCATCGCCAAGGCCGAAGCGCTCGACCTGCTCCAGTACACCGATGCGACTGCCAAAGCGGTGACCGATGCGCTTGCTGCGGCCAACGCGCTCTCCCCGACCGCCACGCAGGCGGAAATCGACGCAGCGGTCCAAGCGCTGGAGGAGGCTATCGCCGCGCTGGAGAATACGACAACTCCCGGCACGGGCGATAATGGCAACGGCAACACCCCTGACGTCCCGCAGACGGGCTTCGACAGCGCGATTTCTGCGATGCTGGCCGCAGCCCTCCTCGCCGGCGGCGCGCTGACGATCTGCCTTGTGCGCAGACGTCGCACGTCGGTTCGCTAACCTTGCCTTTTCTTCTTGCCCCCATAAAGCGGCCGGCAGATCCTGTGCACAGGGTCTGCCGGCCGCGCTTTTCCGGGCGGCCAGGTCTGTTTTGCCGGTGCAGGCCCCGCGCTGCGGCCTTTCTCCCACGTATGCCCTCCGCTCCGCTGTCGGCCGGTTTTCCCTCCATACGATCCTCGCATCGGGAATCCCCGGCAAAAATATATAGCCGGTCCGGCGTCCAAAATACACAGCAGTCCCGCTGCCTGCGTGGAAAAGCCGCACAGGCAGCGGGACTGCGCAACAGTAAGGAAACTCCTCCGCCCGGATGAAAAAGCGGAAACAGGGCGGTGTGACGGCCCCGCTGAGAAAAGCCACGTTCCTGTGGGAGCCCCCTCCGCCCCCGGAGCTGACGCACGCAAATTTTTCCCCTTTCCAATGTGGGGAAGTCCCTGTCGGAATTCCTGGCATGAAAAAAAGGCGACGCTTATGATGAGGTCCCATAACGAAGGTTTTGAAAACAAGTGGTAAAGATAATCGGTACGGTATATTGCAGAAAAATCTAAAACTGAATTTGGAGGAAACTTCAATGAAATCATTATTTGAACAAATGGGCGGCGC
>CAJFTT010000054.1 GCA_904420005.1 Candidatus Tabaqchalia intestinavium | reverse complement strand
TTACCAAAGGAGGTCTTTTTTTCTCCAATTGACGCTTTCGCTTTGCCTCCTCCACCGGCACGGCCGGTGGTTGCCTCGCCAACCGAAAGCGGCGGCCCCACAGACCGCCGCTTTCTCACCGGCGCGGATCGTCCCCCGCCCGGCTCCGCCGCGCAGACGCGTTCCCCTCCCGCGCGCCCACAGCCGGATCGCCGCGGATGCGCCTCGCTGGAAAGGTTCCCTGTTTCCCCCTCACCCGAGATGACTATACTTTTTCCTCGTCGCCATACCCCCGCGGATATGCCGCTCGGCTTTATTCTGCTCCAGCACGGATTTGACGCTGCGGTACAGCTGCGGGTTGAGGCGGCGCAGCCGCTGCGAAACGTCTTTATGTACCGTGGATTTCGAAATTCCAAACTGCACGGCCGCGGCGCGCACCGTCGCCTTGTTCTCCGTGATGTATTCCCCTAATTCGATTGCTCTCTCATCGACCAAACCTTTCACCTTGAAAGCCCCCTGTGCTTCTATATTTGCCGTGTCTTGCTCCATATATATGCACAGGGGAATCGGGTTTATTCCAGAAAAAGGAAGGTGCTGCGTCGTAGTTGCCGTAAAGCGTCCCGCCGCGCAGACCGGCATTTCCCCCAGAGAATCCGCCGCCATACATTCCTCCATTTGCGCTTGACAAACGGGGAATTTTTGCTAAAATTAAATCGTAAGTAGTAAGTAATAAGTGAAGATTCGTAAGGAGGAGTTCACATGGCACCGCGCACGCTCACACAGGAATATTTCCTCTGCTCCATCGGGCAAAAGGGCAAATATTCCTCCATGGATATGGAAAAAGGCGTCTGTCTGGTCGCCGCGGGATTGCTGGAACTGCTGATGGAGGACGTGATCGTCCTGCACGACGGGAAATTCACCTGCATCGCGGCGCTGCCGGCGGACCGGCAGCCTCTCGCGGTGCTGTACGCTTATATCCAGAGCAAGCAGCCCGTGAAGGCAGAAAAAGTGCTGGAAGCCTTTTCCTTCACGCTGACGGACAAAAACCTCCGCGCGCTCATGCAGGGCGTGGGGGAATCGCTCGCGCGAACCGGCGGTGCGAAGAAAGCCCGCGGCCTTTTCGGCGGCGCGCGGTATCTCCCCGATCCGGCAGAGAAGGACCGCGCTGTGCAGCGCATCCGGGCCGAGCTGCTCGAGGACGGCCCGCTGACCGACGACGTCGTCGCGCTGACAGCGCTGCTGCATAAGAGCGGCGATCTGAAACGATATTTCTCCCCCTATGAAAAAAAAGCGCTCAAAGACCGGCTGAAGGAAATCAAAAACACCACGGAAAACCAGCTTGTCAGCCAGATGGTCGAATACATCGAACTGCTCTTCTCGATGATCGTCATCGCGGCGAGCTGAGAAGGGAAGCGACGCCATGTCCAGGCAACGAAGCATGGAGGCCATCCTCGCCTCCGATTTCGTGACGGTCGGCGAGCTGGTGCGTCTGACCGGCGCGCGGTACAGCACGCTGAAATTTTACACAGAGGAGGGCATGCTGCCCTTCGAGCAGGCGGGAGAAAACCTGACGCGGCGCTACCCACGCGAGCAGAGCGTCGAACGCGTCGGGCTGATCCGGTCGCTGCGCGCCGCGGGGAAAACCATCCCGGAGATCAAAGCGGCGCTCGCGCCGGCGAAGGAAGAAAGGAGAACCCCACATGATTTATGAAACCATCGATCTCGGCAGCCGCTTCCCCGGCTTGCCGCGCGCATATCCCGCCACACTGACGGCCTATGCACGCGCAGCCTCGCCGGAGCTGGGAGCGCGGCGGTACCCCGCCTGCGTGATCTGCCCCGGCGGCGCTTACGCGGGCCTGTCCGAGCGGGAAGGAGAGCCCGTCGCGCTCGCGCTGGCCGCCCGGGGGATCCAGTGCTTCGTGCTGCGCTATTCCGTCGCGCCCGCGCGCTACCCCACCCAGCTGCTGCAGGCCGCTGCGGCGTTCGCCTACCTGCGGGAAAACGCCGCGCTCTATCAGCTTGCGCCCGACGCGCTGCACATTCTTGGTTTCTCCGCCGGCGGACATCTGGCGGGGCACTATGCCAACGCCTGGAGCATGCCGCTGCTGCGGGAGACGCTCGGCGTGGAGCGGGAGACGCTGCGTCCCAACGGCGCGATTTTGTGCTACGGCGTGCTGTCCGCGCTCGAGCGCACGCACGGGGACTCTATCCGCAATCTGCTGGGGGAGCAGGACACCCCAGCCATGCGCGAGGCCATCTCGTTTGAAAAGAACGTTTCCGCCGACACTCCGCCCGCCTTTCTCTGGCACACGGCGGCGGACGATGCCGTCCCGGTGGAAAACAGCCTCTACGCCGCCGAGGCGCTCTCCCGCGCGCATATCCCGTTTGAGATGCATATTTACCCTGAAGGCGGCCACGGTCTCGCGCTGGGCGACTGGCGCACCGATTGGCTGGGGAAATCACCCCGCCCTGTCGCCCGCTGGACGGAGGATTGCGCCGCGTGGATCCTGCGGCGGGCAGGATTGGGCGACTGAGCCGCCGGCACGCGCCGCGCCCGCCACGCGCGCGGGGCCGTTCTCTCCGTCAGCGCCGCCGCGCAATGCCGCCGTCGGCGGCAGCCCGAGTCTCTTGATCGCATTCGGATTTTTGTGGCATCTCATCTGGCAGCCGTCCATAAAACGCGGCGTTCTTTCCGCGCGCGGATTTTTTCCTCGCGGCGTCCCGTTAAGAACGTTTCATCTGCACAGACGATAATAAAAATCGCTTTTCTTTCTCATCCCCGCTCGATCAAAATTTTCTTTTTTCCGCTCGCTCGCCCCATGCAAAAAGGGGCCGAATGTCTTGACAGGCATTCGGCCCCTTTTTGCATTTCCGGAATCGATCAATCCACATGCGCCGCCAAATATTCCAGCACATAGGCGTCGACCTCGTCGTCATAGTCTCCAAAGAACGAATAATTCTCCGCATTGAATCCGTGGGACGCGCCCGCAATCACCTTGAGCTGCGCGGAAGGATATTCCTCCACAGCGCGCTCCGAATAGGAAATGGGAACAATGAAATCCGCCGAGCCATGCACAATCAGAACATCTTTGTCAAAGGTCTTGATATGCGCATAAATGTCATATCCCAGCAGCGTCTCCACATAGGCGCGGCCCGTCGTGCCGAAAAGCGAGGAATTGACCTCCGGGATCTCCTGGCCGTCGCCGTAATTCTCCTGCACCTGATCGGCGATATTCAAGCCGGGATACAGAAGGATCAGCCCCTTGACCTCCGTTTCTCGCTCGCTGGCCGCCAGCGCCGAAACCAGGCCGCCCTGGCTCGTGCCGAAGAGAAATACGTTCTCGCTGTCGACATAGTCGAGCGCGCGGACGGTGTCGAGCACTGCCTCGAGGTCGGCCACTTCCGTGAACACGGTCATATCCTTGGCCTCGCCGTCGCTCTTGCTCTGGTTGCTGCCGCCGCAGAAGTCAAAGCAATACGCCACATAGCCCTGTCCGGCCAGCATCTCGCAATAAGCATTCATCGAAGCATGCGTCATCGCGAAGCTGTGCGAGAGAATCACCGCAGGCATGGCCCCTGCCTGCCCTTGCGGGATATAAATTTTGCCGTAAATATTCATCCCATCGCGGCTGCAGGAAAGGTCCTGCGTGGTGAACGCCGTCTCCGGCTGTACGGAAGCGCCGTCGTCACCCGACGGCGCCGCGCTCGCCGTCTGCGACGGCGTGCTGTTCTCGGACGGATTGTCGGACGGCGCGGCAGGTTCGCCGGCGCATCCGGCGAGCAGCGCAAACGACAGCGAAAGGAAAAGGCAAAGCGGTTTCTTCATGGATTCTCATGTCCCCTTTTTGAAGTTTCTTCGTACTTTCTTTTGGCAAAACGGCCAATGGGATACAGGCCGCTCTCATTTATCGCAGCTAGACGCGGCGTTTTCTCGCCCGGACTTTGCTTGCGCGAGCGAAAAAAGATCGCGGGGTGGGTCGGCCCAGAAGGCCTGCCGCGCCCCGCAGATCCCGGTGTTATTTTTTCAGTCGCAGCGCGTCTTTCGCGCGGCGCGCGATGTTGGCCGCCGTGAGGCCGAAGGCCTCGAGCAGCGCTTCGGCCTTGCCGGATTTGCCGAATTCATCGTTGACGCCGACGCGCACCACCGGCACCGGCGCTTCTTCGGAGATAGCCTCCATCACCGCGCTGCCAAGACCGCCGATGATGCTGTGCTCCTCCGCCGTGACGAGCAGCCCCGTCCGGCGCGCCGCATCGACGAGCAGCTCCCGGTCGATGGGCTTGATGGTGTGGATGTTGATGACCGCGGCGTCGATGCCGTCCTGCGCGAGCAGCTCGCGCGCCTGGATCGCTTCGTTGACCATCAGACCGGTCGCCACAATGGTCAGGTCGCGTCCCTCCGCCAGGCGGACACCCTTGCCCATCTCGAACTTGTAAGTTGCCTCATCATTGAACATCGGCACCGCCAGACGGCCGAACCGCAGGTAAACCGGGCCGTCATACGCCGCTGCCGCCAGCACCGCCGCTTTGGCTTCGGCGTAGTCGGCAGGGTTGATGATAACCATGCCGGGGATAGTCCGCATGAGCGCGATGTCCTCGTTGCACTGATGGGTCGCGCCGTCCTCGCCGACAGAAATGCCGGCATGCGTCGCGCCAATCTTGACGTTCAGATGCGGATAGCCGATGGAATTGCGCACCTGCTCAAACGCGCGGCCGGCGGCGAACATGGCAAAGGAGCTGGCGAACACGATATTGCCCGCAGTGGCCATGCCAGCGGCAACCGTCATCATGTTGCCCTCCGCAATGCCCGCGTTGACGAAGCGGTCGGGATACGCTTTGGCGAACACTTCCGTTTTGGTGGATTTGGAAAGGTCAGCGTCCATGACGATGAGATTCTGATATTTCTCGCCCAGCAGTTTGAGGGCGTCTCCGTAGGCTTCTCTGGTTGCTTTGTTTGCCATTTCACATCTCCTCCAATGCTTTCAGATCCTGCATCGCTTGCGCATACAGGTCAGCGGACGGCGCAGCGCCGTGCCACGCAGCTTGATTCTCCATGAAGGAGACGCCCTTACCCTTGACGGTCTTGGCCACGATGGCAGTCGGCTTGCCCTTGACGGTTCTGGCCTCAGCGAAAGCGGCCGCGATCTGGTCGAAATCATGGCCGTCGATCTCGATAACATGCCACTGGAACGCGCGGAATTTCTCCGCGATCGGCAGCGGAGAGCAGACATCCGTCACGTTGCCATCGATCTGCAGGCCGTTCCAGTCCACAACTGCGACGAGATTGTCCAGCCCGTAATGCGCCGCGAACATCGCCGCCTCCCAGACCTGACCTTCCTCCAGCTCGCCGTCGCCGAGCAGCGCATAGGTACGGTAATCCTTGCCGGCGATCTTGGCAGCCTTGGCCATGCCGCAGGCGGCGGAAATTCCCTGCCCGAGGGAACCGGTGGACATGTCGACGCCCGGAGTGCCTTTCATGTCAGGATGGCCCTGCAGCATCGCGCCGAGCTGGCGCAGGCGCGCCACTTCCTCCGCCGGGAAATAGCCCTTGAGCGCAAGCGTAGCATACAGCGCGGGGGCTGCGTGCCCTTTCGACAGCACAAAGCGGTCGCGCTCCGGCGCTTTGGGCTGCTGGGGATCGACCTTCATCTCCGCAAAATACAAATACGCCAGGATGTCCGCTGCGGACAGCGAGCCGCCGGGATGTCCGCTTTTCGCGTTATAAATTCCTTCCAGCGCCATCTGGCGGATGCGGTTGGCTGTTTTTTTGAGCATGCGCAATTGTTGTTCTTCCATAGTGTCCTCCCACAATTTCGTTCCCTCATATATTTCCTTGCCGCATTATGCGGCATAAGGATCGAGTCAGCCCTGCGCACAGCGCAGGGACGCCGGGATACACGCCTCCAGGCCCCGCTCGCGCAGCAGGTATTCCACAATGTCCGCCACCACGCCGTCAGCGCAATCTCCCACGACGACATCCGCGCGCTGCCGGATGCTCTCCAGCGCGTTGGACGGCGCGAAGGAAATCGCGCCCGCGTCGATGAGCTCGATATCATTGTTGTAATCCCCCGCGGTGTATACATGCTCGCGCGAAACGCCGAGCAGCGCCGCAAGGCGGAGGGTTCCCTCGCCTTTTGTCGCATCGACCGGCACCAGCTCCACATAATGCACGCTCGAGCGCACGAGATGAATATTGTGCCGAGGCAGCGTCTCCAGATACGCAAGCACCTGCGTGCTCACCTCCGGATCGGCCGCGATAAGCGCTTTCTGCCAGGGGCGGAAATCTCCCTTGCGCACCAGCGCGGAGCTCCATGGCGTCGCCTCCACGCCCTCGACATGCGCGCGGATATGCGCATTCTCCTGCAAAACGTAAAATTCGCGATCGCTGTACACTTCCACGCCCGCTTCGGGGAATCGCTCAAGCACCGCGGCGATAAGCGCATGCGCGCTGGGGTCAAGGTCCGTTTTCTGCACAATCTCATCGGTGGCGGGGTTGTACAGCAGCGAGCCGTTATTGACGACGAGCGGCACCGTCAGACCGAGATCGCGCGCAATGGGGCGCGTGGCGATGATGGAGCGCCCCGTCGATAGCGTGAAAACGCCGCCTTGCTCCGAAAAGAAACGGATGGCCGCCCGGTTGCGGTCGCTGACGCGGCCCAGATACGGCAGGATGGTGCCGTCGATGTCGCTGGCGATCATTTCGCCTTGAAAAAGTCCCGTTTGGTTCATTGCCCTTGCTTCCTCAATTTCTCCAGAATTTTCGTGAAATACGGCGGCAGCGGGGAGGAAAACTCGAGATATTCCCCTGTGACCGGATGCACAAACCCCAGCACCGCGGCGTGCAACGTCTGCCCCTCCAGCGGCCATTCTTTGCGTGCGCCGCCATACACTGCATCTCCCAGAATGGGGTGGCCCAGATACGCCATATGCACGCGGATCTGATGCGTGCGGCCCGTCTCGAGCCGGAAGGCTGCGTGCGTGAAACCGGGGAACTCCTCGAGAACCGTATAGTGCGTGACGGCCGAACGGGCATGCGCCGTGGTGACCGCCATTTTCTTGCGTTCGCGCGGATGGCGGCCGATGGGCGCGTCCACAGTACCGCGCAGCTGCGGCAGCCGGCCGATGACGACGGCCTGGTAGATGCGTTTGACGCTGTGCGCCTTGATCTGTGCGGCGAGGCTCTGGTGCGCCGCGTCCGTCTTGGCCACCACGAGCAGGCCGCTGGTGTCCTTGTCAATGCGGTGTACGATCCCCGGCCGCTCTACGCCGCCGATACCGGAAAGGCTGTCCCGGCAATGAAACAGCAGCGCATTGACCAGCGTGCCGTCCGGCGTGCCGGGTGCGGGATGCACCACCATCCCTTTGGGTTTATCCACCACAAGCAGGCTCTCATCTTCATAGACGATGGACAGCGGAATGTCCTCCGGCGCAGCCTCTGCCGGACGCGGATCGGGAAGCAGGTATTCCACCGTTTCGCCGCCCGCGAGGCGATGACTTTTCCCCGGGGCGCGCCCATCCACCGTCACGAGGCCATCGGCCAGAAGTTTCTGGGCCGCTGCCCGGGAAGCCACGCCCTCGCATCCGGCGAGAAACGCATCCAGCCGCGCGCCCGCCGCCGTATCGGGCGCTGCGACCTGCCGCCGATCAGGCATCGTGCGTGTCTTGCTGCCCGCCGGCAGCGTCTTCTCCGCTCGGCGCAGCCTCTTCCGGCGCGCCGTCCTGCGGCTGCGTTTCCGGCTTCGCTGCATCGGCGCGGTCCGTCTCCTCGCCTTTTACTGGAGAAGGGCCTGCTGTCTCCGGCTGTGTTTTGGACCGCCGGGCCGCGCGGCGTCGTCCGGCCGGCGTCTCTTTTTCCTCTCCGGCTGGCGGGGCATCCGGCGCCGCCAGCGCGCCGTCTCCTGCCGGCGCTTTTTTCTTCCGATAATCCAGCGCTTCAGAAGCGATGACATACACCAGCAGCAGCGCAGCGCCCACCGTGACAAAAACATCCGCCACGTTGAACACGGCGAAATTCATGAATTCAAAATTAAACATATCGACGACATAACCGCGCGCAATGCGGTCGATCAGATTGCCGATGCCGCCGCCGATGATGAAAGTCGCAATGACATATTCGATCGGCCGCTTGAGCTTGCCGGTAAAAAGCAAATACTGCGCAACCAGCACCAGCACCAGCGTCACCGAGATGAACAACCATCGCTGGTTGGCAAAAGAGCCGAAAGCCGCGCCGGTATTCTCCACATAGCAGAATCCCAGCACACCGTCGAGGAAAGACATTGTTCCTACAGGCTTGAGCACGTCAATGGCCCAAAATTTGACCCACTGATCCAGGACCAGGATGCCCTGAATGGCCAGAACCGAAAGAAAAATCGCCATTTGCGTTCCTTTCCCCGGGCCCTTCCCCGGCTTGCATTTTTGCCGCAAAAGCGGAAAATCCGCACGGCGCCGCGCCCGGCCGAAGCCGGACACGGCGTTGCTTGTTTTGTTGGGGATTATCGCACGATCTCCGCGCAGTGGGCGCAAAGCGTCGGGTGCTCCGCGTCGCTGCCGACCGAGTCGCTGTAAGCCCAGCAGCGCTCGCACTTGCCGCCGCTCGCCTTCTCCACCGTCACGCTGAGATTCTCCACGTCTCCGTGGAAAGCGCCGGCGTCGGCCGTCTCAATCTTAACCTCTGAGACGATGAAATACCGGTGCAGCTCCTCGACGCCGCGCAGGAACTCTGCCGTGTCCGCGTCGCAGAAGAGCGTCACCGCCGCTTCCAGCGAGCTGCCGATCTGCTTGGCGGCGCGGGCCGCTTCCAGCGCGCGCGTGACGTCGCTGCGCACCGCGAGAATGCGGTCCCAACGGGTGAAGAACGCCTCGTCCTCCCGCTGCGGCGCAACCTTGGGCATGGAGTTGAAGAGCACCGATTCTCCATCCTCGCCCGCGCGGCGCGGCAGATAGCTCCAGATCTCCTCCGAAGTGAAGGCCAGGATCGGCGCCATCATACGCGTCAGGGCGTTGAGGATCTCATACATCACCGTCTGCGCGGCGCGGCGGGCCGGGCTGTCTTTCTTCTCGACATAAAGCGTATATTTGAGCACATCGAGATAAAAATTCGACATATCCAGCACGCAGAAATTATGCACAGAATGGAAGATCGTATGGAATTCATAGGTCTCATACGCTTCCGTCACCTTGGCGACCAGCGCCGTCAGACGGGAGAGCGCCCAGCGGTCGAGCTCGGAAAGCGCCTCATAGGGCACGCTGTCGCGGTTGGGGTCGAAATCGTGGATGTTGCCGAGGATATACCGCGCGGTGTTGCGGATCTTGCGGTAAATTTCCGAAAGCTGCTTGAGGATCTCCTTGGAAATGCGCACGTCGCTCTGGTAATCCGAGGATGCGACCCACAGGCGCAGGATATCCGCGCCGTTCTGTGCGGCGGCCTCGTTGGGGTCGATGCCGTTGCCCAGCGATTTGGACATTTTCCGGCCCTCGCCGTCCACGACCCAGCCGTGGGTCAGCACGCTGCGGTACGGCGCGTGGCCGTTGGAAGCGACGGACGTGAGCAGGGACGACTGGAACCAGCCGCGGTACTGGTCGGCGCCCTCCAGATACAGGTCGGCCGGCCGGCGAAGATTCTCCCGCGTCGTCAGCACCGCCTGGTGCGACACGCCCGAGTCGAACCAGACGTCCATGATGTCCGTCTCTTTGGTGAAATGTTTGCCGCCGCAGAAGGGGCAGACATAGTCCGTCGGGAGAAGCTCGGCCGCGTCATGGGCGTACCATGCGTCGGAGCCCTCTTTGCGGAACGCTTCGTAAACAGAAGCGATGGTGTCGTCGTTGACGATCGGCTTGCCGCAGTCGGCGCAATAGAAAATTGGAATGGGCACGCCCCAGGTGCGCTGGCGCGAGATGCACCAGTCGGCACGGTCGCGCACCATACCGGTGATGCGCTCCTTCCCCCAGGCAGGGATCCACTGCACGGTCTCGATCTCGCGGTAGACATCCTCCTTGAACGCCTCCACCGAGCAGAACCACTGCTCCGTCGCGCGGAACAGAACCGGCGAATTGCACCGCCAGCAGTGCGGGTACTGGTGCACGATGCGCTTGACAGCAAGCAGCGCCCCCGTTTCCTGCAGATGCTGCAGGATAACCTTGTTCGCTTCGGAATACAGCAGGCCCGCAAACTGGCCGGCTTCCTTCGTCAGGTAGCCCTTGGAATCCACCGGCACGACGATGGGCAGCTCTGGATAATTCTTGCAGACGACGAAGTCCTCGACGCCGTGGCCCGGCGCGGTATGCACGCAGCCGGTACCGCTTTCGAGCGTGACGTGGTCGCCGACGATGACAAGCGACGCGCGGTCGAGGAAGGGGTGCTCGGCCTGCATGTGCTCGAGCGCGCGGCCCTCCAGCGTGCCGACGACTTCATAATCCGCGATGCCCGCAGCCCGCATGGTCTCCTCCGTCAGCTCGCGCGCCAGGACAAAATAATCCCCGCCGGCGCGCACCAGCTGATAGGTAAAGTCCGGGCCGACGCAGATGGCGACGTTGCCCGGCAGCGTCCAGGTGGTCGTCGTCCAGATGACGAAATAAGTATGCGCGAGATCCGCGCCGAGCGCCGTGAGCTTGCCGCCGTCGTCGGTCACGCGGAATTTGACATAGATGGAATCGCACGGATCGTCGCTGTATTCGATCTCGGCCTCCGCCAGCGCCGTCTCGTCGTGCGGGCACCAGTAAACGGGCTTGAGGCCCTTGTAGATGTACCCTTTTTTGGCCATTTCGCCAAAGATCTTGATCTGCTCGGCCTCGAATTCCGGGCGCAGCGTGAGATACGGGTTATCCCACTCGCCCAGCACGCCGAGGCGTTTGAACTGCTCGCTCTGTCCCTGCACGTAGCCCAGCGCAAATTCACGGCAGTGGCGGCGGATCTCCAGCGGCGTGAGCGCGGCGCGGTTCTTGCCGATCTTCTTGAGCGCCTTGAGCTCAATGGGCAGGCCGTGCGTGTCAAAGCCCGGCACATAAGGCGCGCAGAAACCGCTCATGTTCTTATACCGAAGCACAAAATCCTTGAGCATTTTGTTCATCGCGGTGCCGAGATGGATGTCGCCGTTGGCATAGGGAGGGCCGTCGTGCAGCACGAAAAGCGGCTTGCCCTCGTTTTTCTTCATCAGCTTCTCATAGCGGCCCGAGGCGTACCAGTCCTCGAGCATCTGCGGCTCGCGCTGCGGCAGGCCGGCCCGCATGGGGAAATCGGTCTGCGGCAGGTTCAGTGTAGCATTGTAATCCTGAGGCATAGGGTTCTCTCTCCTTACCGTTCCGCAAATACCGGCGGGCCGCGGGAAACGCGCCCGCCGCGCGGTTTTCTTATATTTCCATAGGTTGCTTCAAAGCGCAGCGCCGCTCATTTCTTTTTCCAGAAGCGCGGCGGACGCTTATCGTCCAGCTCATCCTCGACCACATCGTATCCTGCGCCGAAACGGATCTCTCCGAATTTGGGATGTTCGGCGATCTTGGACTGCGCACGGGCCGGCTTCTCTTCGGGCACCTCGGTGTCGATCACTTCAACGTCCTCAAATTCCTCGACCGCGGCGTCCTCCAGCGGCCCGGAAAAAATCTCCTCCGCCGTGATGGAATCGGATTCCTGCGCGGGGGATTGCTGTGCAGGCGCCGGCTGCTCGGCCGGCTGTGCCGCGGGCGGGACATCGATCGCCTTCTCTTCCGCCTGTTTCTCCGGCGCGCTCTGCTGCGGCGCTTCCTCCGGCTGTTCGGTCGGCTGCGGCGTTTCCTCCGGCTCTTTCTCCCGGATGCGGATGGTAAATGCCGGCTTGTCCTTCGCCTGCCGCTTCAAAATATCCTCAATCGGCTCCACCTTGGGCCGCTCCGGCTCCGCCGGGGCGATCGGCGGGATCTGCGGCTCCGGCTCCGGCACAAACGCCGGCGCGGGCGCGGATTGCGCCGGCTCCTCTGCCTTCTCCCTCGTCTGCTGGGTGATGAAAGGCGTCTCCAGCTCGTCCTCATACAGATCATCCGCCTGAATGCGGATATTCTCCTGTGGGCTGACCTGCAGATTCGGCAGCGCGCTGATATGCTCAATTTCATTCTTGAGCAGATGAATCGCCTTGGCGCGGAAGCGGCTGACTTCCAGCTGCAGCCGCTCGTAGCCCCGCCGTTCCTTCTCCGCGTCGCGCTTGGCGTCGATGAGGATACGGTCGGCTTTCTCCCGCGCTTCCCGTTCGATGCGGGCGGCTTCCGCCTTGGCGTTGGCCGCCATCTCCTCCGCCAGGCGGAAAATCTTCTCCTTGGCAGCGCGCAGCTTTTCGTCGGAATTCTGATATTCCTGCACCTTATCGGCCAAAATCTCCAGCTTGCGCACGAGCTCCGCATTCTCGCGGAACAGCGCCGCATAATCCTCCAGCACCCGGTCGAGGAATTGATCTACCTCATCGGAATTATATCCCTTAAATGCGCGGCCAAACTGCACTTCCTTGATGTCCTTGGGTCGAAGCATGGGACGCTCCACTCCTTCCTGTTGTGTTTGTGTTCTGCGGTTTTTCTACCCTCGGCGAACAAAGGGCAGCGCAGCAAAGCAGGCAGAAAACCTGCCTCCTCGGCGCCCCGATTCGTTCCCCAAAGGCGACATCGGTGTGCAACGAGGGCCAGCCACCTGCTGGCTCCCCTTGCACGCCGGCGTCATAGGAAGCGCTGAAAGCGGAGAATCACCCTGCCCTTCCGGCTGCGGCCGGAAAGGTCCTGCACACGGAAGCGCCCATGCCCCCGGATGGAGAGCAGGTCGCCGGCCTCAACCGGCAGCGTGAGCTTCTCCACCGGCGTATGATTGACGCTGACGAAGCCGCCGCCGATCCAGCGCGCGGCCTCTGCGCGCGACGCGCCCGTCACGGCCGACACCACGTTATCCAACCGGTCGGAAGCGATCGTCCGGCTCTCCTCCTCGAGCGCCTGCTCACGGGCCAGCGCAAGCGGCTGCGCGGCGGACCGGACGCTGCTCCTGCCCACTTCCCGCAGCTCGGTCAAGATAAAATCCCGCAAAGAAAGCGATGCGAAAATCCGAAACGAATTCTCCTGCACCCAAATGTCGCCGACCGTCTCTCTCGTGACGCCAAGGCCCAGCACCGCACCCAACACATCCCGATGCCCGACGGGAGACGAGGCCGTAAAATCCAGCGCCGCAATGGGAAACGCCGCATCTTCCAGCGGCTCCCACGACAAACCCAGCATCACGCGCTCGCACGCGGGGTCGCCGCCGAAAAAGCGGCACTGTGCCACACCCGCGCGGTTGACGACCCATTGCGCGAGCTGCCGCTCCCGCAGGTTCATAAATGAAGAAAAGCGCGTGTCTCCGCGCGCCTCAAAAAGGCGAACCAAATCCTCGATCCGCCTTTCAAACAGCTGTTCTTCTTTTGTCGCTGGCGGCATGTATTTCACAAGACTTCCTCCGCGCTCCTGACTTCGGCAGGAAATCAGAAATAAACCCCGTTATTTTCCAGCTCGTCGAGCAGGTCTCCCATGATGTCGACGTTATACGGTGTGATGATGAAGGTGCTGTTGGCCACCCGCTTGATCTGGCCGTTGTTGGCGTACGCCACGCCGCTGAGAAAATCGATCAGGCGGCGCGCCACGTCCTTGTTGGTGGATTCCAGATTGAGCACCACCGTCTTTTTGCCGTTGAGGTGATCCGCGATCGCGCCCGCGTCGTCAAACCGCTCCGGCTTGACCAGGATAACCTGCAGCTGCGTCGTGGCGTTGATATTGACGACCTTGTCGCGCTTGGCATCCGAAAAATGCGAAGAGCGGGAGCGCCCCTCCGTCACGATCGGCTCAAATTCGTTTGCCGTGGTCTCGTCCTCGTCGTCATATCCCGGCTCCGAAACCAGACCTTTGAACAAATCTTTCAGTCCCACTGGAATTCCTCCCTGTTTTTATTCTGTCCTGTTCACACAAGATAATTTCTTTTCCCAAAAATGGCGGTTCCGACCCGCACCATATTGGCGCCCTCCCGGATGGCCTCGGCAAAGTCGCCGGACATTCCCATGGAGAGATAGGTCATATTTATATTATCGCTTAGTTTCCGCTGATTGTCAATAAAAAGCTTTTGCATTTTTGTGAAATATGCCGTCGTCTCCGCTGCGGGCCGGCCGGCCGGCGGAATCGCCATCAGGCCCCGGACGCGGAGGTTGGCATACCCCGCCGCGGCCTCCAGCGCCTGCGGCACCTGCTCGGGCGCGAAGCCGCTTTTGCTCTCCTCCGCGCCGATATTGACCTCCAGCAGGATCTCCAGCACACGGCCGGCGCGGGTCGCCTGGCGATCGATCTCCCGCAGCAGCGCCAGCGAGGACGCCGACTGGATCATATCCACACAGCCCGCGAGGTATTTGACCTTGTTGGATTGCAGCGTTCCGATGAAATGCACCTGCTGCGGATGGATCTGCGGCAGCTTCTCCAGCAATTCCTGCGCGCGGTTCTCTCCCACGATGGCAAGCCCGTGGTCAAGCGCAGCGTTGATGTCCTCCACGGGCATCGTTTTGGTCACGCCGATGAGCGTCACCTCTCCCGGCGCGCGCCCGGCCGCACGCTCGGCGTCCGCGATGGTCCGCCGCACGCGGTCGAGATTCTCCTCGATCTCTTTCCTGCGCTCACTCGAGCACCCGTCCGTCATACAAATCCCCTCCTCTGACGATCACATTGTCATACAACTGCAGGTATCCGCTCCCCGAGCTGCCCGCCTGCACGATGACATACGTTTCTTTCGTATACAGCACATCCAGCCGGCGGAAGCGCGCCCGGCCGCCCGACAGGATATATACGCCCGTCTCGCCGTCGACGATCCGCACGGCCTGCTGATCGACCCGCAGGCCCTCGTAAGTCCCCAGCACGAGCTGCAGCTCGCTGGTGCGCATGGCGGCGAGCTGGCCGGAAAGGTAATCACTGGAAAGTACCATGAGCACGCGGTCGCCGCTCTGGTTGGCCGCGACAATCTGCATGGGGAACGTGTCCGCATCCATGAACGCGAACCGCCCCCGCAGCGTGCCGTTCTCCTGCACGCCGCTCAGGCGCTGGGCCGTGGAAGCGTCCGTCTCGAACACATAGTACCAGGTATAGCCGCTGGAAATTTTCCCCACTGCGCTCGCATCGGGCGTCGTGGGCGTAATCGCGCGGAACTGCTCGACGGTCATCGCCGCGATGCTGCTCACATCAACCACCGTCTCGTACCCGTCGCTGCCGCTGAAAAAATAGCCCGACGTCTCGGCCTGAATGCTGCCCGTTTTCTGCCCGCCCTGGCTGAGCAGCGCGTCGCGCTCGGCCTGCAGCGCTGTGATGCGCGCGCTCAAATCCACCTGTTCGCCCACGGCGACCTGCTTGCGGATGATGAGATCGTTGAGCTGCGCGGTCACGGACGCGCTGTCCGCCGCGCCGGTCTGTCCGTCAATATCTGCCAGCGCATAAAGCTGCTCGGCGATCTGATTCTGAATCTGCGTCAGATCGAGCAGATAATAGTCGCCGGAATTGGAGAGGTTCGTCAGCTTCTCGATCTCCGCTTCCACCTCCCGCAGCTCCTGCTGCGCGGCGACCTGCTCGCTGGTGCTGTAAATGTTCGCAATGGTGCCGCCCTTCGCGATTTTCGCGCCGTCGGCGACCTGGAAATCCAGCGCGCCGCCGCTGTGCCGCACGAGCGTTTCCTCCCGCAGCAGCAGTCCCTGCGCCGTGAGGGTGTCCTCCACCTGGTACGTCATGGCCCGCTCGGTCACGATGGGGTTATAAATCCAGGAAACCAGCTGCAAGCCGACATAAAACAGCACCGCCAGCGCCGCCACAGCCGCCACAATGCGAAACACCACTTTCCTGGTTTTCTTTTTCATGCGCTCCCCTCCGTCCGCCGTTCTCTGCGCTTATCAGCGCAGGACGGCTTATGCCTGCTGCTGCGCCGCGCCGTCCTGCTCGCCCGCCTGCGCGCTCGCCTCCATGATGGAGATTGGCCGCACCGGCACCAGCGTGGAAATGGCGTGCTTATAGATCATATTCTGCCGTCCGTCCGATTCGAGCACCACGATGAAGCTGTCGAATCCCCGCACGACGCCCTTGATCTGGAATCCGTTCATGAGGAACACCGTCACCGGCATCTTTTCCTTACGCACCTGGTTGAGAAACACATCCTGCAAATTCATCATTGTCGACTCCTCCTCTTTCTCTCCGTTCTTTTACCTCGCCGTCACGGCCGACCGCCCGCGCGTCCGCAGACAGTCTCCGCACAGGCGGGGCTTGTCCTTTTCAGTATACCATTACATTCCAGAAATTTCCATAAGTTTTTCCGCCTCGTGTAAAATTTCTTCTCCGGGGCGCGAAGCCTCCAGCCAATGGATGGCATCGTTGCGGCGAAACCAGGTCATCTGCCGCTTGGCATAGCGGCGGGAATGGAGCTGAATGCGCTCCACCGCCTCCTCCCGTGTGCATTCGCCATCGAAGAAATCAAACAATTCTTTATACCCGATGGCAGCGGCCGCCGTCGCGCCGGCGCCGCGCTCCCGCAGCCGTCGCGCCTCCGTCTCCAGCCCCGCCGCCATCATGGCGTCCACGCGCGCGTCGATGCGCGCATACAGCGCGGCGCGGTCGGCAAAGCGCAATCCCAGAAACAGCGGCGCATAGGGGGAGGGTGTCTGCCGCGCGCGCCGTCCCCATTCCGACAACGGCACGCCGGTCTCTTCAAACACTTCCAGCGCGCGCACCAGGCGCACGGCGTTGTTGGGATGCACCTTTTCCGCCGTCTCGGGATCGACGGCGCGCAGCGCGCGGTGCAGCGCTTCCCCGCCCTCGCGGCGGTAACGCTCCTGCAGCGCGGCGCGGGCCGCTCCCCCGCCCGTCTCGGGGAAAAACGTCAAATTCCCGATGAAGCTGTCGATATACAGTCCCGTCCCGCCGCAGAGGATCGGCAGATTGCCCCGCGCCGCGATCTCCGCCGCCGTGCGGTGCGCCAGCGCGACATAGTCCGCCACGCTGAACGGCTCCGCTGGATCGACAATATCCAACAGATGGTGCGGCACGCCCCGGCGCTCCTCCATCGTGGGTTTGGCCGTGCCGATGTCCATCCCGCGGTAAATCTGCATCGAATCGGCGGAGATCACTTCGCCCCGATGCCGCCGGGCGATCTCCACCGCCAGCCGCGTTTTTCCCGACGCGGTGGGGCCGGCAATCACAAGCACTGGCGTTTTCACAGCCGATGAAACTCCTTCTCCAGCTTTTGCCTCGACAGGCGCACCGCCACAGGCCGCCCATGCGGGCAATAGCGCACATCGTCCACCTGCTCCAGCAACCGCATCAGCTCCTGCGGAGACGAGCGGTCCCCCGCTTTGATGGCGGAGCGGCAGGCGACGGAATGATACAGCCAATCGGACTTTTCGGTCGAGACGCCGAGCGGGTTGTCGATCAGCTGCCCCGCAATCTCCGCGAGCGCGCCCGGCACGTCCCGGTCCGCCAGATGCATCGGAACCGAGCGCACCAGCACCGTTCCCGCGCCGAAATCCTCCACCGTGAAGCCCACTTTTTTCAGCTCCTGCGACGCGGCCAGCAGCGCGTTATATTCCTCCTTCGGCAGGGAAACGCTCAGCGGCGTGAGCAGCTGCTGGCAATCCGCCTCTCCCTGCCCCGCCCGCAGCCGGTCATAAATCACGCGCTCATGCAGCGCATGCTTGTCGACGAACAGCAGCTCGTCTCCATGCTGGGCGAGGATGTACGTCTCAAACGCCTCGCCGAGATAGCGATAGGGCGGGGCGGCCGGATCCGTGGGGAGCGGCGCAGGCTCCTGCGGCGCCGCGACGGGCTGCGCGGGCGCCTGCGGCAGATCGGACGTCTCCGGCGGGACGGACGACGCTTCCGCCGGCTGCCCCGCGCCCTCCCCGAGCGTCTCTGCCGGTTGGGGCGCCGGCGCAGACATCACGTCCGCCGCTTCTTCCGGGAAAATATCCAGCGAAGCCGCCCGCGCCGACGCGCTGCGGATCTGCTGCATCGTCTCCCGCAATGTCGGCTGCGCGACCGAAGCCGCGGCGGTGGAACCGCTTTCCCACAGCGCCTGCTGCCGCATCGGCGGCTCCTGCGGCGTGAAAGCCGGACGGGGCGGCACCGCGCCCCCGTCTCTCACCGCCGGCCGGGCCTGCGGCGCGGGCGCTTTCTCCGCCGCGCCGCGCGGTGCTTCCTCCCGGTGCAGCTGCATTTCCGGTTTCCTCGTGTCGCCGGCGAGCAGCGCATTCTTGACGGCATAGTACATCGCCTGGAACAGCGCGCGCTCATCCGCGAAACGCACCTCCACCTTGGCGGGATGCACGTTGACGTCCACCAGCGCGCACGGCATGCTGACGTTGATCACGCAGGCGGGGAATTTCCCCTGCTGGATATTGTCCTTATACGCCTGCTCGAGCGCGGCGGTCAGCGTTTTGGACCGGATGAACCGCCCATTGAGGAAAAAGGTCTGCATGTTGCGGTTGGCGCGCGCGGCGAGCGGGAGGCAAATGTACCCCTCGATCTGGTAAGCGCCCGACGCGTAGTGTACCGGGCACATGTTTTCCGCCACGGCGCGGCCCTGCACGGCGTAAATAGCCGAAAGCAGCGCGCCGTCCCCGGGCGTGGACAGCTGCTCGCTGCCCTCTTTGAGGAAGCGGAAGGAAATCTCCGGGTGCGACAGGGCCAGCCGGTCGAGAATCTGCGCGATGTTATTGGCTTCGGTCACGTCTTTTTTCAGGAATTTCTGCCGGGCCGGCGTGTTATAAAACAGCTCCGTCACGGTGATGGACGTGCCGTCGGGGCAGCCGGCGTCGTCCAGCTCGAGAATCTCGCCGCCCTGGATGACGAAACGGGTGCCGATCTCCTCTTCGCGCGTTTTGGTGACAAGCTCCACCCGCGCCACCGCCGCGACGGAGGCCAGCGCCTCCCCGCGAAACCCCAGCGTTGAAATCGCGTCAAGGTCCTGCGCCTCGCGCACCTTGCTCGTGGCGTGGCGCAGGAAGGCCAGCGGGCAATCTTCGCGCAGGATACCGCTTCCGTTATCGGTGACGCGCAAAAACGTATTGCCGCCGCCGCGGATCTCGACTGTCACGGCCGTCGCGCCGGCGTCGATGGAATTCTCCACCAGCTCCTTGACGACGGAGCCGGGACGTTCCACCACTTCCCCCGCCGCGATCAGCTGCGACACTTCCAGGTCCAGAAGATGGATTCTTGCCATCTGATTCACATCCTTTTCCGGCGAGAGCGCTCGCCGTTCGTCCGCACTGCCCTCCACACGCTTCCTTCTTTCTTCTCTCTGTCTCTCGTTCTCTTTTTGGATTTATCTCCGCCGCGCCTGCGGGCCGGGCTCCCGGCCGCTCCGCACGAGCCCCTTTATTTCACGCTTTTGCGCAGGGTATACAGCAGATTGAGCGCCTCGATGGGCGAGAGCGTCTCCAGCTCCACCTCGCGCAGCTTCTGCAGCACTTCGGCGTTTTGCAGCAGCTCCTCCTGCGCCGCCGGGTCCTCCTCCGGCTCCTCGCGGCGCGCCCCGCGGCGAGGCGCTTCGACGCGCGCGATATTGCTCTCCTCCAGCTGCCGGAGAATATCCTTGGCGCGGCTGACCACCGGGCGCGGCGCGCCCGCCAGCCGCGCGATCTCGATACCAAGGCTCTCGTCCGCGCCACCGCGCACGATCTTGCGCAGGAAGATCACTTCCTCGCCCTTCTTTTTGACGGACACATTGTAATTGCGCACGCCGGAGAGCATCTCCTCCAGGTCGGTCAGCTCATGATAATGCGTGGCGAACAGGGATTTCGCCTTGATCTTGCCGGAAACATATTCAATCACCGCGCGGGCGATGCTCATGCCGTCGAAGGTCGAGGTGCCGCGCCCGATCTCGTCGAAGATCAGCAGGCTGTTGGGGGTGGCGTTGTTGAGAATATACGCGACTTCCTTCATCTCCACCATGAACGTTGAGTCGCCGGAAGCAAGGTCGTCCGACGCGCCGACGCGGGTGAAAATGCTGTCCACCAGACCGATCTCCGCCTGGTCCGCCGGCACGAAGGAGCCGATCTGCGCGAGCAGCACGATGAGCGCCACCTGCCGCATATAGGTGGATTTGCCGGCCATATTGGGTCCGGTGATGATCATGACGCGGCAACCGTTCATATCCATTTCGGTGTCGTTGGGGACAAACATCTCCCCGCGCCGCAGATCCTCGATAACGGGATGCCGCCCGTTCTTGATGCGCAGCCGCCCGTCGAGGAAAATCTCCGGCCGCACGTAATGGTTGCGCACGGCTACCTCCGCGAGGGACGCGAGCACATCGACGCACGCCACCGCGCCCGACGCCGCCTGAATGGCGGTCAGTTGCTCGGCGACGAAGCCCCGCACCTCGGCGAACAGCTCATATTCCAGCGAAGCGATGCGTTCCTGCGCGCCCAGCACGCGGCTCTCCCAGCTTTTCAGCCCGTCGGTGATGAAGCGTTCGCAGTTGGCCAGCGTCTGCTTGCGGATATAATGCGCGGGAACGCTCTGGGAATTGGCACGGCCCACCTCGATGTAATAGCCGAAAACTTTGTTGTAGCCAACTTTGAGGTTTTTGATCCCCGTAGCCTCGCGCTCCTCGGCCTCGATCTTGGCAATGGCGGCCTTGCCGCCCTGCACCAGGTCGCGCAGCTCGTCGAGCTCGGCGTTATAGCCCGGGCGGATCATGCGGCCTTCCCGCACTGTGATGGGCGGGTCGTCGTCGATGGCGCGCTCGATCCGGCTGCAAACGTCCCCGAGATCAGTGATGTCGATCTCGACCTGCCGCAGCAGCTGGGAAGTGAAACCCTTCAGCTCCGCGCGGATGGCCGGCAGCCGCCGCAGAATGTCCGCCACGGCGAGCAGGTCCCGCGCGTTGGCCGAGCCGTAGACCACGCGGGTCATGAGCCGGTCGATGTCGAGGATCCCGTCGAGCGTGTCGCGCAGCTGCATGCGGTCGAGCTGCCGCGCGGCCAGCTCCTCCACGGCGTTGTGCCGCTTGCCGATGAGCACGGGGTCGAGCAGCGGCTGCTCCAGCCAGCTGCGCAGCAGGCGCTTGCCCATCGCGGTCTTCGTCCGGTCGACGACGCCCAGCAGCGAGCCGCGCCGCTCCCGCGTGCGCAGCGTTTCCGTGATCTCCAGGTTGCGGCGCGTGGAATAATCCAGCTGCATATAGCGGTCGTTGTTATAAATCCCCAGCGTCGAGATGCGGTCCAGCCCCGTCATCTGCGTGGAATACAGGTACGACAGCAGGTTGGCCAGCGCCTCCTGCGCGACCTCCCTGTCCTCCAGCTGCAGCGCGGCCGGCCCTTCGACCTTGAAATGCCGCCAGATGATTTCGCGGTCGGCGTCGCCCTTGAGCATCTCGACAGAAGCGCCGAGCTTATCGCGCGCGTAAGCGAGAATCTCCGCCATGCCCGACACCCGCTCGGAAACGAGAATCTCCGCCGGCTTGAGGCGGGCGAGCTCCGAAATGATTGCCGAGGACGCATTCTCCGTGGCGAATTCCGTCGCCTTGACCTCGCCGGTGGAAACGTCGGTGAAGCAGATGCCCACGGTGTTGCCATCGAGCGCCAGGGAGACGAGGAAATTGTTCTTCCCCTCGTCGAGCATATTATTTTCTAAAATCGTGCCTGGGGTGATGATCCGCACCACCTCGCGCCTGACGATGCCCTTGGCTTTGGCAGGGTCCTCGGTCTGCTCGCAGATGGCGACCTTGTAACCCTTCTCCACCAGGCGCGCTATGTAGGACTCGCAGCTGTGGAACGGGACGCCGCACATGGGCGCCCGCTCCTCCTGCCCGCAGTCCCGGCCCGTCAGGGTGATGTCCAGCTCCTTCGACGCGAGCAGCGCGTCGTCATAGAACATCTCATAAAAATCTCCCAGCCGGAAAAACAGGATCGTGTCCTTATGCTGCTCCTTGATCTGGAAATATTGCTGCATCATGGGAGACAAATCTGCCAAAGCCGTTTCCTCCGTTTCTCGAATCCCGCGCCGCCTCAGCAGCAGCCCGAGCAGGAGCTGCAGGAACCGCTGCAGCCCGAGGCCTCCTCGCCGTTGACGCTGGTGGCGAGGATGGAATTGATGCTGTCGAGCAGCGTGTCGAGCGCGTTCTTCGCGTCGTTATAGGCCTGCATATTCTCATTCTGCATGATCTTTTCATAGCAGGCGCGCAGCTCGGTATTCAGCCGGCGGAATTTCTCCTCGTCTTTCGCGCCCGACTCCATTTCGTGATTGACAGCGGCGCGTTTGAGGCCGAATTCCCCGATGAGGGTCTGCAGCTCAAGATCCGCGTCGCTCTTTTCCTTCGCGGCCTTGTAAGCGAGAAAGCGCGCGTCCTGCTGGATCGCCGCGCCGAGTTCCTTTGCCATTTCGATGATCGTGTCCATAGTTTCTTTTCCTTTCCGTCGCCGGCTCTCCCGGCGGTTTTGTTGTTATCATGAACGCCGCCGGGCCGCCGTATGCAGCCTCCGCGATGTTTCCGTTAAAATGCCGCGCGCCGCGGCGGGCGGAAGCGCCTTCCGTCACGCGCCGGGCTCGACCGGCTTCGCCTTGAGCATCCAGGCGTGCGCGCTGGTGATCTCGACCTCGGTGAAGCGGCCGATGCGGTCGGGCGAGGCCGCGAGGTTGACGAAAATATTGCCCTCGGTGCGCGCCGTGAGGAAGCCCGGCTGATGCGGCTGCACGCCGTCGGGCAGGACCCGCAGCCGCTGCCCCTGCAGCCGGCGGTTCTTGGCCTTCGCGATCTCCTCCTGCAGCTGCATCAGCTCGGCAAAGCGCCGGGTCTTGACCTCATGCGGAACCTGGTTTTCCATTTTCTCGGCCGGCGTGCCGGGCCGCGGGGAATAAAGGAACGCGAACATGCTGTCATACTGCGCCTCCTTGACCAGCGCGAGCGTCTCGCGGAATTCCTCCTCCGTCTCGCCGGGGAAGCCGACAATGATGTCGGTCGACAGCGTGAGCGACGGCATCGCCTCCCGCGCGTAACGCACGAGGGAAAGATAGCGCTCAGCCGTATACCGCCGGTTCATGGCGGCCAGCACCCGGTCGCTGCCCGACTGCACCGGCAGATGCAGCTGCCGGGCGATATGCCGCCCCGCGGCCATGGTGTCGATCAGCTCCCGGGTCGCATCCTTGGGGTGCGAGGTCATGAAGCGCAGCCAGAACTCCCCCTCCAGCGCGTCCAGCCGGCGCAGCAGCGCCGGGAAGCCGCAGGGCTCGGAGAAGCCCTTGCCGTAGGAATTGACGTTTTGCCCCAGCAGCGTGATCTCGCGGTAGCCCGCTTGGACAAGCGCGCGCGCCTCCCGCTCGACTGCCTCCGGCGCGCGGCTGCGCTCGCGCCCCCGCACGTATGGCACGACGCAATAGGTGCAGAAATTGTCGCAGCCGTACATCACCGGCAGCCAGGCCTTGATACGGCCGTCGCGGTGCACCGGCAAGCCCTCATGAATGGCCGTGTCCTCCGTTCCCGTCTCCACCACGCGTTTTTCTCCCGTCAGCAGGCGGTAAAGGAATTCCGGCAGGCGGTGCAGCACATGCGTACCGAAGATCAGATCGACAAACGGATATTTCTCCAGGATGCGCTGCACAGCGTGCTCCTGCTGCATCATGCAGCCGCACAGGCCGATCTTCATCCCCGGCCGGCGGGCCTTGATGGCTTTGAGCGCGCCGACGTTGCCGAACACACGGTTCTCCGCGTGCTCCCGAATGGCGCAGGTGTTATAGAGAATCAGGTCGGCGTCCTCCGGGGCGCCGGCCAGCGAATAGCCCATCTCGAGCAGCAGCCCCTGCAGGCGCTCGCTGTCGCTGACGTTCTGCTGGCAGCCATAGGTATGCACATAGGCGCGCAGCCCGCCGCGCTCCTCGATCAGCGCGCGCACCTGCGCGCACTGCAGCGCCTGCTCCGGCAGCGCGGTCTGGAATTGCTTCGTCTCCAAGCGACGATTTCCCCGCTTTCTTTCTATAATTGGTTATATTTTAGCATTTTTTACAATTAAAGTAAAGGCAGGCCGCCGGCATGCAGCAATATTTTCAAAAAGTTATTATTTCTCCGCAATTTAAGTGTTCCCTTTCCGGAGGCAATATGCTATACTTTCGTTGCTTTTGTACGCAACTTATCTTCCGTGGGTCAGGCGCGGCCCGCCGGGCAGAAACAGAACCCTTCGCCTGCCCGCGGCCGCTTCGTCCGTGGAAAAACGACATACTCCAACATTCCAATTCAGACAAGCCCAGACGACAGGGTATCCCGCCGGGCGGCGGGGAAAGGCAGGGGGATCTCAAATGCAGGAAAAACAGCAGCGGCGGGACGTCGTGCCGGACGGCAGTCCAACGCTTTATTTCGTGGATGGTTTTCACGGCGGCATCAAGGGGCACATGCCCAAAGGCAGCCTGGCGGACATTCTCCACGGGCTGGAGACGAATCCGGATTGGCGCGTGACGCTGGAAGTCGAGCCGGTTTCCTTCGATTTTCTCAAAAAGCAGGAACCGGACACATTTTACCGGCTCAAGGCGGTGCTGGAAGCCGACTACGACGACCCGCGGGCGGAAATCGCGTCCGGCAGTTATGCGCAGCCCTTCGCCTGGGCGATCGGCGGCGAGAGCAACATCCGCCATCTGCTGCGCGGCATGACGCTCGTGCATGACAGTTTCCCCGGCGCGGTGGTGGACACCTACGCCGTGCAGGAGCCCTGCTGGACAAGCGCGCTGCCGCAGATCCTCGTCTCGCTGGGCTTCAAGCGGGTGGTGCTCAAAAACTCCACCTGCTGGTGCGGCTACACTGCGGGGCACGACGCCGAGACCTGCCTGTGGGTGGGACCGGACGGCAGCCGCATCGCCGCGGTGCCGCGGTACGGCTGCGAGGATCTGATCTTCTGCTGGGCCATCGAAGGCTCGGGCTTCGACAAAGCTGCGCTGGATCATTACGCGCAAAAATGCCTCGACAACGGCATTCAGCACCCGGTCGGCGTATGCTTCCAGGATCTCGGCTGGAAAGGCGAGCCGTGGATCAATGAAAAATACCAGCACTTCACAACCTGGCGGCAGTATATCGACCATATCGCCGATCGGCCGACGGAGGAATGGCGCTTCTCCCAGGAGGACATCCTCGTCACGCTGCCCTGGGGGCAGCGGACGCTGCAGAAGCTGACCGAGCAGGTACGCGCGGCGGAGAACAAGCTCCTGTCCGCGGAAAAGATGGCTTCCATGGCGCGCATCGCGGCAGGCGCGGCCTATCCGCAAAAAAAGCTCAACGACGCCTGGGATCAGCTGCTGCTGTCGCAGCATCACGACGCCTGGATCTGCGCGACCTGCGGCTCCTGGGCGGCGAAAGCGGATTTCCAGACCTCGACGGTGCAGATGCTGTCCGACGAGGTGATCCACGACGCGGCCTTCGACGTGTCTGGCGAGGACGTCGCGCCGCACGCGGCGGGCAGCCGCCGCTTTGTGCGCGTGTTCAATACGCTGGGCCGGCCGCGCAGCGCGCTGGCGGACATCGCCGTCACGCTGCCGCACGGCATGCAGCACATCGCGCTGCGGGACGAGGCCGGGCGAACGGTCCCGCTGCAGTGCCATGTGACGCGGCGGTATCATGACGACCATTCCATCAACGCCTGCCATCTGACCTTTGCGGCGCAGGTGCCGGCGTTCGGGTTCGCCACCTATGAAATTGTCCCCGCAGCGGAGGAGGTTGTCCGGGAGGGCGCCCATGCGGTCATCGAAGGCGAAACGCTGCGTATGGAATCCGATCATTATTCCATCACGCTCGATCTCGCGCACGGCGGCGTGTTCACTTCCCTGTTTGACAAGGCGCTCGGCCGAGAGATCGCAGCGCAGGACGGCGAATCCGCATTTAACGAATATAAAGGATATTTCATCGACGACCAGGCGTTCTTCTCCACGCGCGACTGCCCTGTGCGGGCCAAGATCACGGAAAACGGCCCCCTGCGTGTGCGCGCCGAGGTGGAGGGGCATCTCAATCACCAGTTTTTCAAGATTTATTTCACGCTCGAGCAGGGCAGCCGGCGCATCGGGCTGCATCCCTTCTTCTATTTCCAGCCCAACACCTGGATCGGCCATCCCTGGGAAATGCCGCCGGAGCGTGGAAACCTCGAACACAAGAAATCCAATCACGACGACCGGTACAAGCTGCACGCACTGTTCCCGACAGCGTTCGGCAACGGCAAGATTTACAAAGACGCGGCCTTCGACGTGTGCGAGAGCCGGCATGAGGACACGTTCTTCCTCGGCTGGGACAAGATCAAGCACAATATTCTCGTGCACTGGGTGGATCATTACAACGCCGAGGCGGATCTGGGGCTCGCGCTGTTCTGCAATCACACTACGAGCTATCTGCACGGCGCAGAGCATCCGCTCGGCCTGACGCTGGCCTGGGGCTGGCAGGGCGGCTTCTGGTGGGGCCGCTGCCCGCTCGGCGGCGCGCAGGAGCTGTCCTATTGGCTTGCGCCGCATGCCGGCCGCTGGGACAAAGCCGCGCTGTCGGAAGAAAACGCGGCGCTCTCGGAGCCGCTGCTCGCGCGGGAATTCTCCGCCGATGCGCCCGCGCACTGGACCCGTTCGTTCCTGCAGCTTGACACGCCCGGCTTTGAGCTGACCGCCTGCATGGCGGCGGACGGCTGGAAAACGACAGACGGCGCGCCTGTCGAGGGCTGCGACGTGCTGGCGCGTGTGTTCAACGCCGAGGCGGACGGCACCGAATGCCGGCTGGAGGTCTGGTTCCCCTTCTCCTCTGTGACGCTGGTGCAGCCGGACGGCACGCCCGCGGAAGGCAAGCTGCTGCGCGACGGCAACTGCATTCTTCTGCAGGAAGTGCCGCGGTTCGGCCTGCGCACGCTGAAATTCACGCTGTAAGGCGCAGACCGGCGGGATTTTCCCGCGTAGATAGGCCGACCTGCTTGGGCGCTCCGGTCTTACATAGCTTGATTATCCTGGCCGGAAGCGCTCCGGCGCCCGTCGCGCGCAGGAAAACGCCAGCTTCCTGCCCGATGAAAAAGCGCGCTTGCCAAGCTTCCCTGCTTTCACGAAGAATCTTCGTTTTACACCAAAGCCCCCGCTAAAGCGGGGGCTTTGGTGCTAAATATGGTTTAAGTTCTTCGATCGCGGCATCCATACCCTCGGTGAGCAAGGGGAAACGCGGTTTTTCGCGGCGAAACAAGCGTCCGGCTGTGTTCTCCTCGCCCGCGGGCACGAAGTCCGGCCACCTCGTCGGCGGAGCCTGCGCCCGTTTCCCTCCCGAAAAACTCTCCGGACCCGGCGGGAGAAGGAAATGGTTGCAGGCAAGGCCGCA
>CAJFTT010000053.1 GCA_904420005.1 Candidatus Tabaqchalia intestinavium | reverse complement strand
GCTTCCCGCCTCCGTCGCGGTCGCTTCCTTGTCTACCTTCCACTCGAAGCTGTGCTCCGCTTCCTCGCTCTTCGCTCCGCATTCGCATTCCTTCCAGTGGTTCTTCTCGTCCGTCTTCCATTCCTCTCCATACGCATGCGTATGCTCGACGAACTGGCCGTTGTCGCCCAGGATCAGGCCGGCGTTCTCCGGATTCTTGATGACGTCCGCCGGATCCATGTTTTCCACTTCGATATATACCAGCGTCAGATCCTTCTCGCTGTTGTCCTCGAAGGTCACCGCCGCGCTGTCGGCAAAGGTCACCGTCGCGTCGCCGTTCGAGTCGTCGACATTGATGCCATACCAGGAATTCTCGCCCGTCACCAACGTGAAATTGCCCTCGACCGTCACGTTGGAAGCGTTGTTGATCAGCGGCGCGCCGGAGCTGCCGTTCTCGTGGTCGAGCGTGACATCCTTGAGCGTAACATTGTCCGCACCGTAGATGTCCAGCGTGTGCTTGTTGTCCGCCGTCGCGACCAGCTTGACGTTGTCAACCGTGACGTCGTCCGCTTCGATCTTGAACAGGTTGATCTGGCCATGCGTGCCCATCTGGAAATCCTCGCTGGCCGTGATGGTGTGGCCGTTGCCGCGGATGGTGACGTCGTCGGTCGTGATATAGACCATCTCGTCGACCTCGATGTCCTCGGTCAGCTCCACCACCGTGCCGGGACGGAGGTTATCGGAAATCTGCTTGACGAAATTCGCGTTGTTGTCCACCTGGATGACAAGGTTCTCCGCCGTGACGACCGTGCCGCTCACGCCGGGATTCCAGGCATAACCATAGGTGGCGTCCGAATAGCCCGCGTAGGTGTTGTTGGTGAAATCCTGCGTGACGTTCGTCACCGCGATCGTGCCCGCAGTCGCCGTGCTCGCGCTGATCCAGGAAGACATGGTCACGTCCTCGATCACCGTCTCGCCGGCGTCCGCTACGCTGATATAGATCGAGCCGCTGTTCTGCGTGCCGTCCTCCGCCTCGATGGGCAGCAGATCGACATCTTTGACAGTCAGGCTCTTGCCGCCGTCGATCAGCTCGATGACCTTGTTGCACTGGCCGCCATAGAACGTATTGGGGTTGCCCTGCAGCTTGACGTTCTCGATGGTGACGCCTTCGCCGCTGATCGTGATGAAGTTCTGCCCACTCCAGTTACCGGTATTCGGGTCATACGTGCTCGTGATAGTCACGTCGCCCTCGCCGCGGATGGTCAGATCATCGACGAAGATCGGGAACACGAAGCCGCTTTCGTGGTTGTTGATGTTGGCCTGCAAATCGATGCAGTCATCCGACACATCATACTCGCCCGTCGCGAGCACCCAGGTCTGGCCGGCCTTCTGCTCCCGGATCGCCTTGATGAGATCCGCGCTGCTGGCGATCTGGATCGTCTCGCCATCCGCAAACGCGGTCGCCGGCATCAGCGCCATCGCCATACACAGCAGCGCCGACACAATTTTCTTCTTCATTGTTTTAACCCTCCTGTCTGTATTGGCAGCGCACCAATCGGTTTTCCATCCATTCCCGCGCTGTCATAAAAAGCGTCGCCCGCGGCAGCGCTTCTTACCAAAAGGATACGCAACTCCGGTTTCCGTTCGCTTTGACCAGAATCGTAGACTTTTTCAAGCGTATGCGATATAATAAAAACAATAAGCTAGACTTATTCGTGCAAGGGTATATCTACTAAATTATGGCAGAATACAAATAGAAAAGCCATTGTTTTGACCGATTTTTTCATGCGCGAAAAAGTCTAACAAATCTTTCGGTTTTTGTCAATCTGCAAATCTGTCCTGAAAATCCTAATTTTCCCAGTCATACTTGTGCAAAAGCACAACCCCCGTGCCAGAGACGAACGCGTTCGTCTCTGGCACGGGGGTCTCCATTATGTAGACGACAGGTTTACCGGCCGCTTTCCCGCCGTTTCATCAGGCGCGGCGCGACAAGGATGCCGGTGTCACGCACATGGTATTCGTAGCTGTATCCCACGCCGGTCGAGCGCCACTCGCCCGGACCGATCCAGCCGATGCCGTCGTCGCAGTGATGCAGGATGCCGAACGTGTTGAAACGGTTGCCGAAGCTCGTGATCTCCACGACATGCCGCCCCGGGGCAAGATGCCCCAGCTCGGCGCGGTAGGGCGAGAACGCGATGGCGTGCGCCTCCCCTCCGTCGACCCGCACCTGCAGAAGCGGCGCGCGGAATTTCGTGATTTCCAGCGCGTAATCCCCCGCCTGCTCGACATCCAGCGCGCAGGTATACGTCAGGTTGCCGCCGTAGAACGGCATCCCCTGCGCCGTGATGTCGCTGAAGCCGATCCAGCGGTTCTTCCCGACGATGACCGCGCGGTTGCCGCGCACCTGCACGCCGAAATCGCCCAGGATATAGCACCATTCGATATTCGTTTTGCGCCCGAACGGCAGCTCCACAACCAGCTCGTTGACGCCCGGATGCAGCGGCGGCAGGGGGATTCTGGCGATACTGGTATCGATGAAATAGCCCGCCGGCGCGGGATCCACCGCCGCCCCGTTGAGCCGCACCTGCATGCCCGGCTCCGGCTCGATCGCCAGCGCCGCGTCCTCCACCGTGATCTCCGACTCGAAGGTATACCGCAGCGTCACGGTATGCTCGCAGCGCGCCTCGGCGCCGGATTTCGTCCAGGGCTGCGCCAGCGCGGTCAGCCGCAGCGGGTATCCCAGACGGCGGCGCATTTCGTCGTCGGCGCGCAGCACTTCCTCCGCGGCGCGCAGCGGCTCGCCGTCAAGCGCATATTCCGCCTGGTCCAGCAGCAGCACATTGGGCTCCTCCAGGCGGAAACTCTCCACCTCGTTGAGCGTGCGCACAAAGTCCCACGCTTCCTCCGGCGCGGCCGCCGTCGCCTCCGGCGCCGCGGGCAGCGCGGTGAGGTAGAGCAGCAGACTATCCTGGTCATACAGCCGGCGGCGCACGACCGTCCTGCCGTTTTCATAGGTCGCGGGATACGCGGTACGCGCGCCCGTCATGGCGTCGAGCAGCTCGACGCTATAGAGGCCCTGCACGGCGACGGACACGTCCTCGGCGCGCGGAATGTCGCGATTGGGCGTACGGTGCCCCTGCGCGATGAACAGGATCCGGTTGTCCCCGTCGCGCCGCAGCTGATAAATATACCGGTCGGAACGCGCGCCCCACGCGCCCCGAATCTCCACCTCACGCAGCGGCTCGAGCGCGTCGAGCAGCTCCAGCTGATCGAACCTGACGCAGACCGCTTTCTCCGCCAGGCGGCGCGGACGCTCGGAAGGCACGGCATCCACCAGAGACGGGATTCCGCCGGCGAAGATGACCTTGCCGCCGGCTGCCTGGAACTCTTCCAGCAGCGTCATCGTCGTGCCGCGCAGCGTCAGGCAGTCCGGCACGACCACGGCGTCATACTGCATCTGGCCGATGCGCAGGTGACTGCCCTCCACGGCGGTGGGCAGGTCGCGCGCGATGCTCTCGCACAAAAAGTCGAAGTCCAGCGCCCCCAGCAGCAGCCAATGCACGATCTGGTCGAATTCGCGCTCCAGCTTGTCGCGGCGCTGGCCGGTCTGCTCGTTGGGGCCGTGCAGCAGCCAATAGCTCTCGATGGGGTGGACGACGGCGATACGCTCGACCGGCTCGCCGGTGCGCAGCGCCGTGTTGACCCGCGCGAAATACTCCTCCACCGTTTTATATTGCGCATACCACGGCGACTGATAGAAAATCGAGGCCGGATAGTCGCGCTTGGCCTCCCCGCCGAGGGACGCGAGCGCCAGATGATGGACCCGATGCGTCACGCCCAGCGCGGCCTGCCAGTCTCCCTGCAGCTTATGCCCGCGGAAATCGAAATCCCAGTTGGTTACGCCATACAGCTCGCTGGTCATCTCCTCGCGGCCCATCTGGTGCTTGACGCTCTGGGCCTGCTTGGCCGTTGAGAACGCCCACCAGTCGCACAGCATATCGATACCGGGAATCTGGAACGCGCGGTAATGCCGCATGGCTTCGCCCAGCAGCTGCGTCTGCTGCCCCAGCGTCTCCTCGGCCTGCATATGCCCCGTCAGCGCGATGCCGTTCTTCTCGCACCATTGCCCCAGCGTGTCGGAATAGGCCGAGGCGAACCGCTCGGAAAGATAGTCCATATAGCGGTAACGATGTACGGAATATTGCCCGTCCGGCAGCTCCCAGAAAAGCTCCGGCAAATGCCGGAGGAAGCTGTCTCCATAGGTCTGCTGGAATCCCTGCTCGAAATCGTCGGTATAGGGGATGGGATACTGCCCGCGATCCTCCGGGCGGCCCAGATTGGTCTTGAGGCTCATCTCCGGCTCGTCGGTGAAGATGGAGGGCACGGTCTTGCCAAATTCCTCCCCCACCACGGCCTTGTATTTCTCATGCGTCTCCTCGATGAACCGCTCAATGGCCTTTTTGTTGAGCGGATCGACATAGGACTGGTTATTAAACCACGCGTTATCGCCCGTCACTTCCAGATAGGCGTACCAGAGGTTCTCCCCGGTTTCTCCCTCCTGCAGCATACGGTAATCGGCAAGATACCCGTCCTCCAGGCGCACATCGTAGCGCGCGAGCAGCTTGCGGCTGCCCTTGGGCGGCGGCGTGGTGGCGATGACGGCGGGATTGACGTCGGGATAGTCCTCGCCCGGCGCATAGGGGCAGAACACCAGGTACCGCATCCGGTACTGCTCGTCCTTCGTCACGAAGCCGCCCGCGTAGCCGGACGGCCAGCGGTCCTCGTCATACAGGCAGGCTTCCATCCCCAGCGCCTTGGCCTTGTCGACGCAGGCGCGCACGACCTCCATGAATTCCTTGCCCAGATATTCGGTATCCAGGCCCGTGCGGGAATGCATCGTGAAGCCGCCCATGCCCATTTCCCTGAAATAATCGATCTGCCGCAGCATCATTTCGCGGTCGAGCTTGCAGTTCCATGACCAGAACGGCGCGCCGCGGAACTTGGCCGACGGGTTGGCGAATTCCTGCAGATAGTGTTTGCCCATTGTTCCTGCCTCCCATGCGCATTTTTGGCCCTGGCGCCCGAAACGCCGGGGCGTATCTTGCTTTGTATTATCGCAGGCGCATTGCCGGCCGGCAATGGAAGATCGAACCCTTTTTGTATTTTTGAAAGCTAAAACTTTTGCTTCTTTTGCGCGGCGGATACGCAGGCCGGCGGCCCGCGGGCCCGCATCGTTACATAATTTTTATAAAACCCAACCCTGTAGCCTTCACAAAATCGCAAAAAATTCCTTGCGGCCTCTTGCCAAAACCTGTCTGTTCTTTGTATAATGGAACCATACCAGCAACAGACGCGGTTCCCCGCCTGCAGCGAGGGCCCCGGGACCGCGACATAAGGAGGCCACGCCATGCGCGACGATCAGATCGCGATCGGAAAGATCGCGCCGTATATTCGGTTCGTCAACGACGTTTCCTACGGGGAAGGGCTGTGCTACGCCGACCGCATCATCTACGATCATGAATTCATCTTCCTGCTGGACGGCAGCGCCATCGCGGAATACAACGGGGAAAAATATCACCTTACACGCTCGAACCTGCTGTATCTGCGGCCCAACGTGGTGCATCATCTCGAGGTGGAGCCGGGCGGGCATTTCCGCGCGCACTGCGTGCATTTCGACTGGTTCCCCATCGATGAACGGCTCAATTTCACAGCGGAGCAGCTGTACATCTTCCCGCGCAACACCGACGAGGAGCGCGCTTTCATCGAGCAGCTCAAGCAGCGTCCCGCCTACGAAATTTCGGATTTTTATCTGCCGACGCTGCTGCGCGACCTGGATTACGACGTGATCGCGCCGCTGTTCCAGGAGCTTTACTACTATTTCTGCCGGCATGACCTGCGTTCCCAGCTGCGGCAGCGGGCGCTGTTTTTGCAGATCATTTCCGAGCTGCTGGGCACGCAGCTGACGGGCGAAGGCGTGGTGCGCAACCATTACCGGCAAAAGACCATCAGCGACGCCATCCGGTATATGCAGGCGCATTTTTCCGAGCCCATCACCACGCCGCTGCTGGCGGCCAAAACCGGCCTGTCGCCGAAATATTTCGGCGTGCTGTTCAAGGAAATGACCGGCATGGCGGTGCATGACTATCTGCTCGACATCCGCATCCGCGAGGCCAAGCGGCTGCTGCTCTCCTCGCCCGCTTCCCTGGCGGAGATCTCCCAGATGGTCGGCATCGACGACGTGTTTTATTTCACGAAGCTTTTCAAGCGGCACGAGGGGATCACACCCGGGAAATACCGCCGCATGCTTTCCGACCTGCCGCGCTGAGCGCAGCGGGAAGCCAGAATGAAAGGGGAATCTGCAATGGAGCATCCCATCCGCGTCGCCTGCGTCGGCGACAGCATCACAGAGGGCGCCTGCGGGCAGCCTTATCCCGCACAGCTGCAGGACATGCTGGGGGAATGGTACCTTGTCGGCAACTTCGGCAGCTTCGGCGCGCATCTGCGCATCAGCGGCAGTCCGTATTCCTATACACGCACGCCGCAATATGCCGCCAGCCTCGCCTGGCGGCCGGACGTCGTGCTTTTTTCGCTGGGCACGAACGACCGGCTGGAGGAGGACGCGCCGTTTCTCGCGGAATATTTCCGGCGGGATCTGGAAACGATGGTCGGCCGCTACCGCGCGCTGCCCTGCGCGCCGCTGGTCATCGGCGCGCTCTCTCCGGCAGTGCACCGCGGCGGCGACAACGGCGAGATCGTGCGCGACCGCATCTGCCCGATGCAGCGGGAAACGTTCGCCGCGCTGGACGTGCCGGTCGTCGACCTGTTCGCCCTGACGCAGCCGCGGCCGGATTGGTTCGCCGACGGGCTGCACCCCAACAGCGAAGGCTACCGCCAGATCGCGCGCGCTTTCTGCGACGCGCTGCACGCGGCCGGGCGCTGACGCCGGCAGCCTGGGGCGCGAAAGCTGCCGGGACCGGTTCGGCGGCGCGCCCCGGCGGGGCGCCTGCTTTTCGGAGGAAGCGCCCCGCTTTTCCTGCCGCAGCGCTGCGGGGAAAAGCCGCGGCGCGCAACAACATCAAAATCAACGCCGGGACAGGGCTGGCAGAAATGGAGATAAGGCTATGGCAATCGAGGCAGTGCGGGAATATCTCGCGCAGTATCAGCTGGACGGACGGGTACGGGAATTCCCCGTTTCCTCCGCCACGGTGGAGCTCGCCGCCGCCGCGCTGGGGACGAGCCCCGCGCGCATCGCGAAAACGCTCTCCTTCCTGGTGGAGGGGCAATGCATCCTGATCGTGGCCGCGGGCGACGCCCGGGTGGACAACGCCAAATTCAAGGCGCAGTTTCACACCAAGGCCAAAATGCCGTCGCCGCCGGAGGTGGAAGCGCTCGTCGGCCACGCGGTGGGCGGCGTGTGCCCCTTTGCGGTCAAGCCTGGCGTGCGTGTGTTTCTCGACGTTTCGCTGCGCCGGTTCGAGACGGTTTTCCCCGCCTGCGGCAGCGCAAACAGCGCCATCGAGCTGACGCTGCCCGAGCTGGAGACCGCCGCGCGGGCGGCGGGATGGATCGACGTCTGCAAGGACTGGGATCCAGACACAACGGCGGCCGTATGAAGGCTTTGGTTCGGGCAAGTTCGTTCGGACGAGCTTTTTGTCCGCCGTCCGGCGGCGCGCAGCGGTTCCCTGCGCGCGGCTGCGTTTGGGGGCCGCCGACAGTGTTATCGTGCCGGCCTTTGTCCATACGCGGCTGCACATCCCGGTGCGGCTTTCGGCCGTCCTGCGAGGCGGCAATCGGCAGCCTGGCTCTCGCTGCCGCGCGATCCGCCCTTTTCGCCGCCTGCCGCGCGGCAGGCGGCGGAGCTCCCGCTTTGTTTTGCGCCGCGGACCGCAGCGCAGGTATGGTCCGACGGGTACGGTCTATCTTCCATCCCTTTTCTATCCTTGCAAACTATTGCATCCCGGATGCGCAGGCCCGGCATAGGAGCTGACCGTGCCGCCCTTTTCGCCAGCGGCGGCCGTCCCCTGTTTGTCTGCCGCGCCGGCGCGGACACCGCCGGCGCCAATGGCCGGGCCGCGAAGGTCCCTGCACGGCGGGACGCCTTCCGCGCGGCCGCCTCGCCCCGCATCGGGGCCGCATCCCAATAAGTAAAAGGAGGGTTCCGGCATGGCGGAACAGAAAACCAATGTCATGCGCCTCATCGACGCGGCCAAGCTCCCTTATAAGGCGCATTGTTACCTCGGTTCCGGCGCGGTGAGCGGCATGGAGATCGTGCAGGCGCTGGGGGAAAATCCCGACCGCACGTTCAAGACGCTCGTCACCGTCGGGCGCTCGGGCCAGCATTATGTCTTTGTGGTGCCGGTCAATCGCGAGCTTGACCTCAAGAAGGCGGCGGCCGTCGCAAAGGAAAAATCCATCGAAATGATCAAATCCAAAGATCTGCTCAAAACGACGGGGTATATCCATGGCGGCTGTTCGCCCATCGGCATGAAAAAGCTTTTCCCCACGGCGGTGCACGAGAGCGCGCTGTCTTTCGACACGATCCTTTTCTCCGCCGGGAAAATTGGTTTTCAGGTGGAAATGTCCGTGCAGGATCTGCAGAAAATGATCCCTCTGACGCTGGCCGATCTCGTCGTGTCGTGAAGCAATTGGGCCACCGTGCGGATTTTTATTAAGAATACCCTCGGTGGACAAAGGGCAATGCGCCCGGCGGCGACTGAAATGGCCGCATGCGGCGTTCTCGAGCTCGGCGGGCGGCAGCCCG
>CAJFTT010000052.1 GCA_904420005.1 Candidatus Tabaqchalia intestinavium | reverse complement strand
TCCTCGAGGTTTGTCCTCGAGGTTTGTCCTCGAGGTTTGTCCTCGAGGTTTGTCCTCGAGGTTTGTCCTCGAGGTTTGTCCTATTAAAAATTCTGCCAGTTTCTGGTGGCTTTGTCAAGCACTTTTTCCGCTCCCGGCAAATAAAATCAATCCATCGGCCGGCACCGGCTTTTCTCCCGGAAGACGCCTCTGCCCGAGCGGCGGGAGGGAACGGGCATGAACAGGGTTGCAGCAGAACAGCGGACCGACGTCCGCCGAGTACGAGAGCGCCGCCTGCGTCCGTTCCAGCCGCCGGGCGCATCGTCCCTTCTCCACCGCGGGCATATTTCCCGCAGCAAAATCCACCCTTTTCTGACGAAAAACGGGGCGCCGCTCACGCAGCGCCCCGCCTTTGGGACCTACCTTATTCCGCATCCACCTTGGCCATATGCTGGATCAGCATCAGGACCTTGTTGGAATAACCCCACTCATTGTCGTACCAGGAAACCAGCTTGACAAAGTTCGGGTTGAGCATGATACCAGCCTTCTCATCAAAGATGGAAGTTCTGGAATCCGTATAGAAATCGGAGGAAACGACCAGCTCGTCGGTGTAGCCCAGGATGCCCTTCATCGTGGTCTCAGAAGCTTCCTTGATGGCCGCGCAGATCTCTTCGTAGGTCGTGGACTTCTCCAGGCGGACCGTCAGGTCAACCACGGACACGTCCAGCGTCGGCACACGGAACGACATGCCGGTCAGCTTGCCCTTCAGCTCCGGGATAACCAGCGCGCAAGCCTTGGCGGCGCCGGTGGAGGAGGGGATGATGTTGCCGGCCGCCGCACGGCCGCCTCTCCAGTCCTTCGAGGAAGGACCGTCGACGGTCTTCTGCGTAGCGGTGGTGGAATGAACGGTGGTCATGAGGCCTTCGACAATGCCGAACTTGTCATGCACAACCTTGGCAAGCGGCGCCAGGCAGTTGGTGGTGCAGGACGCGTTGGAGACGACCTTCATGTCCTTGGTATACTTGTCGAGGTTGACGCCGCAAACGAACGTCGGGGTATCCTTATCCTTCGCGGGCGCGCTGATGACGACCTTCTTCGCGCCGGCAGCGATATGCGCGCTGGCCTTCTCGGTCGTGGTGAACACACCGGTGGACTCGACGACGTAATCCGCGCCGACTTCGCCCCACTTGATGTCCGCAGGATTCTTCTCCGCGAACACGGTGATCGCATGGCCGTTGACAACCAGCTTGCCGTCCTTGGCGCAAACGTCGCCGTCAAACTTGCCGTGAATGGTGTCGTATCTCACCATATACACCATGTAATCCAGATCGATGAACGGGTCGTTGATGCCAACGACGTCGAACACGTCCGGCTGCGCCATCGCGGCGCGGAACACCAGGCGGCCGATCCGGCCGAAACCGTTGATACCGATTTTGATACCCATACTCTTTTACCTCCGATTCAATATTTTTGCAACCGGAATTATTTTACACCCTTCGGGCAAAATTATCAAGGTGTTTGAGCAAAATTCACCATAAATTAAAATACGGTTTTGACATATCGGAAAAAAAATGATAACATGTTAGATAGCACCATTCACATCACCGGGCGCGGTCTTTGCGCTCTTGAGAAAGAGGTGACACCATGGAATGGAAAGAACGCCTGGCGGAGCAATACGCGTCGGTTCCGACGCCCGTCGGGCTTGCAGATGATTCGCTTCAGATCACCTGGAGAAACCCAAGCGCAACCGCTGCGTTTCCTCTCCTTTATACGCAGCGCGGTCTGCTGGAAATGCTGACCGATGAAGAGCTCATCCAGGTCAAAAACGGCCTTCGCAACGGCCATCCCGTGACACTTATGCCCGTACAGGGGGCCTATCCCCGTCTCAAGCTGAGCTTCACCCCGCTGCCGCAGGGCAGCGCGCCCTTTTCCGGGGCGCTGGTTTTTGCCTATACAATGGAATACAATCCCCGACTGGACATTCTGGAGGAGGAGTCACAGTATCTCTCCCGCAATTTCGCCCCGCACGTGCGCAGCGCGGTCTCGATGATTTTTTCCAACATCGAGCTGCTGCAGAGCGGCGCGGTGGGCGAGCTGAGCGAGAAAGCGGAGCACTGCATCGATTCCATCGCAAGCAGCTGTTACCAGCTGATGCGCACCTCCAACCATGTGCAGTCCTTCACGAGCCTGTCGTCCGACGGGGAGCTGTCGATGCGGCAGGGCGATATCCTGGAATTTTTGCAGCAGCTGTTCGAGGCGGCCCGTTTGTTGCTGGAGTCCCATCCGCTGGACATTTCCTACAAAATCCCGCCCGGTACGCAGCGGGTGTGCGCCTTCGACCCGGACAAGCTCGCCTGCGCGCTGCTGTGCCTGCTGGCCAACGCCTGCCGGTACAGCCCCCGCCGCTCGCCCATCCGCGTGGTGATCTCCCTGACGGAAACGGACGTGCAGATCGTCATCTCCGACAACGGGCGCGGCATTCCGATGGAGGCGTTCCCCTATGTGTTCCGCCCGTTCTTTTCCTATGCGCCGGGCGACACGGAGGAGCGGGGCGCCGGGCTGGGCATGCCGCTGGCCAAGCTGATCGTCGAGCGGCACGGCGGCAGCCTCCTGCTGCAGAGCAGCGAGGACCGCGGCACGACGGTGCTGGTGCGTATCCCGCTGACGGACGGCGAGGACAGCCAGCCGTTCCTGGGGCAGAGCGCCGCGGAATATCTGCGCGATCATTATTCCCGTCTGTACGTGGAGCTGTTCGGCCTTTGACGGCGGAAAAGGAACGCCCGTGCAGGGAGAAATTTTCTCTCTGCACGGGCGTTTTCACTGCCGTTTGTGCGCTTACGCAGGGGGCTTTTGAACGAAAAAATGGAATTTTTCAAAAACGCAATCTACCTGTTTTCGCAAATAAAGAAGGCGTAAATTGCATCGATCGAGCAACGCGCGCGGCTTTATTGCGGCTCGTCCTTCTCCCCTTTCGGCTCGTAGAGGGCGCGCAGCGGGTCGCCCGCGAGCGCCTGCCGCAGCTGCTCGGGCGAATAGCCGCGCAGCCGGTCGGGCACCGCCACCCTCTCCCCCGCGCGCAGCCGCTCCTCGATCGACGCCCGGCGGGTGGGCACCTGCGGATCCAGCTCCGTCAGGTGCCGCCAATAGCGTTTCTGCATCAGGCTGCGCCGGCAGGTGGGGTTGTACCGCTCGTCGATGGCGATGGCGTTATAAAAGCTCTTCCACAGCGCGCGCCAGCGCAGCTCCTCCTCGTCGGCCGCCGGCGCGTCAAAGCCCTCGACCGGCAGGATGGCGTGCTGCCCGCGCGCGTAAGCCAGCAGCATGCCATGCGTCTTGTCATAAATGGCAAACGTGTCGTTTTGATAACGGTCGCAGAAATGCGGCGCGAGCAGCGGCAGGACGAAATTCTTCGGCTCGATGACGGCCGTCAGCACGCCGCCGCTGTCAGAAAAGCGCACGAAGCCCTGATACTGGTGCGCCTCATGGCACAGCTGCCGCGTCGCCTTCGTCAGCGCCGCGACCGTGTCGTCAGCCAGCATGGACAGCACCGCAGGACCATGGCGCATCGCCAGATGCACAAAGTCCAGCGCCAGCAGTTCGCGCTGCGGGTGGCAGGTGTAATATCCCAGCTCGAACAGCTCCCATGCGCCGTCGGAGGCTGTTCGGCGCAGGCCCCGGCGCACGCGGGCGGCATGCGAGAGATCGGTCTCGATCGCGCGCACAGGGCACAGGGACAGCTGCGGCGCATCGGCCGACTGCACGCAAAACGGCAGCTCCCGGCGGCGGAAGCTCTCAAACACGCAACACAGCAGCCCTTCGAGCGATCCGTCATAAAGATACATCACATCTGACCGGTCAGGCATTGCAGCACATCCTCCCTCGTCACGCGCTCCGGGAACAGCGAAAGCTGCTCCGGCTGCGCCTCAGGCAGCATCTCCTGGCACCGTTCGCTGACCAGCGCGCGCAGCACGCCGTCAGAAGAAATGCGCAGCCCTTCGGCCATTTTGCCGTTGCACAGCAGGAAATATTGCGCCCGCTTGAGCACGACGCCGATCTTTTTGAGCGCCGCGAAGTCCAGCTTCCCCGTACGGCGCGCGATCAGGATCCGGTCGGCGCTCTTCACCCCGATCCCCGGCACGCGCAGCAGCATTTCGCGCGGGGCGGTGTTGACCTCGACCGGGAACAGCTCCATATGGTTGACCGCCCAGTTGCATTTCGGGTCGAGCACAGGGTTGAAATTGGGGTGCGCCTCGTCGAGCAGCTCCTCGGCGGAGAAGCCGTAAAACCGCAGCAGCCAGTCGGCCTGGTAAAGCCGGTGCTCGCGCAGCAGCGGAGGCTTGAAGCCGGCAGGGGCGGGCAGCAGGGGGCTGTCCGCCACGGGGACGTAGGCCGAATAAAACACGCGGCGCAGCCGGAATTTCCGGTACAGCGCGGCGGTGAGCGTGAGGATTTTATAGTCCGTCTCGCCCGTCGCGCCGACGATCATCTGCGTGCTCTGTCCCGCGGGCGCGAAGCGCGGGGCGTGCCGGTAGAGCGCGAGCTCCTGCCGGGCCTCTTCGGCGCGGTCGCGGATGAGTCCCATGGGACGCAGGATCGAAGCCTTGGTCTTCTGCGGGGCGAGGCGCGTGAGGCTCTGCTCGCTGGGCAGCTCGATATTGACGCTCATGCGGTCGGCCAGCTGCCCCAGCCGCAGCGTGAGCGCCGGGTCCGCGCCCGGGATAGCCTTGGCATGCACATAGCCGTGAAACCCGTATTCCTCGCGCAGCAGGCGCAGCGTCTCGATCATGCGCTCGCAGGTGTAATCGGGATCGCGCAGCACGGCCGAGCTGAGAAACAGCCCTTCGATATAGTTGCGGCGGTAAAACTGCATCGTCAGCTCACACAGCTCGCGCGGCGTGAAGGTGGCGCGCGGCACGTCGTTGCCCGCGCGATTGACGCAATAAGCGCACTGATAGACGCAGGCGTTGGACAGCAGCACCTTGAGCAGCGACACGCACCGCCCGTCGGCGGCAAACGTGTGGCAGATCCCACAGCCGACCGTATTGCCGAGCCGGCCGCGCGCGCCGCGCCGGTCGGAGCCGCTGCTCGTGCATGCCACGTCGTATTTCGCCGAATCCGCCAGGATCGTCAGCTTATCAAACAGGTCCATTGTTCCGCGCCTCCTTTTCCCCTTCCCACGCCGCGGGACGATAGCATCCTCCCCGGACATCTCCGGGAAGCCCTTCCCTCCCCCGCGCCGCGGGACGATAGTTTTATTATACAACATCCGCTGTCCCAAAAATATCCCTATGCCCTCCATGCGCAAAGAAAATCTCATTTTTTATTTTCAACAGGCAGCCGCCCATTTTCGCTCAAAAACGCCGGAGCCGCGCAACGGAAGCAAAGCGGCGCAGACAAAGCCGCAGCACGGCTGTGGACCGCCCACCCGGTGCAAAAGCGCCTCCTACGTCCATTCCAGCCGCCGGGCGCGTCTTGCCGGCCGCGGGTGCCCCCACCGTTTGCGCATTCTTATCGGCGCCGCCGGCTCGTTGCGGCGGCCGTCGCGGCCCGGCGTATGGAAATTTCCACCAGCTCCAACGGCGTTTTCTCGGAGGAAAGCGGCACGCGAACTCCAATCGCGAAATGGCTAGGCATTCGCTTCGCTATATAAAATCAGGTTTTCTCCCATGGAGATTTTTCCTTCCCGCGCCCGCCAGCCCAAACCTCGGCGCCAAAAAGCCGCGCCCCGGCGGCGAAAGCCATCCGGGGCGCATTTTTCTCACCGGTAACCGCCGTTCTGACGGACCGGAAAACGGTTATTTACAAAAAACTTCATCGCGTGTCTGGGCGTGCCGCCGTTGGGATTACCGATCTCCGGGCATCCCTTTGCGCCGGGAAAGCGCCAGGACCGCCAGCCCAACTACGGGCAGGAAATACAGCGCAGCGGGCACATCGGCTCCTGTTCCCGGCACCTCGGCCACCTGATCCATCTCTTCCGTCTGGCTGTAGCCACAGACCGAACAACTTCTTTCCCGCAGACCTTTTTCCGTCGCGGTCGGCTCTTTCGTCACTTTCCATTCGCCAAACGCATGCGCTGCGACGGCGTCTTTTTCCTGGCAATATTCGCATCCATGCCAATGCTGCTGTTCATCGCTGCTCCAGTCCTCCGACCAAGCATGCACATGCTCCCACTGCGCAGTGTAGACGACGTCAGCCGTCACTGTCGCGGCCGGTGCCGGCGACCAACCGGTAAAGCGATATCCCGGCCGGACAGGCGCCCCGTCAAAAGCCGGCGTTTGGGTTCCAGCGGGCAGGCGGGAGATCACCTGGTCGGCAAAGATTTCCTCCCCTTCCACACCGTCGGTATAGGTGACGGTAAAGGCTGGCACAAGATCCCATTTCGTCCCGTCGCCGTCAGAGACGCGCACAATTGTCGCGCCGACCTCGTTTTGCAACGTAAAATCCGCTGTGCTGGCTTCCCCGCCGGTGATATAGGTGCCCAGCGCCAGGCCGTCAAGGAAGCCCTCCCCTGTGCCGTCTCCGGGCAGAAGCGACAGCGCAGTGTCGCCCGTGATGGCGCCGGGGATATGCACCCTTTCACCGGAAGGCAGGCGCAGCGTACCGCCGCCGGAAAAATCCCCCGTGACCGCTTCCGTGAGCGACCCCTCCAGCGCAAGGGTACCGCCCGCTTCCACCGCCAGGTTCGTGATCGCGCCCTCCCGGATCGCGCCGTCTCCCGCGAGCTGCAGATAGCCGCCCTGCTGCACGGTCAGCTGCTTGATCGTGGCCCAATTGTCCATCTCCAGGATCACCGTCGGATTTTCCTCGGAGCCGTCCGTCACATAGAACTGCGCCTCGGTGCTCTCTCCGGTATAGTTGAGGTAATCCACCGTCACCCCGCCGGAGAGATAGATTTCCGCCCCCGCACCTGACTCGTTATACCAGCCATTGGGGATGATCTCAGAATAATGCCCGCTCCGGATAACGATCGTCCCGCATTCAGTCGCCTCCGGCGCGAGGTTTGTCCCGCCCGCCGTCACGCAGGGATAGGGCGACACCGTGTCGTTGGGATAGGGAATGGTCTCCACATTCTCCCCTATCGTGAGATCCTGTCCGTTGGCATAGAGCTGAAAGGCGCAGTCTTGCTTTTCATTTCCACTGCAATCGATGGTCAAATGATCCAGCAGCGTGTCCGCGCCAAAGGAAAGCCCGACGAACATATCCGTGCCGGGCAACAGCCGCGCCTCGTAATCGTTGCCATCATAGGCGCCCGTAATGGTCGCCGTTTTCGCCGGCAGCGGCTGCGTGCTGTCCGGCACGGTGCTGTCGCCGGCCACCACGATGGTGCCGCCATCCTGCAGCAATTCATAGGCCCTCGTCCAGGTCTGCACCGACGTCTGTGCAGTAGCGCCGTCGTTGGTGTCTGCACCCGCGTCGCTGATATACACGACGTTGCCCGCCGACCGGCCGGCTTCCGTCCCCTGCGCAAAGACACTTCCGCCGGCCAGCCCCGCGCCCAGCGCAAGTCCGAGCAGCATTGCCAGTCCTTTTTGCCAATTTCCTGTTTTCATAGCCAACATCCTTTCATCTAAAATTTTCCTGCTGCCTGCTTATATATAAAATTGGCTGTATCCGCCATGCATATGCATAGCGGATACAGCCAATTTTAATTGTTCTTCGTGATCTATTACTGTATGTACAAAAAGACAGACTTTACCTGTCTGTCTGTCTGTCTGTCTGTCTGTCTGTCTGTCTGTCTGTCTGTCTGTCTGTCTGTCTGTCATTATGCCGCGCCCCCGCACCTTTGTCAACCCCTTTGACAAATTGGTAAATGGATTATACCATATGTTTCCTTTTTTAGCAACCTTTTTCTTTTTTTCAATATTTCTCCAATTTTTAGCCCAAATCCACCGCTTCAAAAATAAACCGCGCCCCTGACGGCGGAAACCATCCGGGGCGCGGCTTTGGCAAAAAATTTGGCGGGCGGCAAAAGCGCTTGTCCGCTGGGGGGAATCTTATCGATCGGCAGATTTGTCCGGCTTGTCAAAATTCAGGCGCGTTTCCTCGATCACGAGCGGCCGGTGGATAACCCGCGCGTTGATGCTCATGACATATTCCCCCAGCAGCCCGATGAAAAACAGCTGCACAGAGGAAAACACGAACACCCCCAGCAGGATGGGCATCGTGCCGGCGGCGAAGGTGTCCCAGAACACCAGCTTGAGGATGAGATACACCAGAGCGATCAGCAGGCTCAGCAGCGACAGCACGAATCCGACGATGGTCGCGATGCGCAGCCCGATCTTGGTATAGGACGTGAAGCTGAGCATCGCCGCATCGTAAAGGCTGTACCAGTTGTTTTTGGTCTTGCCGGCGCGGCGCCGCTGCTGCTCATAGGGGATGTCCTTGCGCTTATAACCCAGCTCGGCCACGATGCCGCGCAGGAAGGGGGTCGGGTCGTCGAGCTGGCGCAGCACGTCGATGAACGACCGGTCATACAGGCCAAAGCCCGTGAAATGCTCGATCTGCTCGACGGAAGACATCTTCCGGATGAGCTTGTAATAGCAGGTGCGCAGCAAGCGAACGAATTTATTTTCCCGGCTGGTCGCCTTGATGCCGCAGACGATTTTATAGCCCTGCTCCCATTCATGCACGAACTGGGGAATCATCTCGACCGGGTCCTGAAAATCGGCGCACAGCAGGATCGTTGCGTCGCCCGTCGTCTGGCACAGGCCGTAATAGGGGGAGTTGAACTGCCCGAAATTTTTGGCGTTGAAGATGGCCTTGATATTCGGATTCTCGGCGCACAGGCGTGTGAGGATCGGCCGCGTCTCGTCGGTGGAGCAGTTGTCGATAAAAACGATTTCGTACCGGTACGCCGGCAGCTCCTTGGCGAACACGTCGAGAATAGCCTTCGTCAGCGGTTCAACGTTTTCCTGTTCGTTATAAGTCGGAATCAAAATACTGATTGTTTTGTCCATTTGACGTCCTCCCGTATGCTTTCCGCCGTTTCGGCGATCCCGTCGGCAAACGGCACCTGCGGCCGCCAGCCCAGCGCGCGCAGGCGGCGCGGCTGCGTCTCGAGGCTGACGGGGCCGCCCGGCGGCTGCGGGATCTCCCCGAAGCACAGCCGGCTGTGCGAACCGCTGACCGCGCGCATCTCCTCGACGAACGCCCGCAGCGGACGGGACTCTCCCGACGCCACATGAAACAAGCCCGCGGCGTCCTCCCGCTCGCCCAATCGATGCAGCGCAGCCGCCGCGTCGCGCACATGCAGGAAATCCCAACGCTGCGTACAGTCGGTCAGCGCGACCGGCTCGTCGGCCAACATGCGCCGCAACGCGCTCATCACGAGGCTGCCCTCGAAATCGCCCGGGCCATAAACGCTGAACACACGCGCCCACACGAACCGGATGCCGCGCGCACGGCAGAAGTCCGCCGCCTCCCGGCACAGCCGCAGCTTGGCCCGGCCATAGGCCGTGTCGGGCGCTTCGCGGCTCTCCCCTTCTATGATAGGGCCTGTCGTGCGGCCGTATTCGGCCTGCGAGCCCGCGCAGACAAACGCGCGCACGCCAAGATCGGCGCAGACGCGCAAGGCGCGCAGGGCAGCGTCGACATTGGCCTGCTGCCGCGCTTCGTCCTGGCGCACCGCGCCGCGCACACCGTCCCAGGCCAGGTGGTAGAACACGCCGTCCTCCACCGATCCCAGCGCCCGCAGCCGGTCGATCTCCGACAGGGCGAAGGGCAGAATATGGGCGCCCGCGGCTTGCGCCGCGTCTCTTCGGGGCGAATCCGGGCGCACTACGGCGTCGACCCGCACGCCCGCTTCCCGCAGCCGCCGGACAAGCGGCAGTCCGAGGAAGCTCGTGCCGCCTGTGATGATCACCTGTTTCATGGTTGCCGTCTCGTCTCCTTCGCGCGCCGTCACAGCGCCATCAGCCGGTCATAAAGCGCCCGGTCGATCGGGGGCTCCTGATCCTGGTTGGGCTTGCCCATCGCGAGCTTGGGGAAAACATAGGTGTCCCCCTGCAGCGCCACCTCGAGGAACGCCGGGCCCGGCGCGCGGAAAAATTCCGCCTGCAGACCCGCTTCTCCCTCCGCGCGCGCGTACGGCAGCGCATAGGCCGCGGCGAGCTTGGCAAACGAAGGGGTCGTGTAACCGCCGGCCGCCGCCGTCTGCACATAATGCGAATCGAAATACATTTCCTGAAAATGCCGGATCATGCCGAGCGCTTCGTTATTAAACAGCACCACCTTGACCGGCAGCGACTCGCGGCGCAGCAGCTGCAGCTCCTGCAAATTCATCTGCAGGCCGCCGTCCCCCGTCAGGCACACGACGGGGCGGCCCGTCGCATAGTGCGCGCCGATCGCCGCGGGCAGCGCGAACCCCATCGCGCCGTGGCCGCCGGAGAAAAGCATCGTCTGTCCCGGCTTGACCGCGAACGACTGCGCAGCCCAGACCTGGTTCTGCCCCACGTCGGTGGTGATGACCGCGCCGTCGGGGATCAGGCGGCTGACTGCCGCGAGCATGCGGTTGGGCGCTTTGTCATCATAGCCCGCCAGCGCCGAGCGGATCTCCTCGCACACCGCGATCCAGTCCCGCTTCTCCTCCAGCGGCGCCGTCCTCGCCGCCGCGAGCAGCCGCGGCAGCACATCCCGCAGATCCGCGCAGACCGCCGTCTCGTCCGGCTTGATGCGGTTATGCAGCTCGTCTGCGTCGATGTCGAAGCGGATCAGCCGCGCGCCGGGCGCGAAATTTTCCTTTTTGCCGCCGATCTGCCGCACGTCCAGCCGGCTGCCCAGCGAGACGATCAGGTCGCTTTTCGCCAGCACAAAATTCGCCGTCCGGTCGCCGTACGCGCCGACGAAGCCATAACACCGCGGCGCGGCCGCCGGCAGCACATCGACGGCCAGCATGCTCGTCACGACGGGAACCGGCAGCGCAGCCGCGAGCGCGCGCATCGTCTCCGTCATGCCCGCGCCCTTCACCCCCGCGCCCACCAGCAGGCAGGGACGCGCGGCAGAGCGCAGCGCCTCCAGGACGAACGCCACGTCGGGCGCCGGCGGCGCCGACGGCGCGGGGAAGCCCTCCAGCGCGGCGGGATCGATCTCCTGGCGCTGGACATTCATCGGCAGGTCGAGCAGCACGGGGCCGGGCCGGCCCGCGAGGCAGAGCGCCCAGGCCTTTTCCAGCTCGAAGCGGATGTGCGCAGGATCCGTGACGCACGCGGCGTATTTGGTATAGGAACGCACCGCCGTCACGACGTCCATCTCCTGGAAGCCCTTCTGCCGCACCGGCAATGTCCCTTTGCTCTCGTAGGTGTTGACCTGGCCGGTGAGGAAAAGGCAGGGAAGGGAGTCAAAATAGGCGTCGGCGATGCCGGTCATGAGGTTGGTCGCGCCGGGGCCGCTGGTGGCATAGGCCACGCCCGGCCGGCCGGAGGCCGCCGCATAGCCGCAGGCCGCGAAGGCCGCGCCCTGCTCATGATAGCAGACGTGCGCGCGGATGCGGCCGCGCTGCCGATCGAAGGAATCCATCAGGTGCGTCACCATGCCGCCGGGGTAGCCGAACGCATCTGTAACCCCCCGGTCGGCCAGGAACGAAACAATATAATCGCTGACCTTCAACGTGCGCGCCTCCTTATCGGAACGTCCAGAATTTGTTGAGCAGGAAATTGAGCGGGATGGTCACCAGCAGGCTGATGATGGGCGGGATGGCCTTGGGGATACCGAGCCACTCCACCATCGCGAACACCAGCCCCGTGCTCAGCAGGAACGTCAGGCCATAGGACACGAAGGTCTTGACCAGGCGGCGGGTATGCCCTGGCCCGCGCCGGTCAAAGACGTATTTGTGGTTCCAGTAATAGGCGTTGAGCACGCTGACAATAAAGCCCAGCATATGCCCGACGATATACCACGCGTCGTTGATCCACAGGAACAAATAGTAAATTCCCAGGGAGATGGCCGTGTTGGACACGCCCACCAGCCCGAACTTGATAAACTGCTTGCACAGGCCCCACAGCTCCTGCCGCGAAGCCCCTTTCAGCTTGGACAGCACGCTCACGACATCACCGCTTCCAGAATGGTCTTGGCCATATAATCGATGTGCGCGTCGGTCATGCCGGGATAAACGCCGACCCAGAAGGTGTCGTTCATGATGCGGTCGGTATTCTCCAGCGAGCCCACGATGCGGTAGCCCTCGCCCGTGCGGCGCAGCTCGTCGAAGCAGGGATGCTTGGTGAGGTTGCCGGCGAAGAGCATGCGCGTCTGCACGCCCTTGTCCTCGACGGCGCGCACCAGCGCGTTGCGGTCGACGCCGGGCTGGCAGGTGAGGAGGAAGCCGAACCAGCTGGGGCGGGAATTCGGGCAGGGCTCCGGCAGCAGCAGGCGGTCGGCCGCGGGCTGCAGCGCTGCCTTGAGCCGGTCGAAATTATGGCGGCGGCGCTCGATGAAGCCCGGCATCTTTTTCAGCTGGGCGCAGCCGACGGCAGCCTGCATATCGGTGACCTTGAGGTTATAGCCGAAATGCGAATAGACATATTTGTGATCGTAACCGCGGGGCAGCTCGCCATACTGGTTATCAAACCGGTGCCGGCAGAAATTATCCTGCCCCGGCGGGCAGACGCAGTCGCGCCCCCAGTCGCGCAGCGAACGGACGATCCGGCTGAGCAGCGGATCTTTGGTGTAAACCGCGCCGCCCTCGCCCATCGTCATGTGATGCGGCGGGTAGAAGCTGGAAGTGCCGATGTCGCCGATGGTGCCGGTGTATTTCGTCTCGCCGTCGAGGGTATACTGCGAGCCCAGCGCGTCGCAGTTGTCCTCGATGAGCCACAGGCCGTGCTTGTCGCAGAAATCCTTGACCGCCTTGAGATCGAAGGGATTGCCCAGCGTATGCGCCATCATCACGGCGCGGGTCTTGTCCGACAGGGCGGCTTCCAGCTGCGTCACGTCGGCGTTATACTGCGGGAGCGTCACGTCGATAAACACCGGCACTGCGCCGTATTGCAGGATAGGCGCGACCGTCGTCGGGAACCCGCAGGCCACCGTGATGACCTCGTCCCCCGGCAGCACGCGCCGCTCGCCGAGCAGCGGCGAAGTGAGCGCCATAAAGGCCAGCAGGTTCGCCGAAGAGCCGGAATTGACCAGCGCGCAGTACGGCACGCCGAGGAACTGCCCCAGCGAGCGCTCGAACTGCTCGGTATACCGCCCGGAGGTCAGCCAGAATTCCAGCGCGCTGTCGACGAGGTTGACCATCTCCTCGCTGTCATAGACGCGCGACGCATACGGGATGCGCTGGCCCTCGGTGAATTCCCGGTCCGTGTTGTGATAGGTGTCGCAATATTCGGCCACAAGCCGGAGGATCTCCGCCCGGGCCTGCTGCTTTGCATTGTTATCTGCCATTATGCATCTTCTCCTAAAAATTCTTCAATTTGCCGATCCATGCAACCCGGCACATCGCCGCCGGCCCGCCAGGTTTTGGTCCATTCGACCGTTTTCTCGATCGTCGTACCGATTCCCCAGCGGCTGTGCCAGCCGAAAACGGCCTTGAGCCGCGAGCAGTCGAGCTTGAGGAAATTCGCCTCATGCGGGCCGCCGGCCTCGCCCACTTCGCACCGCATCCCCTCGCCCCAGGCCTCGCAGAACAGCGCCGCGAGCGCCCCGGTCGTCACGCAGTCGCGCTCGTCCGGGCCGACGTTATAATATCCCGCATAGCGCCCGTCCTCGCACTGCGCCTGCGCGATCATGAGGTAGGCGTACAGCGGATCGAGCACATGCTGATAAGGCCGGGTGGAGTGCGGGTTGCGGATGCGCACCGGCTGGCCCTGCATCGCGGCGCGCACGCAGTCGGGAATGATGCGGTCGGGGGAAAAGTCCCCGCCGCCGAGCACGTTGCCCGCCCGGGCGGTCGAGATGGCGACACGCCCGTCGGCAAAGAAGGAATCCTTATAGCTGTGGGTAACCAGCTCGGAGCAGGATTTGGAGTTGGAATACGGATCAAAGCCGTCGAGCGGCTCGTCCTCCCGGTACCCCCAGACCCACTCGTTGTTTTTATAAACCTTATCGGTGGTCACGTTGAGAAACGAACGCACGCAATCGGAGGTGCGGATGCATTCGAGCAGGTTGACCGTGCCCATGACGTTGGTCTCGAACGTGTAGCGCGGGGCGCGATAGCTCTCGCGCACGATGGGCTGCGCCGCGAGATGCAGCACAATCTCCGGCTGCGCCGCACGGAACGCCGCCTGCAGCGCGTCAAAGTCGCGGATGTCGGCGAAACAGGAGCGCACCCGGCCGTCCACGCCTGCGAGCGCGAAGAGCTTCTGTTCCAGCGCGGGCGCGAGCGCATAGCCCGTCACGTCAGCCCCGAGATGCAGCAGCAGCCGGCACAGCCAGGCGCCTTTGAACCCCGTGTGCCCGGTGAGGAACACCTTCTTGCCCTGCCAAAAAGCTTTATCCATGCCCGTCACCACACTTTCCACGGCGCTTCCCCGGACGCCCACAGCTTCTCCAGCAGCTGCTTGTCCCGCTGGGTGTCCATGCATTGCCAGAAGCCCTCGTGCTTATAAGCCTGCAGCTGGCCCTGCGCTGCTATGGTTTCCAGCGGCTCCCGCTCGAGCACGGTGCTGTCGCCCTCGATGTAATCAAAGATCGCCGGCTCGAGCACCATGAAGCCGCCGTTGATCCAGCCGCTGTCGCTCTTTGCCTTCTCGCGGAACGCGCGGATCGTGTGCCCCTCGAGGTCGAGCACGCCGAAGCGGCCTTCCGGCTGCACGGCCGTCATGGTCGCGATCTTGCCGTGGGCGCGGTGGAACTCCACCAGCTTGAGGATATCGACGTCCGACACCCCGTCGCCATAGGTCAGCAGGAACGGCTCGTCCCCGATATACGGCTGGATGCGCTTGACGCGGCCGCCGGTCATGGTGTTCAGCCCCGTGTCGATGAGCGTGACTTTCCACGGTTCGGAAAAATTGTTGTGCACCGTCATCGCATTCTTCGCAAGATCGAAGGTGACGTCGGATGTATGCAGGAAATAATCCGCGAAATATTCCTTGATCAGGTAGGCCTTGTAGCCCAAACAGATGACAAATTCATGGAAGCCGTAATGCGAATACAGCTTCATGATATGCCAGAGGATAGGTTGCTCGCCGATCTCGATCAGCGGCTTGGGCTTGAGATGGCTCTCTTCCGAGATGCGGGTCCCGAACCCGCCGGCCAGAATGACAACTTTCATGGTTATGACCTCCTGTTTTGTTGATACCCGCCAGGGCCCGCGGCCAATTGCAGCCGCGGGCCCTGGCGGATAAGTCCCATTGGGTCAAGCCGGCGATAGAAGCCTGCCGCATCCTGTCGGCGCGACAGACATAGCCGCCGGCGTGCTAAACGCCGCAGGCTGCTCGCCGGGCGGCATTCCCCCCGGCCGACCATCAAGATTTCACGCATCCCGCCGTACATAAAAACCGCAAAACGCCGCCGAGCCACCCCAGTTTGTTGGCGGCTTTTCCGTGACGCTTTGCCGATTACACTGACGTTATTATATCTGATTCAGCAAAGATTCGCAAGTTTTTCACATTGTGCATTTCTCGCCGTTTTATTGCGCATCTCCGCCAACCTCACAGCAGTGCCGATTCCCTATGGGCCTCAAGCCCGGTCCCCTTCGCGGCGCAGCCGACCGACGAGAAGGGGCGGTCTGTATAAAACGTTTTGTTTTTGTACTAACGGCAGCGCCTATATCTACTTTAATTTCCGTGACGAAAACCCGAACGCACTATATTCCTGGTGGATCAACGGCTCTGAAACACCCTTTATCTCCCACGACGCCGTATAACGCCAAAGCATCAATCAACCAGAGAAAATAGAAACATACAATGCACACACGCCGTCTCCGGACCTGCGTCCAATCCCCCTAAAAAGAATACGGCGGCTAGAGCGCATCTAGCCACCGTATTCTTTGCTTATTTCGAGGCATGCCCGCAGACCGTCCTCCTGCCGGATCCGGCTGCCAGCGCGGAGCGCATTGCAACGGAGCGGCGATCGCCAAGTGCGCCGGCCATTTGACCCGGGTATGCGCCGGGTTCCACGCAGTTGGCTGAACGGCCAAGGGAACCGGCAATTTTGTCCGAAGGCTAACTTTTCCGGTCAGCCGCGGGCAGGGTGAGGCGTTCGCAAGCCCCTGCCGTCGGGCGCTACATGCGGAAAGGGTCCGACTCTGGAAGCAACCTACCCGTCATCCCCGCCTGGCAGCCGCTGCGCGCAAAAAAAACGGTCCGGATCAGCCCAGCAGCAGCGCAGCAAGCTCCTCCACCGTCGGCGCGATCGCCCGCGCGCCCACCTGGCGCAGCTCTTCCTCGCTGCCGTAGCCGTACAGCACGCCGATACAGGGCAGGCCGTGCGCCGCTGCGCCTTCGACGTCGTGCAGCCGGTCGCCGACCAGCACAGGTCGGGCGGCCGCCGCCGGCAGGCCGGCCTCCTCCAGCAGACAGAGCGCGCGGGCCAAGACAGCAGCTTTGGTCTGCCGGCTCGGGTCGAGCGTTGCGCCTGCAAGCACGGCAAAATATTGCGCCAGGCCGAAATGGTCGAGAATCTGCCGCGCGAAAACCTCCGGCTTGGAAGTGGCAAGCGCCAGCGTTCGCCCTGCGCGGGTGATCGTCCGCAGCAGGGCGGGGATCCCATCGTAGACGCGGTTTTCAAACATCCCACGCGCGCGGAAATATACCCGATACGCCTCCACCGCCCGCGAAGCATCCGCTGCACTCAGCCCGCAAAGCGTCTGAAACGATTCCGTCAGCGGCGGGCCAACAAACCGGCGCAGCGTGGCGCGGCCGGGCACAGGGAACCCAAGCGTGCGCAGCGCGTATTCCGCCGAATGCAGGATTCCTGGCGCAGAATCGGTCAGCGTGCCGTCAAGATCGAACAAAATGGGGTCAAACATCCAGCCTCTCCTTTCTTCGGCGCTATCCTGGACGAAAAAGGAATCACGCTCTCCGTCCCACCAAGCAAACGGCCGTTTCCGTCGGCTTCGCCCGCAGGCGCCGGCCGCCTAGCCAGCTGGGCCTGCATCCGTTTTCCCGAAAAGCGCCGCAGTCCCGGCAACAGGCGGAAACGGGTACAGGCAGAGCCGGGACAAAGCAGCGGGCCGCCGCTCTGTCTCAGCGTCCGAAGCGTTCCCGAACGAGCCAACAAAAACCGGCTGCCGCACGCCGTGGACGGCAGCGCCGCCCGTGTCCGTCCCTGCTGCCGGGCGCAGTATTCTCCGGCTGCCGGGGATAGGGCAGGTCCAGAACTCCGCCTGGCGCGGTTGCTATTCGCACGGGGAAAATGCTCCATGCCTTTTTGCTGGGCGAGCTGGGGAAAGACGGTTGCTATTTGCGCGGGGAAAATGCCGCGAACCGAAACGGTCGATACCAACTGTGCATCGTTTCCCGCCCGCGCGGGGAAAATGCGCAGCTCCGCCGCCTTTCGCCCCCGCCCGGCACGCAAAAAGCCGGCGCGCGGCGGACCCAACCTCCATGAGCCGGAGGCCCGATCCGCCGCACGCCGGTCATTCACACGCGTTCGCCCAGCACGCGCAGCGCGTTGCCTGAGAATACCTGTTCCGTCACGTCGTCCGGCAGCGCGAGGGAAAGAAAATCCTGCCGGGCTTTCCCCTGCCCGTCCCAGGGGCTGTCCGTGCCGAACAGAACCCGTTCCGGCCCAAAGCGCAGGATCATCTCCCGCATGGCCGGCGCGCCGAGGTAATCAAAGCTGAAGGAGGTGTCGATGAGCACGTCGGTGCCGCGGAGGTTCTCCTCCACCTCGTCCCACAGCTTCCAGCCGCCCATATGCGCCGCGATGAGCGTCACGCCGCGGATGTCGTCCCAGATCTTGCGGACGCCGCGGGGCGTGCACATCGGCCGCTCGGGGAAAGACGCGTCCCAGCCCGCGTGCGTCACACAGAACAGCCCCAGCGCACGGCAGCATTGCAGGATCTCGATGTATTCCTTCGACTCGATGGGCATGCCCTGGTAGTCGGGATGGATCTTGATGCCGCGGATGCCGACGTCGCGCAGCGCCTGCAGGGTGTCGGGAATATGCTCGCCCTGCGGATGCACGCTGCCCAGCGGGACGATCCCCGGCTCGGCGAGCTGGCCGATGGCGAAGCGGTTGATGGATTCCGTCTGCGACGGCTTGGTCGCGATGGGACAGGTGACGGAGCGGTCGATGCCGCCCGCCGCCATGCTGGCCTTGAGCGCCGCGAGCGTGCCTGCGGCCTGCGCCGTCAGGCCGCTCGTCCCCTCCATCGAGCGCAGCGCCCGATCGGCGATCTTTTCGGGGAAAATATGCGTGTGGAAATCAATGACCATGGGTGGTGTTTCGCCTCAATTTCTTTCAGGATCCGGATTCAGTCGATAAGCGCGGGGGAGAAATCCTCCTGCCACGGCAGGCCGAATTTCCCCAGCGCCTCCATGAACGGGTCGGGATCGAATTCCTCGACGTTATAGACGCCGGGCTTCTTCCACCGACCGGTCATGACCATCATCGCGCCGATCATGGCCGGCACGCCGGTGGTATAGGAGATGGCCTGCGAGCCGACCTCGCGATAGCACGCCTGGTGGTCGCAGACGTTGTAGACGTAATAGGTGCGCTCCCGGCCGTTCTTGACGCCCTGGAAGATGCAGCCGATGTTGGTCTTACCCTTGGTGCGCGGGCCGAGCGACGCGGGATCGGGCAGCACTGCCTTGAGAAACTGCAGCGGCACGATCTTCTTCCCCTCGAAGTCGATCGGCTCGATGGAGGTCATGCCGACGTTCTCGAGCACTTTCAGGTGCGTCAGGTAGCTCTGCGAGAAGGTCATCCAGAAGCGGATGCGGCGGATACCACGGATATTCTTGGCCAGCGACTCCATCTCCTCGTGGTGCAGGAGATAGATATCCTTCGGCCCGATCTCCGGCAGGTCGTAGACCCGCTTGATGCTCATCGGCTCGGTCTCGATGAAGCGGCCGTCCTCGAAATAGCTGCCCGGCGCCGTGACCTCGCGGATGTTGATCTCGGGGTTGAAATTGGTGGCGAAGGGATAGCCGTGATCGCCGGCGTTGGCGTCGACGATGTCGATCTGGTGAATCTCGTCGAAATAGTGCTTCTGCGCATAGGCGGAGAACACGCCCGTCACGCCGGGGTCAAACCCGCTGCCCAGCAGCGCGGTGATGCCGGCTTTCTCGAACCGCTCGCGGTAGGCCCACTGCCACTTGTATTCAAATTTCGCAGTCTCGGGCGGCTCATAATTGGCGGTATCGACGTAGTCCACGCCCGTCTCCAGGCAGGCGTCCATGATGGTCAGATCCTGGTAGGGCAGGGCGACGTTGATGACAATGTCGGGGCCGAAGTCGCGGATGAGCGCGACGAGCTGGCCGACGTCGTCGGCGTCCACCTGCGCGGTGCGGATCTTCGTCTTGCCGCCGGCGAGCTTGTCCCGCAGCGCGTCGCACTTGGATTTGGTGCGGCTGGCGATGCAGATCTCCTCAAATACCTCGCTGTTCTGGCAGCATTTGTGCACCACGACGCTGGCGACGCCGCCCGCACCGATGATGAGCGCTTTTCCCATGTTGCATTCCTCCTGTTTTTTCCAGCGCCGGTCCGGCGCTTAAAATGCCTCTGCCTGCAAAGATCGAGTCGCTCCCCGGTTCCTTTTCCCCGGCCGCAATGCACGGCGGCAACGATCGTATTGCCCTTTTGCTGCCGCCCTCGCTCGGCTCCGCGTCAGAGCAGCAGCTCGGCGCAGACGGGATAATGGTCGGACAGATAGACGCCGCCCTCGCAGACGTCCACTGCCCGCGCCGGCCCTGCCATGCGGGCGGTGTCAGCATCCACGAGGAAATAATCGATCTTTTTCATGTAACCGCCGTCGCGGCTGTCGGGCTTGAAATAATCATGAAACGTGAACGGCAGCCCCGCCGCGAGATCGACGAGCGGCGGCGCCGCGAAGGCCTTGAGCACGTCGGCCTCGGGCGCGTCGGGCGGAAAGTTGAAGTCCCCGCACAGCACGACCGGCCGCGCGCCGAAGCGCGCCCGGTCCGCCTCGATGCGCGCGAGAATCTGCCGCAGCTCGCGGAGCCGGACGTCCGCCCGCTCATGGTCGAGATGCGTGTTATAGACGCAAAACGGCGCGCCGCCCACCCGATGGCGCAGCACCGCCGCCGTGCATACCCGCGGGAAATAGCCCTGGCCGGGATAGCGCGAGCCGGGCTTGTCCGGCTCCTGCGACAACCAGAACACCTCCAGCGAAAGCAGCTCCAGCTCGGCGCGCAGGAAAGCGATCGCGCAGGCTTCGTCGCCGTAATCCTCCCAGCGGCCGCAGCCGACAAACGTATAGTCCGGCAGCGCCTCCTCCATCTGCCGGCGCGCCGTCGGCATCAGCTCCTGGAAGCACACAAGCGCCGGCCGCGCCTCGCGCAGCGTCCGGCAGATCAGCGGGAAGCGGAACCGGAAATGATTGGTCCCGTCCTCCGCTAGGTCGCGACGGATGTTGAAGGTCATGCAGGAAACACGATGCTGCATAGGCTTTGACTCCTTTCCGGCGGCGAATGGGCGCGCGCCGCGCAAATATGGGACGGCGCCCGGCGCGCCGGGCGCCGCCGGGCCGCGGTCAAAATTCTCAGCTGTCGGCCAACTCCCTCCTGCTGTGATCGCTGCCGGATTTTTCCCCGCGCTGCGGGTTCACGCGTCGATGGTGCTCGGCCCGCGCTCGACGGCGACCAGCCCCGTGCGCACGACCTCCAGCACGCCGAATTCCCGCAGCATCTCCAGCAGCGCCTCGGTTTTGTCCTGCTCGCCGGTGATCTCGATGGTCAGCGTTTTGAGCGAAACGTCGATGATCTTCGCGCGGAAGATGCTCGCGATCTGCGTAACCTCCTGCCGCGTCGCGCCGTCGGCGCGCACCTTGATCAGCAGCAGCTCGCGCCGCACGGATTCGGCGTCGGGCAGCAGCTTGATGCGCCGCACGCACAGCAGCTTGCCCAGCTGCGCCACCACCTGCTCGACGATATGATCGTCCCCGTTGACGATGATCGTCACGCGCGAAACGGCCGGGTCCTCCGTCACGCCGACGGCCAGGCTGTCAATATTGAATCCGCGGCGGGAGAATAACCCACTGACACGAGAGAGCACGCCCGCGTGGTTATCCACCAGCACGGAAAGCGTATATTTCGCCATCCTGCCTTCCTCCTGCCCAGTAAAATGAGATTCGCTTTCACGAGATTTTTTCTTCCATTATTAGATATTAGAATCGCAAAACCGCGTCCGAACGAGGCCGGTCCGCGAGGGGTGGTTTGCTCCCGCCCGCGTTCGCGCGCTCTAGCGTCCTTCGTCCTCGCCGCGGGGCTTGCCGGGCTTCTCCGGCGGGGCGGGCGGCTGCTTATAGACCGGGCGGCCAGAATCGGGATCGATCGAGTCGATGTTGCGGTATTCGGCGGTGGCGATGGGCAGGTTTTTCTTGCGCAGCAGATGCGCGCAACCCATCTTGACGCCGGTATACAGCACGGCGAAAATCGGCACGCTGCACACCATACCCACAAAGCCGAACAGTCCGCCGCCGAGCAGAATGGCGAACATGACCCAGAACCCCTTCATGCCGGTTGATTTGCCCAGAATCTTGGGGCAGATGATGTTGCCGTCAACCTGCTGCAGCACGATGACGAAAATGATATAAATCAGGCACTTCATCGGGTCGACCAGGAAGATCAGCAGCGCGCTGGGAATGGCGCCGATAAACGGCCCGAAGAAAGGGATGACGTTGGTCATGCCCATCACGGCGGCGATGAGCGCGGCATAGGGCATGCGCAGCAGCAGCAGGCCGATGCAGCTGACCACGCCGACGATCAGCGCGTCGAGCAGCTGGCCGCCGATATAGCTGCCGAATTTTTTGTGCGTATAGCTCACGCCGCGCACGATGGCGTTGACATGCCGCGGCTTGAACAGGCTGTAGAGCACCTTTTTGCTCTGCGCGGCGAACTGTTCCTTGCCGTAGAGGACATAGATGGACACGATGATGCCAATCAGCCAGTTGAGCACCTCGCGCACGACGTTATACGCCCCGCCGAAGATGCTGGTGAGGATTTTGTCCGCCTGCGGCAGCAGAGTGTTGGTGGCCCAGTCGGTGATGGTCTGGCCGAGATTGTTCATCCAGCCGGTGAGCGTGGCCTCCAGCTCCGCGTGCCCTTCCAGCACGCTGTAAATCCACGCCTGCACGTTGCGGATATATTCCGGCATGCCGGTCACGATGCCGCGGACGCTGTCGATAAGCTGCGGCAGCACCAGCAGCAGCAGGATCGCCACGATAGCCAGCGCAAACAGCAGCGCCAGCACGATGGACACGCCCCGCGCAAACCCCCAAGCCCGTTTCTCGTTTTTTGCAAAGAGCTTATTGGCCAAGCGCGTCATGAAATACTTCTCGCAAAAGCGCATGACGGGACACAGCAGATACGCGATGACAAATCCGTACACAATCGGCTTGAGCAGGCCGAAAACAAAGCTCGCCACCGCCGTCACGGTGGACCAGCGGTCGAGCAATTTGAAAAACAGGATGCTCACCACGATGACGATGAATGCGGTGATCCCCCAATATAGATATTTTTTATCCCAGCGGTATCTCAAAAGCGCCGCCCCTTTCCCCGCGACCTGGCCGCCGCGCCCAGCCAGGCGCGCCGCCGCACGGTTCTTTTTCTCCGCCCGGCCGCCGCGAAAGCGCAGCGCACTGTCCGGAACGGAACGCGCACGATGTTCCAATATCAGTTTACCTTACCGAACGGGGACTGTCAACGGTGTGAGAATGAATTTTCTGTGCCCAGGCCGCGAACACGCGTCCCCGCCCCGACAGAACTGCTCGGGAAACCGCAGGCGGGCGTCGGAGTGCGGCCCGTGGGGACGGCTGCGTATTCGCCGGCGGGGTGGTCTCCGCGGGCAGGCGCTCCCCATCAAACCCGCCGGAATGCAACGGCCCGCGCGCCGGAGGGCCGAACGCGCGGCGCACGGGCCGCGCGTTCTCTCGATCCGGGCATCCCTGCAAAGCCGCCGCGGGGATCAAATCAGTCCATCCAGCGCAACCGTCAGGGGAAAAGCCTGGCACGCACGGACAAGGCCATGCGCAGCGACGCATATTTCCGCAGGCCGTAAGAAAGACGAGGCGCGCGAACAAAGCCGCGCGCCGGAGGATATTCTCTGGCTGTGTCGGGCGAGCCGACGCCTGCCCACAACCGGCCCGCCGGAGAGCGGCCCGACGCCGCGAGCAAAACGCATCCGCGCAGCAGAAGCCACCGGTCAGGGGACGATCAGGTCGATGCTGGAGATCCCGCTGCGCAGGACGAGCCGGCGCAGGGACGGCTGGTACATCAGCGGGCATTTGAGCCGCTTGCCCAGCAGCCGGGCGCGCAGGCCGCGGGTCTGCGACGCATAGACGCCGTGCAGGTGCGCCCGCCCCGCGTGAAAGGCTCTGCTGAGCGCCACGGCGCTGCGGATGGCCCAGCTGATCCCTTCCAGGGAGCTGGGGCTGATGAAGCCCGCCGCTTCGCCCAGCAGGAACACGCCGTCCTCCCCGCAGCAGAAGCTAGCCGGCGACGAGGGCCGCAGCACGCGGCACGCTTCGGTGAAAAGCGGCTCTCCAAAGCGGAAGCCAAACTGCGCGGCGAGCTTCTGCTTCTGCCGCTCGAAGCTCTCCCGGCAGCCGTGCGGCGCGAACGCCCCGCCGAAAACGAAGCGGTTGTCCTTGGAGATCGACCACGAGCAGCAGTCGGTCGTTTCCCGGTCGAAAACGCAGGAATAAAACGGGTTGGCATGCTGCTCGGGGAACCATTGCTGGATGGCGACGTATTCGCGCACGCGGTGTGCGGGGAAAAACGTCCTGCGCACGAAAGAGCCCGCGCCGTCAGCCCCCACGAGGTAGCGCGCCGCCGCCTGCCGCAGCGCGCCGTCGGCCTCGCGGTATTCCACCACAAAGCCGCCGCCTTCCCGCCGGGCGGCGCACACGCGCCCCCGCCGGGTCTCCACGCTGTCCGGCACGAGGCTGCGCAGCCAGGCGTCGAATTTCTCCCGGTCAAGGTTGAGATAGCACCGCTGATAATACCGCTCAAGCCCGCAGCCGAGATCGATGGTGCGCACGGCGAAGATCTGCGGGTCGACGAGGATCTCCCGCGGCAGCGTCAGATCAAACCGCGCCAGCGCCTTCTGCGCGTCGGGCGCGAGCAGGCCGCCGCAGGGCTTGCCTCTCCCGCCCCGGCCGTCGAGCAGCAGCGCGCGAACGCCCGACGGCAGCAGCCGCGCGAACGTCGAGCCTGCGGGTCCTGCGCCGACGATGACGATGTCGTAATCCTGCCGGGAACGGATATCGCCGGCTGTGCTTTCCATAGGCAATCCCTCCACACCGGTATGTTTTTAATTCGTTTCATAATATCACAAACTGTTCAAAAAATCAAATTTCCCCAGCCGCCGCGCGGGGCGACGGCCAAGCGACCGGACGAGCCGCCCGCCGTCGGTATTCTGACAAATTTCTCCGATCGGGACAGGCGGCGCGGAATCTAAGGTTTTCCTTGCCAGTAGGCCGTTTTCCGATCGCCGCCGATCGCGCGAAAAAGGCAAAAAAACAGTTGCTTTTTGCCGCCGATATGGTAAAATGTATGGGAAATAACCGACGCAACAACAAACACGCAAAGGAGACTGTATTATGGTCAAATTTGAAAAACTCGGCATGATCCTCAAACCGGTCGATCGCCTGCATGCGAAATTCAACACCGGCGCGCTGCTGCTGGGCGACAAGGTGCATCTGCTCTACCGCTGGGCGGAGATCCCCGAGCAGACCGGCGGCTTCGGCCCGAAATATCTGCAAAATTACGTCGCCTACGCGCAGATGACCCCGGAAGGCAAGCTGCTGCGCGACGATGACAAGCCCGTCTTCGAGCGCACGCACCAGTGGGAGAAGGTCGGCCTGGAGGATCCCCGTATCTTCCGTCTGGACGGCGTCAATTACATTTCCTACACCGCCTGGGACGGCAAACAGGCGCGCGTCGCCATCGCCTATGCCAACGACGACTTCTCCGAAATCAAGAAGCTGGGCATCATCCCCGCCAAGAAGTTCGATAAGGACGCTTTCTTCTTCCCCGAGCGCATCAACGGCAAGATCGCCTATGTGCATCGCTTCGAGCCGAACATCCAGATCGACTATTTCGACGATGTGGAGGATCTGTTCGACGAGGATTACTGGAACAGCTACGATCCCGAGCACGGCGAGTCGGTCGCCATGCGCGGCATCTTCGACTGGGAGAACCTCAAAATCGGCGGCAGCGTGCCCCCCATCCGCACCGAGCTGGGCTGGCTGTTCGTCTATCACGGCGTCGGCAACGACCGGCAGCCGTTCTGCTATCGCGGCGGCATCGCGCTGCTCGATGAGAAGAACCCCAACAAGGTCATCGCCCGCCTGCCCTACCCCGTGCTCGAGCCGACGGAGGACTATGAAATTCACGGCGACGTGGACAACGTGGTCTTCCCCTGCGGCGGATATCTGTATAACGGCTATCTGTATCTTGTTTACGGCGGCGCGGACAAGGTCACGGCGCTGGCCCGCTGCAAGTATGACGAGCTGATGGCGGAGCTGAAAAACTACATCGGCAAGTAAAGTCCCTTTCCTGCGCCCGGCGTTGCCGGGACAGGCGCTGACGCGGACGGGCAACGGGCGTTCCCCGTTGCCCGTCCGTTGCTTATCCGGCCGGTCGGGGCAACCTTCTGCCCGCCGGGCAGAGCGGAAGTCAGGCACAGCCATTCGCCCCTCGGCGGACAACAGGAATCCGCGCGGCGGGCGGCGGCTGGCATAGATACGGGCGGCTGTCGCGCGGCAGGGCGCGTCGGCCCGCCGGCGCGTGGCGGACTGCCCCAGGTTCATCGCTCCCCGCCGCATCCACGAAGGTTCCGAGAAAAAAACAGCCGGAGAAATCTGTACAGCCGCCGGGCCGGCGCCTTGCGGCGAGGAAAACGCAGCCGGCGGTCTGTTTCTCCTCGGAAAACCGCATTTCATCGTTTACTAAATGTAATATGTTTTATAGAAATTCTGATTTGTATATTTTCAACGGTGCGTAGGCGGCGAATTTCGCCTGTCCTGCGTTCGCCGGTTGCATTCAGGAACCGCACCGTGCGGTCTGGATACATTGCAAACCCGTTTTGTCTGCCGGTCCTGACCCTTTTCAGGCCGTCGGCGGATCAGGCGCCATTGCTCCCAGGGCAATTTTTTCAGCAATCCCAAAGAGATTATTCTATTGCCGAAAATATACAAATCGTAATATTTATTTTTTCTATTACAGAAAGGAGTGCCTATGCATCGGGTCTTTGTGCCGTCGCTGCCGGAAAGCGGCACGGCAATCGTGACGGGAGAGGACGCGCGGCACATCGCTTTCTCCCTGCGGATGCGGCCGGGCGAGCCGGTCGTGCTGTGCGACGGGCGCGGGCTGGAAGCGGCCGGGGAAATCGAGCATATCGACGGGCAGAGCGTCACGGTGCAGCTGGCGCCGCCGCATCCGTGCGGCTCGGAGCCACCCGTCGCCGTGACGGTCTTCCAGTGCCTGCCCAAGGGGGACAAAATGGACGCCATCGTCCAGAAGGCGGTGGAGCTGGGGGCGGCCGCCGTGGTGCCGGTGCTGTCGTCGCGGTGCGTTTCCCGGCCGGACAGCAAAAGCCTCGCCAAAAAACGCGAGCGCTGGCAGCGGATCGCGCGGGAAGCGGCCATGCAGTCCGGGCGCGGCGTTCTCCCCACGGTGGGGGAATGTCTCCCGCTGCCCGCCGTCGCGGACCGGCTGCACGAGTTCGACACAGCCTTCTTCCTATATGAAAAGGGCGGGGCGCCGCTGCCGGCCCTGCTGCCGACGGCGGGGCGGCGCATCTGCTGCCTCGTCGGGCCGGAGGGCGGCTTCTGCGAGGAGGAAGCCGCGCTGCTGCGCGACGCCGGCGCGCACGTCGCGACGCTCGGCCCGCGCATCCTGCGCACCGAGACGGCCTCCGGCTGCTTCCTCGCCGCCGCGATGTATGCCTGCGGCGGCATGGGCACGCGCGAAATGTGATCGGCCCCGGCAGACGGACAGACGCGGCCCATGCCGGCGCAGGTGCGCGCCGGCGCGGAGATTGCCCAGCCTCCCACGGGGGCGGCAAACCCATTGACCCGCCGACTGGGGGCATGGAATAGATCGTCCGGCCAACCGTAGGATGGTCGTTTAGAAAGGCCGTATCCCCCTTCCGCACTGTCCCCGCTCAATGGAAGCGCCCGGCCGGCTTGTGGGGTGCTTCTTGGCTTCCTCCTCTTTGGTACTGCGATAGGGAAAACGCCCAACCGCCCGCGAGACGGTTGGAATCAATAGGAGTGCGCATGCGCGCGCCCGGCCGGCAAGCGCTGCACCCGGCTGCCCGCGGGAGGCTGGGGACGCGTCGGGTAAGCCAAAGCGCGGTTTTTCTATCCCCGGCCGGTTATGGAGCAGCCAACCGCTTCGAGCCGGCGAAATGCCGCCGCGTCAAGCGCGACGCCGCGAGACGATACTAAGAATCGCACAAAGTTGAAAATCGACCAATCCCATCAATAGAAAGGATGATCGCGATGCAAACCTGCACGGTGGCGCTGCTGCAGATTCTGCCCGGCCGCACACAGCAAGAGAACCTGCAAAAAGGACTGGAGGCCTGCCGCGCGGCGAAGAACGCCGGGGCGGACATCGCGCTGTTCCCCGAAATGTGGAGCACAGGTTACCACATCCCGGAGCGGCCGGAGGAATGCAACGCCTGGGCGACCGACGCCGACGGCGAATTTGTGCGCGCGTTCCAGGCGCTGGCCGCACAGCTGGAAATGGCCATCGCCGTCACCTTCCTCGAGCGCTACGAGCCGGCGCCGCGCAATTCTGTCACGCTGTTTGACCGGCACGGCCGGCGCGCGCTGCATTACGCCAAGGTCCACACCTGCGACTTCGGCGAGGAATGCCGGCTGACGCCGGGGGACGGCTTTTCCGTTGCGGCGCTCGACACGGCTGCGGGCGAGCTGCAGGTCGGCGCGATGATCTGCTACGACCGGGAATTCCCCGAAAGCGCGCGCATCCTGATGCTGCAGGGCGCGGAGCTCATCCTCGTGCCCAACGCCTGCCCCATGGAGTGCAACCGTCTGTCGCAGCTGCGCGCACGCGCCTTTGAAAACATGCTGGCGGTCGCGACGTGCAACTATCCCGAAGGCCAGCCCGACTGCAACGGGCGTTCCACCGTGTTCGACGGCGTCGCCTACCTGCCCGATCAGGCTGAATCCCGCGACACCTGCATCCTGGAAGCGGGCGGCGCGGCGGGGATCTTCCTCGCGACGATCGACCTGCAGCAGCTGCGGGAATACCGCCGCAGTGAAGGGCATGGCAACGCTTACCGGCGTCCGCGGAAATACCATGCGCTGGTGGAGGAGAAGGTCGCGCCGCCGTTCGTGCGCGCCGATTCCCGCCGGTGAGCCCGCCGGGCCGAACAGAAGGAGGAGCCGCCGTGTTTTCCATTGTTCCCATGCAGGCGCGTCACGTTGAGGAGGTCGCGCGCCTCGAGCAGATCTGTTTCTCCACGCCATGGTCGGCCGACAGCCTGCAGCGCGAGCTGGACACGCCGGGCGCGGCCTTCTTCGTCGCGGAGAACGAAGCGGGCGTGCCGATCGGCTATGTCGGCACGCATATCGTGCTCGACGAGGGGTACATCGCCAACCTCGCGGTGCATCCCGATTACCGCCGGCGTGGCGTGGCGGGCGCGCTGCTGCGGCATCTCGAGGCGCTCGCCGCGCGGCGGGAGCTCGCGTTCTGGTCGCTGGAGGTGCGCGAGAGCAATGCCGCCGCCATCCGGCTGTATACCCGGCACGGCTATATGGTCACGGGCCGCCGGCCCGGGTTTTACCGCGCGCCGGCCGAAGACGCGCTGCTCATGACACGCCGATTTGAATAAAAATTTGAATATAATGAATATTATGCATTTTAACTCTGGTTTTTGCTAAATCCAGACAGGACTATTGCTCTAAAATCCCCGTCGCACACGCCTATAAATACGGCAAAATCCATAAATTTTTTCGTTTGATGAATAAACATGCAAAAAGGGCTTGCATTTTTTCAAAATAGGCGTACAATAAATATCATTCCGCACGCAGGGCGGCAATGGGAAAATCACACCGAAAGGGGTTCTTGTCATGCAGAAGCAGAAATTCAACAAAGTGGTGCTGGCCTACTCCGGCGGCCTGGACACCTCCATCATCATTCCGTGGCTCAAGGAGAATTACGGCTGCGAGGTCATCGCGGTGGCGGCCGACGTCGGCCAGGGCGCGGAGCTGTCCGGCCTGGAGGAGAAAGCCATCAAGACCGGCGCGAAGAAGCTGTATATCGAGGATCTGCGCCGCGAATTCGTCGAGGATTTCGTGTTCCCGACCATCCAGGCGGGCGCGGTATATGAAAATGAATATCTGCTCGGCACGTCGTTCGCGCGCCCGGTCATCGCCAAGCGCATCGTCGAGATCGCGCAGGCCGAAGGCGCAGACGCCATCGCGCACGGCTGCACCGGCAAGGGCAACGATCAGGTTCGCTTCGAGCTGACGATCAAGGCCTTCGCGCCGAACATGCCCATCATCGCGCCGTGGCGCACCTGGGAGCTCAAGAGCCGCGAGGACGAGATCGAATACGCCGAGGCGCGCCAGATTCCGCTCGCCATCACCCGCGAGACCAACTATTCCAAGGACAAGAACCTCTGGCACCTCTCGCACGAGGGTCTCGATCTCGAGGATCCGGCCAACGAGCCCGATTACCGCAAGATCCTCGAGCTGGGCGTCTGCCCGGAGGACGCGCCCGACACCCCGACTTACATCACCCTGGGCTTTGAAAAGGGCATCCCCACGACGCTCGACGGCGTGGAGATGGACGGCGTGACCCTCATCGCGAAGCTCAACGAGCTGGGCGGCCAGAACGGCATCGGCATCGTGGACATGGTGGAGAACCGCCTGGTCGGCATGAAGAGCCGCGGCGTTTACGAGACGCCGGGCGGCACCATCCTCTACAAGGCGCACGAGCTGCTCGAGCAGCTGTGCCTCGACCGCGACACCCAGCATTACAAGCAGCAGGCCGCCATCAAGTTCGCGGAGCTGGTCTATTTCGGCCAGTGGTACACCCCGCTGCGCGAGGCGCTGTCGGCCTTCGTCTCCAAGACGCAGGAGACCGTCACGGGCGAGGTCAAGCTCAAGCTGTATAAGGGCAACATCATCCTGGCCGGCATGAAGTCGCCGTATTCTCTGTATAACGAAGACATCGCGACCTTCGGCGAGGATCATATCTACAACCAAAACGACAGCGCGGGCTTCATCAATCTCTTCGGCCTGCCCATCAAGGTCAAGGCGCTCTCCGAAGGCAAGAAATAAGGCCGGCGCCGGCGCGACCAGGCTGCTGGGCTGGACGCCCAATGGGTCGGCGCGTCGGCCGCGCGCCGATCGCGCTCTCCATCGGGGCTTTCCGGACAAGCCGCTTCCCCTTGCGCGAAAGCGCAAGGGGAACGGTGGCGCGGGTTCCAACGCGGCGGCCGGATGGATAAAAAGCGTTTCTCCAACGTGGCGGTTTTCCTTGACCGGTCGCTCTCCAGAGCAGCAGGGCTTTTCCTCGCGCTCGGCCGCCCCGGCGGACGAAAAGCGCTGCGGTTTTCGTTGAAAAAGCCAACATCTGGCGCCGTTTTCCCTCCGGGTACGCTTATTTCCGCGCTGGCCGCCGATCGGCGTCATCGCCTCTGTCTCGCGGGCGTGTCTATCTCTAACAGGGAGAAAAAAGCGATGGAGCGTATTTTGCTTGCCCTCGCAGGCGCGCTTATTCTGCTTCGCCGCCCGACGCGAAGCGGCCGCCACCTCTCCCCCTCGGGTACGCGTTTGTCGCGATGCCCGTCTACCGCGGCGCGGCCGGGGCGTCTCCCCGGCGGTCACACGTTTTTTCTTGAAACACTCCATGAAAGCTGCCGGCGAGAAGCCGCGCCGACATCCGCCAGTGCGGCGCCGTCCACGGCTATTTCCTCTGCCGGCAGACGTGTCTCCCCTTGTTCCCCCAGGGGATTTCTCTTCCCCGGCGAGTCCGCCGGGGAATCCGCCATTTTTCGGCGGTATCATTCAACGGATCGAAAGGAAGGCTTTGCATGAAGCTCTGGACAGGACGCATTTCCAAACACGCCGACCAGCGGCTGGACGATTTCAACAGCTCGATCGCCTTCGACAGCCGCATGCTGGAGGAGGATATCCGCGGGTCCATGGCGCACGCCGCCATGCTGGGCGCCTGCGGTATCATTTCCCAGGCGGACGCCGACGCCATCGCCGCGGGGCTCGAGGGCATCCTGGCCGACGTCAAGAGCGGCGCGCTGCCCATCGACATGCAGGCGGAGGATGTGCACACCTTCGTCGAGCAGACGCTCACGGCGCGCATCGGGGACGCGGGCAAGCGCCTGCATACCGGCCGCAGCCGCAATGACCAGGTGGCGCTGGACTTCCGTCTGCATCTGCGGGGCGAGACCGCGCGCGTGCGCGCGGCGACGCTCGCGCTCATCAAGGTGCTCACCGACAAGGCCGCGCAATACACCGACGCCGTCATGCCGGGCTACACGCACATGCAGCGCGCACAGCCCGTCACTTTCGCGCATCATTTGCTGGCCTACGCGTTCATGTTCACGCGCGACGTCGGGCGGCTGGACGACGCGGCGCGCCGCATGAACCGCTCCCCGCTGGGGTGCGGGGCGCTGGCCGGCACGACCTATCCCATCGACCGCGCGCAGACCGCCGCGGCGCTGGGCTTCGACGGCATCGTGCAAAACAGCATGGACGGCGTGTCCGACCGGGATTTCGCCATCGAGCTGGTGAGCGCGCTGTCGGTGCTGATGATGCATCTCAGCCGGTTCTGCGAGGAGATCATCCTGTGGTGCTCGTGGGAATTCAAGTTCGTCGAGCTCGACGACGCGTTCTCCACCGGCAGCAGCATCATGCCGCAGAAAAAGAATCCCGACATTGCGGAGCTGGTGCGCGGCAAAACAGGGCGCGTTTACGGCGACCTGACGGCGCTGCTGACGCTGATGAAAGGGCTGCCGCTGGCGTATAACAAGGACATGCAGGAGGACAAGGAAGCCGCGTTCGACGCGTTCGACACGGTGCTCGCCTGTCTGGAAGCCTTCACGCCGATGGTCGAGACCATGCGCGTGCTGCCGGACAACATGCGCCGCGCGGCGGCGCGCGGCTTCATCAACGCCACCGACTGCGCGGACTATCTCACCCGCCGCGGCGTGCCGTTCCGCGACGCTTACAAGATCACGGGCCAGCTCGTGGCCGGCTGCGTCGCGCGCGGGCTGACGCTCGAGGAGCTGCCGCTGGCGGAATACCAGGCGGCCTGCCCGCAGTTTGAGGCGGATGTTTACGACGCCATCCGGCTGGAAACCTGCGCGGCGCTGCGCCGCAGCGCGGGCGGTCCGGCGAAGGAATCAGTCGAGGCGCAGCTCGCCGAGCTGCGCGCTTTCCTCTCCTGCGCGGACAAGGCAGGGAAATAACGGATCCGGGCGCAGCGGCCGGAGGTCGGCCGCCTTTGGATGGCCTTTCCTCCGCCGAGCACGCCGCGCTGGCGGGATCCGGCCGACGCGGCCGCATACCGGGAGGAGTACCGATGCTCCCGCGTCTCCGAAGGTGGCGTTCCCGCCGTCGGAACCAGGGCCGAGCTGCCTGTGATTGCGCGGACTGCGCCGGGATGCAGGCGGCCGGGACGCTGCTGCTCTCCCGCCGGGCGGCGCGGCCGTTTCTGAAAAAACAATCTCCGCCGCCCGACCGGGCGGCACGAAAGGACTGGATACAATCATGGTGAAATGCGCGATTGTCGGCGCGACCGGCTATGTCGGCGCGGAACTCTGCCGCCTGCTCACGGCGCACCCGCAGGCCGAGGTCACGGGCGTCAGCTCCGTGAGCTTCGAAGGGCAGCGCCTTTGCGACGTATATCCCTCCCTGCGCGGCACGCTGGAGCTGCCGCTCACCGACGAAGATACGGCCATCCGCGGCAGCGACGTGGTGTTCGCCGCGGTGCCGCACGGGCTGTCGGAAGCGCTGGCGGGCAAGGTGCTCGGCCAGGGCGCGGCGTTCATTGACATGGGCGCCGACTTCCGCCTGGAAAAGGAAGCGGACTATACCCAGTGGTACGGCGGCCGGTACGAGAACCCGGCGCTGCACGCGCAGGCGGTTTACGGCCTGCCGGAGCTGTTCCGCGACGAGATCCGCCGGACGCGGCTGATCGCCAATCCAGGCTGCTATCCCACCTCCGTCGCGCTCGCGCTCGCGCCGGCCATCCGCCGCGGGCTCATCCAGACGCGGCATCTCGTCATCGACGCGAAGAGCGGGACGACCGGCGCGGGCCGCGGCCTGGCGCAGAACACGCATTTCCCCGACTGCAACGAGGGGTTCGGCCCTTATAAAACCGCGCAGCACCGGCACACGCCCGAGATCGAGCAGACGCTCTCCCGGCTGGCCGGCAGCCCGGTATCCGTCACGTTCGTGCCGCATCTGCTCCCCATTAACCGGGGCATCATCTCCACCATTTACGCCCCGCTGGCGAAGCCCCTGCCGCAGGACGCCGCCGTCGCGCTCTACCGCGAGTTTTATGCCGGGGAGCGGTTCGTGCGCGTGCTCGGCAGCGGCGAAACCGCCAATCTCCGGCAGGTGCGCTGCTCGAATTTCTGCGACATTTCGGTGCATGTCGACGCGCGCACCGACACGCTGGTGCTCGTCTCCGCCATCGACAACATGGTCAAAGGCGCGGCGGGCCAGGCCGTGCAGAACATGAACCTGCTCTTTTCCCTGCCGGAGGAAACCGGCCTCACCGCAGCGCCCGCGCCGTTCTGATCGCGCCGCACGCGCCCCCGGCTTTCCAAAAAGACCGGCAGATTTTACGCCAACAGACAGAAAGGATCTGATCCCCTTTGCAGCAGAGCGATTTCACTTTCCTTCCCGGCGGCGTGACCGCCGCCCGCGGTTTTTCGGCGGCGGGCATCCACTGCGGCATCCGCAAGAATAAGCAAAAGCGCGACCTCGCGCTCATCAAGGCTGACGCGCCATGCGCCGCGGCCGCAGTCTATACCCAGAACCTCGTGCAGGGCGCGCCCATCGCGGTCACGCGCCGGCATCTCGCCGACGGGCGGGCGCAGGCGGTCATCGTCAACAGCGGCAACGCCAACACCTGCAACGCCGACGGCGAGGAGAAAGCGGAGGCCATGTGCGTCCTGGCTGCCGCGCAGCTGGGGATCGCGCCCGAGGACGTCATCGTCGCGTCCACCGGCGTCATCGGCCAGCCGCTCGACATCGCCCCCATCCGCGACGGCCTGCCCCAACTGTGCGGCGCGCTGTCGGCGCAGGGCTCCTCCGACGCGGCGGAGGCCATCATGACGACCGACACCGTGCGCAAGGAAGCGGCGGTCGAATTCACGCTGGGCGGCGTGCAATGCCGGCTGGGCGGGATCTGCAAGGGCAGCGGCATGATCCACCCCAACATGGCGACTATGCTGGGCTTCCTCACAACCGACGCCGCCATCTCGCCTGAGATGCTGCATCGGGCGCTCTCCGAGAGCATCCAGGACACCTTCAACATGGTCAGCGTCGACGGCGACACTTCCACCAACGACATGGTCTGCGTGCTGGCGTCCGGCGCGGCGGGCAACGCGCGCATCGAGGCGGCGGGTCCGGATTATGAAACCTTCCGCGACGCGCTGCTGGCGGTCAACACCCGCCTGTGCAAGATGATGGCCAAAGACGGCGAGGGTGCGACCAAGCTCGTCGTGTGCAGGGTTTCCGGCGCGCAGGACGCCGCGACGGCCAAGATCTGCGCCAAGAGCGTCATCACCTCCAGCCTCGTCAAGGCCGCCATGTTCGGCGCGGACGCCAACTGGGGCCGCGTGCTGTGCGCGTTGGGCTACGCCGGCGCGGACATCGACGTGAACGCGGTGGACGTGGACTTTGTCTCCCAGGCCGGCCGCATCGCGGTCTGCCGCGGCGGCGCGGGCGTTGCGTTCGATGAAGGGATCGCGAAGCAGGTGCTCACGCAGGACGAGATCCTCGTCGACGTCACGGTGGGGCAGGGTCCCGCCTCGGCGGAGGCTTTCGGATGCGACCTGACTTACGATTACGTCAAGATCAACGGCGATTACCGCACCTGAAGTCACGGGCCGACAGTTTCCCGGCCGGCGTGCGCGGCCGGATCGCTTGAAAGAAGGAGAAAGCAACGATGCATATTGCAGATGTGGAAAAAGCGCAGGTACTCAGCCAGGCGCTGCCGTATATCCAGCATTTCTCGGGCAAAACGGTCGTCGTCAAGTACGGCGGCAACGCCATGGTCAACGAAGAGCTCAAGGACGCCGTCATGAGCGATATCGTGCTGCTTTCGCTCGTCGGCATCCACGTCGTGCTGGTGCACGGCGGCGGGCCGGAAATCACCGACATGCTCCACCGGATCGGCAAGGAGGGCCGCTTCGTCGACGGGCTGCGGTATACCGACGAGGAAACGGCCGAGATCGTGCAGCAGGTGCTCGCCGGCAAGATCAACAAAAATCTCGTCAAGATGCTCACCGTGCGCCAGGGACGCGCGCTGGGTTTGTGCGGCATCGACGGCGGCATGATGAAAGCGCGCCGCCGCCTGTCGGACAAGGGGGAGGACATCGGGTTCGTCGGGGAAGTTACCTCCATCGATACCACCCTCATCGACGACGCGCTGCGGCTGGGTTATATCCCCGTCATCGCGACGGTCGCCACCGACGAGGAGGGCACGGTCTACAACGTCAACGCCGACACGGCGGCCGCCAAGGTCGCGGCGGCGCTGCGGGCCGAGAAGCTCATCGTCCTCACGGACATCAAAGGCGTGCTGCGCGACACGGCCGACGAGGGCAGCCTCATCTCGCAGATCAAGGTCTCCGACGTGCCGCGCCTCATCGACGAGGGCATCATCCGCGGCGGCATGATCCCCAAGATCGAGTGCTGCGTCGAGGCGGTGCGCCGCGGCGTCAAGCGTGCGCACGTCATCGACGGACGCCGCCCGCACAGCATCCTCATCGAGATGCTTTCCGACGAGGGCATCGGCACGATGTTCTTCTGATCCGGGGCGGGATCTGCGGCGCGGGCGGAGCGTCCGCGCCGCCTGACCCTATGCGCCGCCGGACAGCAACAGCGGCAAACGAAAGGAGCGATTCTCTTGAAAGATTATATCGCGATAGAAAAGCAGGCCATGATGCCGACCTATGCGCGCTTCCCCGTGGTGCTCGAGCGCGGCGAGGGCTGCGCGCTGTTCGACACGCAGGGGCGCGCGTATCTCGATTTCGGCAGCGGCATCGGCGTGAGCGCGCTGGGCCACGGCGACGCGGAGCTGACCGCCGCCATCCACGCGCAGGTCGACCGCGTGCTGCATGTCTCCAACCTGTACTATAACCCCGCCCAGGTCGAGCTGGCGGAGAAGCTGGTCTCGCTCACGGGCTTCTCCCGCGTGTTCCTGTGCAACAGCGGCGCCGAGGCCAACGAGGGCGCCATCAAGCTCGCTCGGAAATACAGCTTCGACCGTTACGGCGCGGGCCGCAGCAAAATCCTGACGCTGGAGGGCTCCTTCCACGGCCGCACGGTGACGACGCTGGCCGCCACGGGGCAAAAGCAGTTCCACACGCACTTTTTCCCCTTCACGGAAGGGTTCGCCTACGTCCCCGCGGGCGACGTCGACGCGCTGCGCGCCGCCGCGACGCCTGACGCCTGCGCCATTCTGCTCGAATGCATCCAGGGCGAGGGCGGCGTGATCCCGCTGGAGCCCGCGTTCGTGCAGGAGGCCGCCCGGCTCGCCGAGGAGCGCGACCTGCTGCTCATCATCGATGAGATCCAGACCGGCGTCGGCCGCACAGGTACATTTTTCGCCTTCGAGCAATACGGCGTGCGCCCGGATCTCGTCACCATGGCCAAAGGGCTGGCCGGCGGGCTGCCCATCGGCGCCGTGCTCGCGAGCGAAAAATGCGGCGAAGTGCTCGGCGCAGGCACCCACGGCACCACCTTCGGCGGCAATCCCGTCGCCTGCGCAGCGGCTTCCGTCGTGCTCGAGCGCGTCCCTGCCCTGCTGACGCAGGTGCGCGAGACGGGCGAGTACCTGCGCCAACATCTGCGCGCTCTGCCCCGGTGCCGGGAGGCGCGCGGCCTCGGGCTGATGATCGGCGCGGACTTCGAGGGCCTGCCCGGCCGCGCGCTCGTCGAGCGCTGCATCCCGAAGGGCCTGCTGCTGCTGACTGCCAAGGCTTCCGTACGCATGCTGCCGCCGCTGATCGTGGAGCGCGAGCAGGTCGATCAGGCTGTCGCCATCCTGCGCGAGGCCATCGAGGAAGCGTCCGCGGAGGCGTGAGCGCCGCCCGCTCCAATCGTGAAATGTAAGAACAAATGGAAGGAGAACTCTCATGAAACATCTGCTCAAACTCGGCGACCTCACCTCCCAGGAGATCCTGGAAATCCTCGATCTGGCCGACCAGCTCAAATATGAGCAGAAAAACGGCATCGAGCATCCGTACCTCAAGGGCAAAACGCTCGGCATGATCTTTCAGAAAGCGTCCACGCGCACGCGCGTTTCCTTCGAGACGGGCATGGTGCAGCTGGGAGGCTATCCGCTGTTCCTCTCCTCGGCCGATCTGCAAATCGGGCGCGGCGAGCCAGTGCAGGACACCGCCCGCGTGCTCTCGCGCTATCTCGACGGCATCATGATCCGCACCTACGCGCAGAAAGAGGTGGAGGATCTCGCAAAATTCGGATCCATCCCTGTCATCAACGGGCTGACGGATTTCGCGCATCCCTGCCAGATTCTGGCCGATCTGATGACCATCCGCGAGCATAAGAAGCACCTGGAGGGCCGCCGGCTCGCCTGGATCGGCGACGGCAACAATATGGCCAACTCCATGATCGTCGGCACGCTGAAAATGGGCATGCAGATCGCCGTCGCCTGCCCGGAGGGCTATGAACCGGACGCCGGCGTGCTGGCGTTCGCGCGGGAATATGGCGACCGCTTCTCCCTCGTGCGTGATCCCAAGGAGGCCGCGGCGGACGCCGACGTCGTCGTGACCGACGTGTGGGCCTCGATGGGCCAGGAGGGGGACGCCGCCGTGCGCCGCGAGGCCTTCCGGGGCTACCAGATCAACGACGCCCTGCTCGCCGTGGCCAAGCCCGACGCGATGGTGCAGCATTGCCTGCCCGCGCACCGCGGCGAGGAAATCACGGAGGACGTGCTCGAAGCGCACGCAGGGGAGATTTTCGACGAGGCGGAGAACCGTCTGCACGCGCAGAAGGCCGTCATGGTGCTGCTCATGCGCGATTGATCCAGCGCGCCGGAGTCGCGTCCGCGTGGATTCTCTCTTCTTACTAGTTACTAGAAAAAGCCTGTGTGGCCCTTTGCTCCTGCCAAATAAGGATGTTAAGAGCAGAAGGGAAACCGGGCATAAGGAGTCATGACCACGCCCAAAGGACGTGGCATGAAGGATGGCCCTAAAAGGGCATGATACCAGCAGCGCCTAAAGGCGCGTCATGAGTA
>CAJFTT010000051.1 GCA_904420005.1 Candidatus Tabaqchalia intestinavium | reverse complement strand
TTCTGGGAGTACATTGTGTTTGTGGTAAAACCATTGTACCAGAAGGGCTGACGGGTCTTCAACTTTCATTTAACTTTACAGTCCGTGATTGAATGAAAGGAGTATAAGCTATGAAACGTATATTTGCAAAATCTTTGAGCATGTTTCTTTCTTGTTCAATCGGATTATTGTCCACCCCTGCCTTCTCAATTGCAACCGCTTCCGAATCTCCCACAGGCTCATCTGTCGTAGAGAATTCTATCATCACAGCCCCCTACAATATTCCCGTTGCACCCGAAGGCGCAATGACGGTCGAAGACCTTCCTAATTGTTTTTCCATCGCGCAGCAGGTCTTGCAGCGGTATTATCAAGCCGCAAACTGCCTTACTGATGCTGATTTTTCCCAGTTCATTGTCGATGAGAATCTCTCCCAGTATGTAGAAACCAAACTCGCTATTGAGCAATATCCTGTAGAACAGCTGAACATGGGGATTCATAATTATCAATCCGACTTTCAGCTGCTTGACTGGAAAACAACTTCCGAGGATGCATTGCTACTGGACATCGGCGTGCGGCTTACTTTCAGCTACGCGAACGATACAAGCAAATCCGGCAAGGGCGAAAGTGTGCAGTTATTATTTACCAAGCAGAATGGAAACTATCGTATTGTCGACTGGTGCGCCAATAATCTGGTGGATTTGGAATGTCGCGGCAGCGCGGACACACAAGCAACCGCTCTGTCTGCACAAAGCAGCTCCAATCACGTTTTAGACCGTTTGGAGCAGCATTGGGAATATGTCCAGACTTATATTGATGGATTATTGGACGGAACAAATCCGGAACTTGCCGGCGGCGCTTCTTTTTCTGCCACCACGCAGGGATATTCTGTTTCCGCTGTTCCTTCAGACACCGTCTTAACGGCAGCGAAGGCTTCCGTGCAGTCTCTGGATCGGTTTGATATGGGGTATTACGCTATTGAAAATTGTGACAAAGTTAATCCGGCCCGAGGCTCTGCCGAAGCGCCAGACTATTATGATTTTTCGAAGATAGCCGGCAATTACGATTGTACTAATTTTGCCTCTCATGTACTTTTAAGTGGCGGAGCCTGCATGTATAAAACATCCAGTTCCGGTACCGGGTGGTATTATAACGGGATGGGAAAAGGGCGATCCTATTCCTGGAGCGGCGTACCTTATCTTTACAGCTTCTTGGTTGGCAATTCAACAAAAGGGCCATTTGGCACTGCGCTCGCATTTTCGTATCCTACGATGCAGAATATCCCCTATTATCTCGGAGACATCATTCAAGTCGCCCCTGCCAATTCTTCTACCTTTGGTCATACAGTCGTCGTTTCTTCGATGTATGTCAGCAATCCTGTGGTGGATCCTAAAATCTGCTCTCGCACATCTTCCACAAGTTACAACAAGGATATCCGTTTTTCCCATTCGCCATACGCTGCAACCAACCGGCAGAAACGCGTTGTTCGTTTGGATGGTTACTATGCTTAACAAGCAGGTAAAGGGGTAGTGTTTTATGAAACGCATATTCGCTGTTTTATCGGCTCTTTCTCTGGTTGTCGCCACAGCGAGCTGTAGTCCGGGCCTCCCCTCGGAAGCTTCCTCTGTTTCAGGGACGGCTTCCGCACCGCCAATCGTAAGTGCTCCCAATATTGACGATCTGGTAAACTTTCCTTTGACGCGCGTTGAAGCCTGCACGCTCGACGAACGCGTGACACTTGAGAATTATCCCTCAATCGCCCTGACCGAAGACACGCTTCGGCTGGGTCAGCGGATTTTTTCCTCCATTTTCACTGCCGGCGAGGCGCATGCCGTGGAAAGCCACCTTCTCTATCCCCGAAGCGGCTGCTCTGACAACGAGGCTTTGATGGCGCTCGACGACGGCACCGCACAACTCGCGTTCATTTCCATGTCAGTTGGCAAAGAAGTCTTTCAGGAGCAGTACGATTATATTCTCCTGGGCCGAGAAGCGCCAGTGCTTCTCACGTCTAATCAAAATCCAACCCAAGCTGTCACCTCTGAACAGGCTGTCGCAATTTTTTCTTCGAAAGAGCCTTTGACCTGGTCCGTGTACGGCGGCGGTGACGGAGCCTTGCGGCGGCTCGGCAAATTTTCCTCCGGCGAGGGTATGGGCTGGCAGATTTTGCAGAAAAATCTGCTTGCCGGCGTACAGCCCGCAGGCGATTTCACTCAAGAAAGCTATAACCAGCTGTTTGCCATGCAGGACGGTTCCATCCTGCCTCCCGAAGACCGGCAGCACGCTGCTGCCTGGTCGGAAACGAATGATTATCTGCTGGACGTCATGCCCTATTCGCTGCTTCTGCTCAACGCTTCCATCGACGCCGGTCGCCTGAAAGGAATCAAGCCGATCTGGATCGACGGAAACGCCTATACTCCTACCATGTTTGACGCTGGAAATTGCCCGGGCATGGTTGCAACCTACGCCGTTATCCCCAAAGATCTAAACGGAGACCACCCGGCGCGTCTTCTCGCTTCCTGGCTGCAAAACGAGCCTTCTATGGAAGTGGAGAAAATTGCGGCAGGCATCGGCACACTGGCCTTGGATGAGGCATCCTACACGCACGCACAAGACGCAATCTTCAATGCAACAGAATAATGTAATAGTCTTTGTTTTGAACCTTTCGAATATGAAAGAACGCCCCGGCTGCATAAGCCGGGGCGTTTCCCTGCGATGCGCAAGAGAGCGGCAATTACTGCTGCTCTTCTTTCATCTTGGCAAAGCATTCGCTGCAATATACCGGACGGTCATTGCGCGGCTGGAAGGGAACCTTCGCTTCTTTTCCGCAAGAAGCGCACACAGCGGTGAACATCTCGCGCTGAGAACGGTTCTGGTTCTTTCTAGCATCTCTGCAAGCCTTGCAGCGCTGCGGCTCATTAACAAAGCCCTTCTCCGCGTAGAACTCCTGCTCACCGGCGGTGAACACGAATTCATTCCCACAGTCCTTGCATACCAGTGTCTTGTCTTCGTACATTTTTTTCCCTCGCTTTGGAGATTAATATTTGCCCTTGTCCGGAATTGCACCGACACCTTTGTCACCAACGCTCTGCTTTAAGCTACCGGGCATATTGAGTTGATTTCAGGATTGCTGACGGTTGAGCTTCCGCCGGATTCGATACAGCGCATTGTCCACGGATTTCCTGCTCTTTCCCAGCTGGCGCGCCATCTCCCGATAGTCACAGCCGGAAATATACAGCTCCAACACCGTCCGCTCGAACGCAGACAGATGCCGGGACACAAGCTGCTTCGCCGTCTCGAGGCTCTCCTTTTCGATCACGAGATTCTCCGGATCAACCTCCCGTGAATCCGCGATCTCCTGCGTCGGGGGCATCTCCTCGAGCGAAACGGGCGCCTTGCGAGGCGCGCGCTTTTGCCGAGAAGCAGTCCTGACCGCAGTACGCATACGACGATCAATGCACAGACCCGCAAACGTGCGAAAGCTGGCGCCTTTTCCGTCGTCAAAATTTCGCACGGCGGACAGCAGACCGAGCATCCCTTCCTGGCGAAGATCCTCCTGTTCCAGACCTTCTCCCGAAAAATGCGCCGCACGCCGCCGAACCAATGGCTCAAACCGAACAAACAGCTCCACAAGCGCGGCTTCGTCTGCGCGTTTTGCACACGCCACGAGCGTCTCGTCGTCCCGTCTTTCCGACACCTGCTTCACCTCAAACGGCCTTTCCACCAATTCAGCTTGTGTATATCATAGCTTATTTCCCCGCCCGTGTCAACCACAATTTTCACAAAAACATACGTTCGTGTTTTTTTATCAAATTTTGACTGGAAAATTGCGATATTCTTCCCCGCATGGAAGAATTTGGTCCGTGAGCAGGCCAAACGCATCCGTCGCTGCGCTCTCTTTCTCCAACATATGACGCGTCTGTTCACCAGCCTGCCCTGCGTCGGCAGCCTTGGTCACAATGGGCAGCCGGGCCTCCTGCTTGGCCTCCCGCAGCAGCGCCGCACCGGTCTGTGTAAAGCCCAGAACCCGGATGGCAGGCGGCAGCGCATCCAACGGCTGCGCACGCAAACCGAGAAAAGCGGCAAGGCACAGCCGCCGGATGGCAGAATGCGCATAACGCTTGGACTTTGCATAGGAATACACCTCCTGCAGCGACGTGCCGGCCGCGATGGCGCGCGCCAGGCGATGCTCCAGCCCTTCGCGCATTCCCGGCAGCTGCGCGAGTGCATCCTCGTCCAGCGCGCGCAGGCGGCCGAGCTGCACGGCGTCGCGCTCCCGCGCCAGATGTCCGCGCGCCATCTCCCGGTGCAGCACACGCGCGCTTCCTTCCGGCACGAACGCTTCCCAACCAGTCTCTCCCGCGCGCAGCAGGCCGCGCAGATACTGCGCCGAAGCGAAGGTCCCCGCCGGCGCGGCCGCTCCGTGCGCCGCGCCCTGCCGCTGCACCGCCAGCGGCTGCATGGGGCTGTCAAATTCCGCCAGCGCCTTGCAATATTCCACAGCAAGCAAATTATTGGGCTGCGCAAGCAGCGCCGCCGTATCCTCCCCTGCCAAGCGCTCCACCGCCGCCTGGCGCGCGGCGGCGAACGCCATCCCTCCGTCGAGATACGGCCGCAGCGCGGCGGAAAAAGCAGGCGCGCGCAGCAGCGCCGCCAGCTGCACGAGCGGTGCCGCCTCCCCCGCCTCACAGCCGAACGCCAGAAAATCCACCACGCCCAACGCATGCAAAATCCATACCGCCCCGCGCGCAAAGCCCTCCGCCGAAGCGACGGCAAAATCCACCGGCAGCTCCAGCACGAGATCCACGCCGCCGCGCAGCGCCGCCTCCACGCGCGCCGCCTTGGGAATCACGGCCGGCTCCGCGCGCTGCACAAAGCTGCCGCTCATAACCGCCACCGCGGCCTGCGCCCCTGCCTGTGCCCGCGCCTGCCGGAGCATATAAGCATGCCCGTTATGAAACGGATTGTATTCCGCCACCACGCCGATCACCGACATGCCGCCGCCCCCTTTCTTCGCCGCCGCGGGAGATACGCGGCGGTCCCCGGAATTTCATGCGCCCGCAAACGGGCGTTTTTTGTGGAAAAATACCTGTTTTGCGTAAAAAACACTTGCGGATAAACGAATTTTATCTTATGATATAAGGTAGAGTTTTTCATTCGCCGCGTGATTTTTGCGGTGCATGAGAGCCTGTCCGGGAATCATTATACCACAGCATCCCGGTTTGAAACAGCGAATTTTGAAATAAGGAGCAAGCAAAAAATGAAGGTTTTGGTCATTAACGCCGGCAGTTCTTCCATCAAGTACCAGCTCATCGATATGGACACCACCGATGTGCTGGCCAAGGGCAATTGCAGCCGCATCGGGCTCGACGGTCTGTTCGAGCACAAGACGCAGGACGGCCGCAAACTGGAGAAGAACATCGCCATGCCCGATCACGGCGCCGCCATCAAGGTTGTGCTGGAGGCATTGACCTCCGGCGACTACGCCGTGCTCCAGAGCATGGACGAGATCTATGCCGTCGGCCACCGCATCGTGCACGGCGGTGAAAAATTCAAAGAGGCCATGCTGGTCACGGACGACGTCATCCGCGGCATTGAAGAGGTCACCCCGCTCGCGCCGCTGCACAATCCCGGCAGCGTGACGGGCATCAAAGCCTGCCGCAAGGAAATGCCCAATATTCCGCATGTGGTGGTGTTCGACACAGCGTTCCATCAGACCATGCCGCGCAAGGCGTACCTTTATGCTGTGCCTTATGAATTTTACGAAAAATACGCTGTGCGCCGCTACGGCTTTCACGGCACCTCCCACCGCTATCTCAGCGAGCGGCTGGCCGAGCTGATGGGAAAAGACAAGTCAGAGATCAAAGCCATCACTTGCCATCTGGGCAACGGTTCTTCCATCACCGCCATTGACGGCGGCAAATGCGTGGACACCAGCATGGGCTTCACGCCGCTGGCCGGCATCCCCATGGGAACCCGCACAGGCACCATCGATCCCTCCGTCGTGACCTACCTGATGGAAAAGGAGAACATGACTGCGGCGGAGATGAGCGTATTCATGAACAAAAAGTGCGGCTTCCTTGGCCTGTCCGGCATTTCCAGCGATTCCCGCGATATTGAGGACGCGGCCCAAGCCGGCGACGAACGCGCCATCCGCACGCAGGAAGTGGTGCGCTATGAGATCGTCAAATATATCGGCGGTTACGTCGCCGCGATGGGCGGCCTCGACGCGTTGGTCTTCTCCGCCGGCATCGGGGAAAACAATCCCAACCTGCGCGCCAACGTCTGCCGTCAGCTCGCGTATTTCGGCGTCAAGATCGACGAAGCGAAGAACGACACCATCATCCACGGCAAAGAAGCGGAAATCACGGCGCCGGGCGCGCGCGTGCGCACCTTTGTCATCCCCACCAATGAGGAATACATGATCGCGAAGGACACGCTGGCCGTCATCGCGAAAGCCGGCAAATAACCTTCTTTTACTGCAAATCCGCTCCGCCCGCATGCAGCGAGCGGAGCCTATGGAGCAAAGCACAGTGGCAGGCATCCGTCTGCCACTGATATTTTTCTCCCTGCGACGAGCATCTCTCCCGCAGGGGCAAAACAGAACAAGGAAACGAGGCGACCGACCATGCAGACAATCGACCCCCGGCAGACGCCGCGCGCGGCTGCATTCGAGCTATGGAGAAAAGCGCCCATGCCGATGGTGACGCTTTTCAAGACGCTCGACGTCACAAACCTCAGAAGATGCAGCCGCAAACACGCGCTTCAGTTTCATATGCTGATGTGCTGGTGTATCGGCAAAGCGGCTTGCCAGACAGACGAATTCTATCTGCTCCCCGTCGGCGATGCGATGATGCAGTATGACAAGCTGGCGGTGAACACCGTGGTGGAAACAGCCGACGGGACAATTCACACCTGCGATATCCCTTATTCAGACGATCTCACGCAGTTTCAGGCGGACTATCGCAGACTGACCCGACAGGTACGTGAAAGCTGTGAGAATCACGATTTGGAAGAAGGCTATATGGTTATCGGGACGTCGGCGCTGGTCCAATATGACATCGACGGCGCGGTGAATCTCTATGCAGGCATTTACAACAACCCGTTCTTGATCTGGGGTCGATACAGAAAGCGGCTGCATAAAACAATTCTCCCGATCTCGTTCCAATTTCATCATACGCAGATGGACGGCGTCCCCGCGGCCCGGTTCCTCGACCGCCTGCAGCGGGAAATCGCGACGCTGCGGATTTAACCCTGCGCACAGCATCGGGCATCCGGTCACACAGGCGTCGACGCACTTTCAGCGCGCTTATCCTACAGGCCGCGCAGAAAATTTCGCCGCGGTCGGTCGCATCGGATGCGCTCCGGCTTTCAAGCCGCGCAGGCGTCTCCTTCAAGCCAGGCCCCAAGCGCCCCGACAGGCGGGAAATATGGAATGTATGGTTGCTGGCGAAAAATGCCGCGGCGCCAAGGCGGGTTCTCACACTCCAGTGTGCGACGTCGTCCATCGCGATTTTTCGCAGCCGAGCAGCGGGTTGTCCCAGGTTGCCCGCGCGTATGCTGCCGTAAAAATCATTTTTTGTCGCATGAAAAAGCGGCAGGCTGCCGGTAAACCCGGCGACCTGCCGCTTGCCGTTTCTAATTCAGGCAAAAACTTACTCTGCGGTCGTTTCGCTCGTGTCTTCGCCAGAGGTTGTTCCCTCCTGGGCCGCCTCGACGTCCGCGCTGTTATAAACCTCGAACTCCCAGCAGGAAGGCTTCGTCTTGTAGCCATCTTCACAGTTGTACGCTTCTGTGCAGACGACGCGGATGTACTTGGCTGTGATGGGATCGAACGTGATGGTATCGATCTGATGGTTCTTATCCAGAACACCGTCCGTCATCGTGCCGGTCCGCTCGTTGGTGAACTCCACTTCTTCCCAGGTCTCCCCATCGTCGGAGGACTCCACATGGAAGCCTTCTTCCGTCGGATGCGCGGTCTCCCAATCGATCACAATGGTATCAAAAGTCTGCGCTTCGTCCCACTGGATGCCGCAATAAGCTTCCTGGTATTCTCCGTCATAGGAGCCATCCTCATTGCGCGTCTCATAACCGCCGTAAGCCGCCGACTGCCAGCGGCTCTCGCCGGTGTTGTCGCCGTCATTGAGGTTTTCTGCTACGTACTGCGGATATTCCGTGCTGACAGAGTCGACATACGCTGTCCCATCCAGCGCAAGGTTAAGAGAATCCTCCTCTTCTGGCGCTTCTGAAGAAACAGGCGCTTCGGAAGAATCCTCGTCGGAAGGGGCCGCCGGGGCGCTCGAGGACGTTTGTGTCTGAGATGCCACACTGGAAGTCTCCGCGGGATCGCCGCTGCAGGATGCCAGCGCGAGCAACATGCCACACGCAAGCAAAATTGTCAGAATTCTTTTCATTATTTTTTCTCCTTTCGCAATGTATCGTATATTTCTATGGATAATATAACACAATATTTTTCATATTGCAATAACTTTTGCGCAATATTCTCCAATTTGGAATGTAAAAGTTTCCATTTCCCGCTCCCGCATTGATCTGCGTTATGCCAGCCCGTTGAACGTATTCCCAAAAGCGGCGCCGCATGATATCAAAGCGAAAAATGCAGGCAACTTCCGCATAAGCACTTCCATCTGCCAAAAAAGCTGCGAGCTCCATCTCTAACGCAGACAAAAGAGCGGTGCGCTTGTGCGCACCGCTCTTTTGTCTGTAAACTGCATATATTTCCCGGGTACAAACTGCCAAAGCCCCAAGCCATCTCCCGCGGGCGCCCGCAGACGGCACAGCGAATCTTCCATGCCGCACCGCCAAGCTCGCAAGCTGCACCACGACCATGTCTTTTTCATGCAGAGCTCTTTAATATGCCGTACCCCAGACGACGATCGTATCCGTCTCTTTCCCGCAGACCGGGCAGACGCCCGCATGCTCCTGGTGCCCGCCGTCAAACGGAATGCAACGGGAGGTGATGCCCAGATCCTCCTTGAGCTTCTCCTCGCACGCGCGGCTGCCGCACCAGGGCGCCTTGACAAAGCCCGCTTTGGTCGAGACGATCTCGCGCAGCTCCTCCATGGAGCTCGCCTGATAGGTCATGCTCTCCCGGCGGGCCAGCGCCTTCTCATACAGCCCGTCGCGCACCGCGGTCAGCAGACGGGGCACCTCCGTCTCCAGCGCTTCAAGCGGCACAATCGTCTTCTCCCGAGTGTCGCGCCGCACCAGCACACACTGATTCTGCTCGATGTCCTTCGGCCCGATCTCCAGACGCAGCGGCACGCCTTTCATCTCATATTCAGCGAACTTCCAGCCGGGCGACTGCTCGCTCGCGTCCATTTTCACGCGGCAGACCTTCTCCAGTCGGGTGCGCAGCGCCTCAGCCTTCTCCAGCACGCCGCCCTTGTGCGCTGCAATGGGCACGATCATCACCTGCACGGGCGCGACCGCCGGCGGCAGCACAAGGCCGTTATTGTCGCCGTGGCACATGATGATGGCCCCGATGATGCGGGTCGACATACCCCAGGACGTCTGATGCGGGTACTGCGGCTTGTTGTCCCGGCCGGTAAAGACGATCTCAAACGCGCGGGCGAAGCCGTCGCCGAAATAATGCGACGTCGCGCTCTGCAGCGCCTTGCCGTCATGCATCATGGCCTCGACCGTATAGGTGGCTTCAGCGCCGGCGAATTTCTCCTTGTCGGTTTTGCGCCCGCGAATGACGGGAATCGCCAGCTCCTGCTCGCAGAAATCGGCGTAAATGTTGAGCATGCGCTCGGTCTCCTCCAGCGCCTCCTGCGCGGTCTCATGAATGGTGTGGCCCTCCTGCCACCAGAATTCCCGCGTGCGCAGGAAGGGGCGCGTGGTCTTCTCCCAGCGAACGACCGAGCACCACTGGTTATACAGCTTCGGCAGGTCGCGGTAGGAGTGGACAATGTTGGCGTAATGGTCGCAGAAGAGCGTCTCCGACGTGGGGCGCACGCACAGACGCTCCTGCAGCTTCTCCGCGCCGCCGTGTGTGACCCAAGCCACCTCAGGCGCGAAGCCCTCCACGTGATCCTTCTCCTTTTGCAGCAGGCTCTCCGGGATGAACATGGGCATCATGACGTTCTCATGCCCTGTGGCCTTGAAGCGCGCGTCCAGCAGGTCGCGGATATTCTCCCACAGCGCACAGCCGTAGGGGCGCACGATAACGCAGCCGCGCACGCCGGAATAATCCACCAGCTCCGCCTTCTTGACCACGTCGGTATACCATTTCGCGAAGTCCTCCTCCATGGAGGTGATCGCTTCGACCATCTTCTTGTTGTCTGCCATCGTTCTTTCTCAACCTTTCGTTGTTATAATATCCAAATCTGCATGCACCGGCTCCCTGCCGCGCAGCCCTTCGGCCAGCGAATCAGAAGCGGGTTCATTCCGCCTGGGAAACATTGCGCAGCAGCGGCTCCGTCGCAAGGCGGCCCGGCCCGCCGCTCATCGCGCTCACCCGCACGCCGCGCAGCGCGAGGGAATCGACCTCCTCCGCGAACAACCACGGCAGCTTCTCGGCCGCCAGCTGCGTCGCGAAATGCCGCGGCAGGCAAACGCGGTTTCCCACGAGGTCATAATGCCGCGTGCGCCGCAGCCGCACCGACCAGTCGGCCAATGCAATATCCCGCACATTGCGGCCTGCGCCCTGCAGCGCCACGCCGCTCTCCGCGCTGCAGCGGAACCGACTCGCGGCGATGCCCTGCACGCTGCCGCCGCCTTCTGCGCATATATACAGCGGCTCACCATATCCCGCCCAGGCCCCGAGGAAAATCTGCGTCTCCAGCTGGAAATCCGACAGCGTCACTTCTTCGACGAAACCGTCGTCCGCAGCGTAGATTCCCACGCCCCGGTTGGAATCGGAAACATAGATCCGCCCCGCGATGACGCCGCGCACCTTGGACGCGCCCTGTCCCAGCCGCAGCGCGGCGCTGCGCGAGCGCAGGATACAGTCGGATAGGATCACGCGTTCGGCGATATAATTGGGATTGGTAACGCTCGTGACGGCCACGGCGTCGCCCCCCGTGGAGATGCGGCAACCGGAAAGGATCACGTCTTTGCTGGCGGAAATATGCACACCGTCGCTGTCCGGCGTGCGCAGGTTATTGTGAATCGTCACGCCCGTCACGCGCACATCGCGGCAGACCGAGAAGGTCAGCGTCCAGCAGGGGGCGTTGCGGATGGTCACGCCGTCGACGCGCACCCGCCGGCAGTCGTGGAAAAAGATCGGCTGCGTCGGCCGCTCGACCGGCTCAGCGGCCGTCTCCATGCGCTGCACATCGCTGAGCCCCTCGGCTGGCAGGTAAAAGCCGCGCACGGTTTCATAGCGCAGGAAGGCCGCGTCGTTGAGATCGATCTCCCCGTCGCCTGCGATGCGCACGTCGCTCTGCCCGATGGCATAAAGAAACGACAGCGTGCGTCCGAAAAGATTATGCACATAACCGTTTGGCCGGTAATGCGCGAGATTGCCCGACGCCTTGAGCACCGCGCCCGGCAGCAGCCGCAGCGTCACGTTGGAGCGCAGACTCACCGTGCCGCACAGATACACGCCCTCCGGCACCAGCACCGTGCCGCCGCCTTTGGCGGAGCAATAATCCACCGCCGCCTGCACGGCGTTGGAATTGAGGAATTTCCCGTCTCCCCTCGCGCCGAACGCCAGGATCGAAACCCCGGCCGGCTCCTGTTGCGAAAGCTCCGGCAACGCTTCTTCCTTCTTTCTTCTGGATTCTTCCGGCCCAGCCGGACATGCTGTCCTCTCCGCGCTGTTTTGCCTGCGGCAGGCAACATCCCGCCGCCAAATTATCTAAATTATAATATATTGATTATACCAAATCCCACCGCTGTTGAAAAGGCCCAAACACGACTTTTTCCGCCCCGTACGCTCAATTTTGCGAAAGCTCCAGGGAAGTGTAGTAATCCATGATCAGCTGCACGCTCATCGAATAGCTCGCGACGCCCAGATCCTGCCCGTTGGACTGCAAATAGAGATTGTTGATGCTGGAGGAAACATCGGCCAGGCCGGTGCGGTAACTGTCCCAAAAATCCTGCACGGCAAGAATATCGCGCTGCACCCCTTCCGACAGCTGCGAGACGATCTGTTCATAACGGTCATTATCCAGCCGGTATACGGTGGGCAGAAACTCCAGCAGCGCTTCAAGCGCGCCGCTGTATTTCAGATAGGAGCTGTCGCTGCTGCGGCAGGCGAGATAGGCGGCAAAGTCCGCCTCTTCCTCGCGCGCGATGCCGCGCTGGTGCGCCATCTCGTGCAGGATGGTATACGGCTGCTCACAGTCGGGGATATTGGTGTTATAGTTGGCTTCTCCGGTGAACGGAATGTAAATCCCCATGACGAACGTATAGGTCCAGGGCTTGGAGGAAAACACCGGCTTGGGCCGCCCGTAGTGCCCGGCGAACACCTCATTGTACGCCGCGAGATTTTCATAGGCCGCCATCAGCTCACGATCCAGGTCGTCGCGGGAATAGGGCAGGGAAAACGGCTCGTCGTCCTCGAGGCCGGTCGCCTCCCGCGCGGCGTTGGCCTCCGCGATGATGGTTTCGCAGACATCGCTGATCGTGCTGGCGGTATACTGGAACGTGCGGATCCCCAGCGACTGCGACAGGCGCTGGCGGTAATAGTTAAAGCCATACAGGGCGTTAAACAGGAACAGCACCACTGCCGCCAGCGCCCCGATGCGCGTCAGGTAATCGGTGAGGAGCAGGCAAACACGCCCCTTGGCTTTGACGGTGTGCACGACATTGCGAACCATGCGCACCAGCACATAGATCCCACCCACAAGGAGGATCGCCAGCCCCAGCTCCGCAAAGGAGAAAGGAATCATGCCGAACAGCAGGCTGATCGGCTGGACAAGGATCGGATAGATCACGCGGCTGTACACATCCTCCACAACCTGCGGATTGCGCTTTGCCAGCGCGACGAGCCCAAATGTGATGGGGAACAGCAGCAGGAGCACGAGCTGCACGATCAGATTGCGGGGCAGGCGGCGCTTCTTTCCGCCGGCGGCCGGCGGCGCCTCCTGCGTCTGCGGCGCATGCCCCAAATGCAGCAGCGTCTCCTCCGCCGACAGTCCCCGCGCAGCAGGGGGCGCCTCCAACAGGCCCGTCCGCTCAGGACCGCGGCTGTCCTGCTGCACCGTCGCCCCGGTCCGCTGCATCCCCGCCGGATTTTGCTGTGCCTGCGGGATTTCCTGCGTGCAGTCTCGCTCTCCCGACACGGCGGGGGACGGCACATCCGTCCGCTGCGGCGCGGCCGTCGGCGTCTCTCCCTGCGCCGGCGCACGCTTCTCCCGTGTCCCGTTCATCGCTTCTCCCCCTTATTGCGCTGCCGCCCCCACAGGCGATACAGCAGCTCCGCCACAATAAAATAACTCCCCGCCAGCAGCATAGCGGCCAGCGCCAGCACAGCGCGCACCGCGAACGCGTCCGGCGTCAGGAACAAAAACGCGCCCGCATAGCCCAGCAGCATAATGGCCGCCGGGCCGAAGCCGCGCAGCCAACGAGGCTTCAGCGTGTGTGCGCACAGATGCGCCGCCAGCCAAAGCAAAACGAAATAGGCCGGCAGAAACCCCACCGACAGGCGGATATTGGAAAACGCCGGCCACGAGGCAGAAAAAAGGTAACCCGGAAACCGCAGGGCCAAAACGACAACACTGCCGGCCAGGCCGGCGCCCAGCCAGAGCAAATACGCCGCCAGCGCCGCCCGTCTCGCCCGCATTTTTGCTCCCCTCTTTCTTCGCCTGCGCCCAGTTCGCCGCCGCGTTTCCCCGCCCGGAAAGCAAGCGTCCGGCGCGCCGCACATTGGCCGCGCGCCGGATCCTTCCAGCCGGCTGACCGCGCCGCGTCACTCGCCCGCTTTGAGCGACTCCACCATGTCGATTTTCTTGAGTTTCGGCACCATCACAAGGCACACGATGGCGGAAAACGCCAATGTCAGCAACGCCGACAGCAGATAGCTCATCCAGCTGATGTCCCGTCCGAACATCACCATATCGACCTCCGCCGTGCTGACAACGAACGCATGCAGGAAAATGCCGAGCACCAGGCCGACCAGCGTCCCGATCACGCTGAGGATCGCCGTCTCGCGGTAGACATACATCGCGGCCTCCTTATCATAAAAGCCCAGCACCTTGAGCGTCGCGATCTCCTTCTGCCGTTCAGTGAGGTTGATATTGGTCAGGTTATACAGCACAACAAACGCGAGCAGGCCCGCGCAGATGATGAGCACCCAGACGATATAGTCGATATTGCTCAGCGTATCGCTCAGCGTCGAGCGCAGATCGTCGGTGAACTGCACGAGGCCGACAGACTCCACTTTGAGCAGCTGCGACGCGACTGTGTCTTTGGTTTCTTCGGACAAATCCGGCAATTTGACATTCACCAGGTTATACTCCGGCGCCTCCCCGAAGCCCGCCTCATACAGTGCCGGCGAGAGGTACAGGTAATTATATACGTAATTCTCCACCACACCGCCGATCGTAAACTGCGCTTCCTCACCGTCCGTGCTGCGCACCCGCACCGTGTCACCCTGCTGCAGGCCGAGTATATTGGCCATCTTTTCCGTCAGCAGCACGGTGTCCTCGGAGAAGGGAACGCTCTCCCCGCTCTTCCGGTCGCGCATGGCGATGAAATTGGTGAGCTTATCGGCGTCCTGCGGGACGAAGAAGGTGATCTCCTTTTCCTCACCGTCGTCGGAAAGGATCGTCCCCGTGCTCTGCGCGGCGTAAAGCGAATCCTCCACGCCCGCCTGCTGCAGGGCTGCGTCGACTTCGTCGTTATGCTGCCCGTTGCCCAGCCCAACCATGAGATCATACTGGTGCAGTTCGCTGTATTGCTTCTCCGTGATGCCGCCGATGGAATCGCGCAGGCCCAGGCCGGCGAGCAGCAGCGCCGTGCAGCCCGCGATGCCGATGACCGTCATGAAAAAGCGCTTTTTATACCGGATAAGATTGCGCGCCGTGACCTTCTGGGTAAAGCTCATATGCTTCCACAGAATGCCGATGCGTTCAAGGAACACGCGCTTGCCTGCCTTGGGCGCGCGCGGCAGCATCAGACGGGCCGGCTGCTCATGCAGCGTGGCGTATAGCGCAAGGAAGGTCGCCACCAGCGTGCAGGCAACGATCGAACCAGAAGAAAAGAGCGCATACCCCCAGTGCACCGGCGTCATGAGATCCGGTAGGATATACATGATGTCATAAGCGTTCCAGATGACAGTGGGGAACAGCTTGAGCCCCACCGCGAGGCCGAACACACTGCCCACCACGGACGCGATGCCGGCATAAATCATATACTTCACGATGATGGCACCTTTTCCGTAACCCAGCGCCTTCATGGTACCGATCTGCGTGCGCTGCTCCTCGACCATGCGCGTCATGGTCGTGAGCACCACGAGCGCCGCCACAAGGAAGAAAAACACAGGGAAAACCTGCGCGATGGCCTGCACCTTTTCGGCGTTGCTGTCAAAGCTCGCATAGCTGACGTTGTCGTCCCGGTCGAAAACATACCACGACGCCGCCTCCAGGGACGCGAGCTCCGATTCCCCGTCGGCAATCTGCTGCTCCGCGTCGGCAAATTCCAGCTCTGCCTCCGCCGCCTGCTCGTCATATTCTTTCTTGCCGTCGGCGTAATCCTGCTCGCTCTCAGCCAGCTCCGCCTCTCCGTCCGCCAGCTGCTGCTCGGCTTCTTCCAGCTGCGCCTGCGTCTCCCGCAGCGTCGCTTCATTGGCCGCGAGCTCTGCCTCGCCCTCTTCGAGCGCCGCCTCTCCCGCTATGATTTCCTTTTCCGCCGCGGCCAGCTCCGCCTGGCCCTGCTGCCGCATGGTCTCCAGCGTCTGTTTCCCCGCAGCGAGCTCCGCTTCGCGCTCGGTCAGCGCCTGCATGCCGGCGTTATATTCCGCGAGCCCGTCGTGATACGCCTGGATCTGATCGCCATACTGCGCCTCGATCTGATCGGCGAGCTCGTCCTGCCCGCTCTGCCGCAGCTGCTGGATATACGCCTCGGCCCACTCGACCAGCGGCGCGGCCTCATCCAGCTGCGCTTTCGCATCTTCCAGCGTTTCCCTGCCGGCTGCGAGCTCCGCTTCCCCATCGGCCAGCGTCTGCTCCTGCTGGGCAATGGTCTGCTCGAACTGGGCTTTGTTCTCCTCCCATTCCTGCCTGCCGGCCTCCAGCTGCGCGCGGTTATCCGCCAGCGTTTGCCGTCCTTCTTCCAGCTGCGCCCAGCCGTCCTCCAGCTGGGTCTTGCCTTCCTCCAGCTGCGTCCGGCTGTCCTCCAGCTCTTTTCTCGCGTCGCTGAGCTGCTGCGCCGCGTCGTCCAGCTCGGCCTTGGCGTCGGCCAGCTCCTGCCGTCCGTCCGCCAGCTGCTGCCGCGCGTCGGCCAGCTCCTGCTCGGCGTCCGCGCGCACCGTCTCCGTACGCACCTCGCTGCGCTCGACGCCCAGCGTCTCCAGCCGGTCGAGCACCGGCTCGATCACCTCGTCATATTCCGCGAGAAATGTGTTCATGTCCGCCGCGCCCTGCACGCTCAGATAAATATCGGTGAACACATCCAGGCAAAAGCTGTCGTCAACTGTATAAAGATACATACCGACCGTGCCGCTGCCCAGCTGGCTGCTCTCCCGCTCGATGGAGAAATAATAGGCGCTGCGGACGACGCCGACGACCGTGAATTCCTGCACCGCAAAGGTCTCCGACATGCCCTCATTCTCGGGGGAGAAGCGCAGCACGTCGCCCACTGCGGCGGGCGTTCCATGCAGCTTCGACTCGACCACAACGCATTCCCCGGCCGTCTGCGGCAGACGTCCCTCCATCAGCTCCACCTGATTGAGGAAGTCGCTCTCGCTTCCAAACGGCAGCGAAGCGACGCGGGCCACGGTGTTATCCTCCTGGCCGGACATCAGCAGCACATCCGACGAATAGGCCGGCATAACCGCCTCGACGCCCTCCACCTCGCGCAGCGCCGTGACGTCCTCCTGCGTCAGGCCGAGCGTCCCGACGACGCGCACATCGTAAAAAGCAGATTCGTCATAATACCGGTCGATGGACAGACGCATGTCCGGCGTCGTGGCGAGCAGCCCGGCCAGAAAGCCAACGCCCAGCGCCACGATACCGAAAATGGAGAAAAACCGGCCGAGGCTGAACCGTACCTCTCGTATCACATGTTTGAAGTAAGTTTTTTTCATATCTGTCTATCCCTGCTTCCATATTCGCCATTCGCCCAAAAACGGCTCTTTTTCGGCTGCGCCGCGCGCCGGCGCAATCATGCCCGACGAACCGCCCGCCGCGATCTGCTGCCGTTTCCGGCCTCGGCCCCGCATAGGCCGCCTGCCCGGCAGCCCCTATTCACCACTCAATCTGCTCGACCGGCGTTGGATTCGGGTTTCGTTCCGACGAGACGACGGTGCCGCTGTTGATGCGGATGACGCAGTCGGCCATCGCCGTCAGAGCCTGGTTATGCGTGATGACGATCACGGTTTTGCCCGTCTCGCGGCAGGTGTCCTGCAGCAGCGCGAGAATGGTCTTGCCGGTCTTGTAATCCAGCGCGCCGGTCGGCTCGTCGCACAGCAGGATCTTGGGGTTTTTGGCCAAGGCGCGGGCGATAGCGACGCGCTGCTGCTCACCGCCGGACAGCTGCGCCGGGAAATTATTCATGCGTTCTGCCAGCCCCACCTCGCGCAGCGTTTCGCGCGCGTCGAGCGGCTCCTTGCAGATCTCCGCCGCCAGCTCGACGTTCTCCAGCGCCGTCAGGTTCTGCACGAGATTATAAAACTGGAACACAAACCCCACCTGGTAGCGGCGGTATTCGGTCAGCTGCCGGGCGTTATAGGCGCTGATCTCCTGACCGTCGAGCAGGATTTTGCCCTCGTCGCAGGTATCCATGCCGCCGAGCATATTGAGCACCGTCGTCTTGCCCGCGCCGCTCGGCCCGACGATCACGGCAAAGTCCCCTTTTTCGATCTGGAAATTGACTTTGTCGTTGGCGGCGATCCGCTGCTCGCCCATTTGATAATACTTACACACGTCGTGGAACTCTACAAAGCTGGCCATTTTCCTTCACCCTTTCTTCTCTGCGCGGCCCCCGCCGCCATGCTCCTCTCCGTCCAGCTCCTGTTTGCGCTCGGACAGAAGCTCCAGAATCTTCTGCGCCGCGATGCGGCGCGCGTTGGCCTCCACGATCAGCTCCAGCGCCGTCAGCCGCAGCGCGCTGTCGGCCGGCGTCTCCTCCCCCTCTGCCGCAGACTGCGCCGTCAGCTCGGCAGAGAGGTGCGCCATGACCTGGCGCATCGCTTCCCGCTGGGTGTCACAGAAACGCGTATACCACTCGCGCAGCGGCGGCGCGCCCTCCTCCGACTGCTCCCACCATTTCTTTTCATCCTCGCCGAACAGGGCGGAGAGCGTCGCGAGCGGCACGATCTGCTTGATGCCGGACAGGATCATCAGGCTGGCCAGATGCTCGCGGTTATATTTCTTGCCGTCGGGACGCGGGATGATCTGCGCCTTGACGTAATTGTTGATCATGGACGGCGTCATGGGTTTATCGCCGCTGCCGTCGTTGTACCGTTCGAGATAAGTAATCACCTGATCCATGTACAGCCCCAGATCGGGCAGCTGCTCCCAGCCGGCGATCGGCCGGCGCTGCGTCTGCTCAATCCACTGCGAAAGCGCCTGTGTCAGCCCTTCCTTCTCCATCTCGCATCCTCCGTTTCTGCCCGGGATCCATCCTCCGCAAAAAATGGCGGAAGGGAGGCCTGCTCAGGCCTCCCGTTTTTCTTCCTCGTCATACAGGCGCGGCAGCCGCGGTCCCATCCGGCAAAGAAGCTCGTTGGTGATGGTACCGGCATAGCCCGCGAGCGTCTCGGCCGCCAGCGTTTGGCCGCCGTCCTCCCCGATGAGCGTCACAACGTCGCCGGGGCAAACTGCCTCGATGCCGGTGACATCGATCGTCAGCTGGTCCATGCAGACGTTGCCGATAATGCGCGCGCGCTGCCCGCGCACCAGCACATAAGCTTCGCCCGCCGAAAGGCTGCGCGGGATACCGTCGGCATAGCCGATCGAGACGATCGCGGTATCCGTCGGCCGCTGCGCCGTGAAATTGCGGCCGTAGCCCGCGTCCTCGCCGGTCTCCAGCCGGCGCACCAGCGCCACCCGCGCCCGCACGGCCATCACCGGGCGCAGCGCCGGGGTCAGACGGGTCTCCCCTGCCTGGCTTTTGACGCCGTAGAGCGTGATGCCGGGCCGCGCGCCCTGCCAGGCCGCCTGCGGATAATTGAGCATACCGTAGCTGTTGAGCAGATGCAGCCGGCCGGGCTGCACGCCGTGCGCGCGCAGCGCCTCGACAGCTTGGCGGAACGCCTCGATCTGCGCGCGGGTATAGGCGTCGTTGTCCTCATCGAGACAGTCGGCCACGCACAGGTGGCTGAAGGTGCCGCGCACATCCAGGCAACCGGTCGCGTAAATCTCCAGGAGCGCGTCGAGCGAGCCGGCCCGCTCGCCCAGACGGTGCATCCCCGTGTCGATCGCGACATGCGCGCGCACCCGCACGCCGGCCCGCTGCACCTCGCGGGCATACTGCACATCGGGGATCGCCTGGCTGAGATCATAGGCGGCGACAACGGGCAGGTCCTGCGGAGAAGTATAGCCCAGGATAAGGATCTCCCCGCCGATGCCCTGCCGGCGCAGCGCAACGCCCTCCGACAGCGTCGCGACGGCGAAGGTCCGCACACCTTCCTCCCACAGCGCGCGGCAGACGCGCGCGTCGCCGCAGCCGTAAGCGTTGGCCTTGGCGATGGCGAGAATGTCGCAATCCTCCGGCAGCAGCGCGCGCAGCGTGCGGTAATTGTGCCGCAGATTGGCGAGGCTCACCTCCACCCAGGCACGTCCGCGCGGGGACGGCACAGGCAGCGCACCGGCCGGCGCGCCCTCCCTCCCCGCGAGTGGCGTATCCCCGCCGCGCAGCGCTGCACACGCCCGGTCACGCAGCCAGAGGAACACCCAGCAGACCGCAAACGACAACAGCGCCACCAGCACGAAATGCACAAAGCTCTGTTCCACAAGCAGGTCCGTGCAGTGCAGCATCTTCGCCACGCCGCGCACCCCGATGATACACAGCGGATGCACGAGATAAACATACAGGCACAGCTCCCGCAGCCACCGGCCGCGCGCGCCCGCGTCCCGCCGCACCAGCAGCAGCGAGGAAAAGAGGAACAGCATCACCGGCAGCAGGAAAACATACATGCTGTCGTGCCGCTGCACGCCGAGATGCCGCAGCGTGAGCGCCTCCGCTGTCATGAGCGCGAAGGAAACCGCCAGCCCGCCGAAGCACACGGCCCGGCTGCGAACCTCTCTCTCTCGCAGCGCGCCGCCCAGCGCGAGGAACATCGGCGCGAGGAACAGGCCGTTTCTCGTATAGGGGAACACGCGAAACAGCGCCGCATACGCCTGCCCGACGACCGGCACGTTCTCCACAAAGCCATAATAGCTGTCGCCGCCGAGGCCGATGAGATACAGCGCCGCGCAAATCAGGAGCACCGGTTTCCAGCCGAGCTTGGTCAGCAGGCCGTAGAGCACCAGCACGCCCAGCAGCACAGCGGGCAGATACCACAGATGATAGGCCGTGCCGTTAAAGAGGAAATCCCGTACAAACAGCACAACGCCGCGTGCGCCGGTATATTCGCCCTGGTAAAGGTTGAGCGGGACGAACAGCAGGACGGAGACGAGATAGAGTATGCCCGTCTTCCGCAGGAAGGACAGCAACGCCGCCCGGCGGCCGGGCGCGCCTCCGACGAGCTTCGGCAGGACGAAAAAGCCCGTCACCATGAGGAAGAACGGGACCGCAACCCGCGCCACAACGCGCGTGAGCACAAAATCCGCCGTATCACTCCATGACGCGAGCGGCGAGGTGTGAATACTGATAACCAGCAGCGCCGCCGCGATCCGGAACCAGTCCAGCCCGGCATATCCCCGTTTTTGCTGCATGAAGCTTCCTCCTGTTGTCTGTCGTCGCCGAGCGCGGCAGGCCCGGCGCGGGAAAAGGCCGTTTTACGCCTCCAACGCCAGCGCGATGACGCGGTCGAGCATCTGCGGGTAGGAAATCCCGATCGCGCCCAGCATGCTGGGATAGCGGCTATGCGCCGTGAAGCCGGGGATGGTGTTGATCTCGTTGAACACGATCTCTCCCGCCGGCGTCAGGAACTGATCGACGCGCGCCATACCGCGGCAGCCGAGCAGGCGGTAAAGCCGCAGCGCCTGCGCACGGATCTCGTCGCGCTTCTCCTGCGGCACGCGGGCCGGGACGTGGATGCTGGAGGTGACGAGATTGTATTTCTCGACATAGTTGAAAAAGCCGCCGGGGATCTCAATCTCATCCACTTCCCCGATGACGAGCTCCTCGTTGCCCAGCACAGCGCAGCCCACTTCAAAGCCCTCGACGTTCTTCTCGATGAGCACCTTGCGGTCGTGGCGGAAGGCTTCCTCCACCGCGGCGGCGAGATGCGCTTCGTCATAGACCTTGGAAATGCCGAGCGAAGAGCCGGATTTTGCGGGCTTGACGTAGACGGGATACCCCAGCTTCTCGCAGCCGGCAAGCGCAGCCTCCATCGGCTCTCCGCGGTGGATCACAAACGCCTGCGGCACGGGGATCCCCGCCAGCGCGGCGATGTCGTGCGCCGCGGTCTTGTCCATGCAGACGGCGGAGGAAACCACGTCGCTGCCAACATAGGGCAGGCCGGCCATCTGCAGCAACCCCTGCATGCTGCCGTCTTCGCCGTTGGCGCCGTGCAGGACGGGGAACACCACGTCGACCGGCTGGATCTCATAGCGGCCGTCGCGCAGCACGACAAGCCCCGGATTCTCCCGGTCGGGCGAGAGGAACGCCTTGACGCACCGGCCGCTCTCCAGCCAGCGCCCGGACTCGATCTCTTCCACCCTGCCGTCGTAACGGTACCATTTCCCGTCCTTCGTGATGCCAACGAGGATCAGATCGTATTTCTCCGGATCAAGATTGCGGATGACCGAAGAAGCCGACTCCAGAGAGACCTCATATTCCACAGAACAGCCGCCGAACAGCACGGCGACACGCAGCTTTGCCATTTTGCTTCGCTTCCTTTCGTCTGATTGCGCACGCGGACCGGCGCGCTCATTTCTTCCCGGGAACAGGATAAAATTTGTGGAACTTGCGGATCTGATTGAGCAGCACGGCCGCGACGTAAAACTTACGCTTCAGGTTGCGGTCGGCGCGGTAACGCAGCGGATAGGAGACCCGCTTTTGCCGATAGAGCCCGCGCACCGTTTCGCGCAGCGCGGCGTCAGGCAGATATTTCATCAGCACGCAGCGCGGCACGACGGTGAACAAATGCTCCTCCCCTGCTACGGTAAAGGGCAGCTCCTCCTCCCGCAGCAGATCGTCCACCAGCAGGCGCACGGGGTTGACGCCCGCGCCGTTGGTATAATAATGGCAACGCGCGAGGCGGGTGTTGATCTCGAAGAAATAGGGGTTGCCCGCAGGGTCGAACTTGACGTCGAAATGCGAATATCCCGTATAGCCGATATGCTCCAGGAAGCGGATGGCATGCTGCGCCACCGCGTCGTTGACGCCGCTGAGCACCGCGACGGAGTTGCCGATGGCGGTGGGCGTATGATCCTCCAGCAGCTTGCGTCCGAAGGAAACCATGCGCACCTTGCCGTTGCGGTCGCTGTAACAGGTCAGCAGCCCCATCTGCTCGTCGCCGCCGGGGATATATTCCTGCAGCAGAAATTTGTAGTTATAATCCGACTCCTGAAGCCGACGCGCCAGCGTCTCCAGCTCCTCGCGGCTGTGCAGCAGGAACACTTTCTTCTTCCCGGGGAATTTCGCCAGATGGTACAGCGCGCTGTCCGCAGGCTTGGCGATGAGCGGATAGTGCAGATCCATCTCCGGCAGCGCCTCCTGCGTGCAGTCGTGGACATAAGTCTTGGGGTACGGAACGGACAGCTCCTCACACAGGGCATAAAAGCTCTCCTTGTGCGCCACGCGCTCAAGCAGAGCCTTATCGACATAAGGAATGACGTAATACGGCGCGAGGGCGTCGCGGTTGTCCACGATTTCGCGCACATACCAGTCGCTGCAGCCGAACAGCAGCAGCTTCTTTTTCCCGGCGAGCTCCCGGCCGACCTCCGTCAGGCGCTGCACAAAAATCTCCGGCTGCTCCATGCCGGGAAACACGCGGTTTTCGATAATATCGCTGTTGGTGATATAGCCGCCGCGCGCCTGGCTGATGACCAGCGAGCGGATGCCGTATTCTTCATGAAACGAGCGCGCAAGGCTGTACGCCGTGATGTCCGCGCCCAGGATCACCGGCAGAAAATCCTGCTCTTTCAACTTCATACGTCCCTTTCCCATCCTTCCGCGGCCGGCCTGCGCGCCGGCACCGCTTCTTTTCTATTTTACCGCACCGGGGTGGCAAATACAAGTGCCGCCCGGTTTGTTTTCACAGTGTTTGCAATCTTTTCCTTTCCCCTGCACGTCAGGGGACCGCTTCCTCTTCGGGCACGGCCACGGGGCAGCCGAGCGCGAAGGAATACAGCCACCGCTCCCGCACCGGCGCGCCGAAAACGCCGGACAGCGCGCGGGCATACAGACGCACCTGCGTGCCGTAACGCTGCACCAGCTCCTCTCCCGCCTGCACATGGTCGGTCTTGAAATCGACGAGGACCAGCTCCCCCGCCTCGCGGAACACGAGATCCGCCACGCCGCTGACCAGCACGCAATGGCCCGGCGGATATGCCCCGGCAAGCTCGGAAGGCACGCTTTGGTTGAAGCCGTATTCCCGCTCGCATTCTCCCCGCGCGGCCGCCGCCGCGACGCGCGCGCCGAGCGGCGAAGCGAAAAATGCCTCCACCGCCGGGAAATCCACCGCCTCGCACTGCCGCTGGGTCATATATTTCTCCGCAACCAGCCGCTCGGCCTCCGCCCGCAGCCCGCCGGACGCGGCGCGGGTCAGGTCGCAGCTGCTCAAAAACAGGTGCATCGCCGTGCCGGCCTCCGCCCCGGTCAGCCGCGTTCGCTGCGTTAGAAAGCGCGGGCGCACCTCCGGCGCAGGCGTCTCCTCCCCGTACCGGGTCAGCGCGGAAACCGACAGCTTGACCGGCACGGCGCTCTCCGCCGCGTACGGATACCGCCAGTTAAACCGCTCGAGCACTTCGGGAGGCAGCGTTTCCGTCTGCGTCGCGGCCTCCCCGTCAGGCGATGCGGATGGTTCCTCCGCGCCGCCCGGCATGCGCGTCCTCTCCGCCTCCCGCTGCGGCGGCTGTGCGGGAAGCGGGGCTTTCTCCCCTGCGACTGCATCGGCCGCTGCGGCGTCCTGCCGCACGGTCTCCGACCCTCTATGCAGGGAAAACTCCGCCGGCAGCGATGCTTCGGCCGGCGCCAGGCCCGGCAGGCCGAGCGACGCGCGCAGCGCTCCGGCGCAGGGATGCCGCAGCGCGGCGGAGGCGATCCACCAAAGCATGCTGTCCGCGTCCCGCGCGGCGCATTCGGCCAGGGACGCGCTCTCCCCGAAGGCCGCCGCCTTACGCAGATATTGCTCCATTCCCGGGGCCGCCGCCGTGAGGATGAGCTTCTCCCGCGCGCGCGTCATGGCGACATACAGCACCCGCAGCTCTTCGGAAACGCTTTCCGTGCGCATCCGCCGGCTGATGACTTCCCGCTGCAGGGTGGTATAAAAAACGTTGCCGCGCCGGATCTTCCCGCCGAAGCACAGCTCCCGGTGCAGCAGCGCGTCGGCATGGCAGTCGCGCAGGTTGAAACGCGTGGCGCAGCCGGAAACAAACACGATGGGGTATTCCAACCCCTTGGACTTGTGAATGGTGACGATGTTGACGGCGCCCGCCGCGTCGCCCGTCAGCGGCGCGACCGGCAGATCGTCCCCGTTCTCCTCCATGCGCGCGATATAGGCGAGAAACGCCGCAACGTCCGCCATGCCCGCCTGCGCCGCCTGGCGCGCATAGGACACGAGCAGCGCGAGATTCGCGGCTTTCATTTCTCCGCCGCGCTGCGCCCGGTACAGCTCCGGCAGGCCCGTGCGGGCATAGATGCGCAGCAGCAGCAGGTGCGTCGGCACCTGCGCGGCCGTGCGCCGCATCCAGGCGAGCTCCTCGAGCAGCCGGGCCGCCGCCCCGTTGCCGTCCTCCTCCGCCGCGCCGACCACCGCGCCGTAAAGCGTGGACTCGCGGCGGGAAACGCGGATGGCGGCGAGGTCGTCCGGCGTGAAGCCGAACACAGGGCTGCACATGACCGCCGTCAGCGGAATATCCTGCTGCGGATTATCAAGGATCTTCAGCAGCGACACGGCGAGCAGGATCTCCGGCGTGTGGAAAAAGCCGCCCGAGGCCTCCATGCGGATCGGCACCGCCTCTTCCGAAAAGACGCGCGCCAGCAGATTCTTGCGCGATTTCAGCGAACGATAGAGCACGGCAAAATCGCCATACCGCGCGGGGCGCAGGCCGCCGCTGCCGTCGGAAACGGGGAAACCCGACTCGCACATAGCGCGGATGCGGCGCGCGACGAAACGGGCCTCGGCCTCCGCGGCGTCCGCGCTCTCCTTGTCGTCCTCCTGCTCCGCGTCCCCCCGGGTCTCCAGCAGATGCACCTCCACGTCCGCCCCGGGACGCACGGGATATTGCGCCGCGGCGACGAGCCGCTCTTCACCGTCGTAATCCACGCCGCCCAGCCCGCGCGACATGGTGGAGGAAAACAGGAAATTGATGAAATCCGTCACGCCGACGCGGCTGCGGAAATTGGCGTTCATGGATACGCGCGCGGCCGGCGCGTCCTTTCCCTCCATCCAGGGCGCATATTGGGCTTTTTTCTTCAGGAACAGCTGCGGCGCAGCGTTGCGGAAGCCATAGATCGACTGCTTGACGTCGCCGACCATGAAGCGGTTGCGATCGTCCCGCGACAGCGCCCAGAGGATCAGGTCCTGCGCTTCGTTGGTGTCCTGATATTCATCGATGAGGATCTCGGCAAAAGCCTCTCCCCGCTCTCTGGCCACGTCCGTGCGCCGGTAACCGCCTTCGCCGTCCGGCTCGGCGAGGATGCGCACCGACAGCTGCTCGAGGTCGTCGAAGCCCAGCACGCCGAGATCGCGCTTTTTCTCTGCGAGGCGGTCGAGAAATTCGCGCACCAGCCCGATAAGCGCGCGCACCACTGGCGCCTGCTCCGCCTGATCCGCCTGAAAGCGCGCCTCGTCGAACGACAGCACGCCCGCGGCCAATGAGGCGACCAGGTCCTTGCACTTCTTTCGGCAGGCGGTGACGACGCTTTTTCGCCGCTCGTCGCCGTAGCCGCGCAGCTGCCCGAGCGAAGGGAAGGTGAAGCTGCGCGCGAATTCCGCCGCCGGCGCGTACTCCCCCGCCTCGATGAGCGCGCGCAGCCGCTCGAACTTCTGCAGATCCTCGCGGAACGCGGGCTCGTATTTTTCCCGCATCGCCGGCTCGTCCTCCATAAGCGTCAGCGCCGCGCGCGTGAGCGCCTCGGCATAGGCGACGTCCTCCCCCGCCCGGCGCAGCGCCTCCCGCTCCCACAGGCTGCCGGCCAGCGTGCCGGGGGCGAACAGCGCCTCGGCGCGGGCCAGCCACTCGTCATAAAACGCGTGCGACATCAGAAACGAATGGAACCGCTCCACCGCCGCGCGCAGGCGGCGGTCGCTGCGGTCGGCGGAGAACAGCTCCGTCAGCGCGGCGAACCCCTCCCGGCCGGGATCGGCGTAATATTCCTCCAGCAGCTCGTCGAGCGTGTCGGCCATGAGCACGCGGTATTCCCCCTCGTCGGCGACGCGGAAATCGCACGCCACGCCCGCTTTCTGGAAATTCTCCCGCAGCAGCGACGCACAGAAAGAGTGGATCGTGCAGATATTGGCCTGGTACAGCAGTGTCTGCTGCCGCAGCAGCCACTGGTCATATGGGCGCTCCCGGATGCACTCGGCCAGGCGCGCGCCGATGCGCTCGCGCATCTCGCCGGCGGCGGCCTTGGTGAAAGTCACCACCAGCAGCCGGTCCAGATCGACCCGCGCCTCCCCCTGCGTCACCCGGCGGATAACGCGCTCGGTGAGGACGGAGGTCTTGCCCGAGCCGGCCGCCGCCGTCACCAGCAGATTCCCGCCGTCTGCGGCGATGGCCGCCGCCTGCTCCCGCGTCCATTTGCGCATCGGAGCGCCCCCTTTCTTTTTGCTTTGCCGCAGCCTCTCGGCTTCCTGGAGCAACTATGCCCCGGCGTCATGCCGTCGGCCTCGCGTTTTCTCCTTCAATGCAAGAACGCAAGCCGGGCATCAGGGCCGCGCGGCCCCGCCGTCCCCGGCGCCGCCGGAGGCGGCTTCCTCCTGCTCCAGCAGCTGCCAGACCTCTTCGTTGCGGCGTTTCGGTACCTCGCGCACGGGATCGAGCCCCTCCTCATAGCCGCAGATGCTGCGATAGTCGCAATACTGGCAGGCATCGACCGTTTTGCCTTTCGCGGGGCGCGCCGCGATATCGCCCCCCATGAGCGTGCGGTGCATCTCGCGAAGCAGGCGTTCCATGCGGCGCGCCAGGCGGCCGAGCTGCTCGAGTGTCGCGAGGCTCCCGCTCTTGACGCCGCCGCGCCGGTCGGCCTTGACGGGGATATACACCCCGTCGAGCGCCGCTTCCATGCCGGTCAGCGACGTTTCGTCCCGCGTGAGCAGGCCGTTCATGCAGAATTTTTTCTTCAGCCGGGCGACCGTTTCCTCCTCGCTCTCTCCCGGCTCGGCGCTCACCGACGGGCGCAGCGCGGGGAAATAAAGCACGCCCGCAGGCACCACCTCGCCAAAGCGCGGCGCGCCGTTGCGCCAGATAGACAGCAGATACAGCAGCATCTGCATATTCAACCCGCTGAGCACGTCGGACAGCTGGAATTTTTTCGCGCCGGTCTTGTAATCGATGACGCGCAGGTAGGTCTTTCCCTCGTGGCGCATTACGTCGACGCGGTCGACCATGCCCTCCAGCATCAGCCGTCCGCCGTCGGGGCATTCGACCACCACCGGCTGGATCTCGCCCTCCCGCCCGATGGACAATTCAAACGCTTCCGGGGCGTAGGCCGACTGCGCCATCTCCTCGGCAATGTTGTCCACGATGGCTTCGAGCAGCTGGGACAGATGCGAAAACAGAAACAGAAACCGCGCGGATTTGTCCTTTTCCCCGCCCATATACTCTTCAAAATACACCCGCATCCACCGCTCGATTTCCTCCCGGCGGGCGGCGGCGTCCATATACTCGATCCCGGGCTCGCGCGTTTCCTTGAGCACATTCTCCAGCACGAAATGCACGAAGGTGCCCACATCGTTGGCGCGCAGGGTGAGCTTGTCCAACGGACGGGCGCGCAGGCCATATTTGCAGAAAAAGGCGAAACGGCACTTGTGGTAGCTCTCGAGCTTGGTCGCGGACAGGCGCATCTCCCGGCCGAACAGCGCCGCCGCAAGTTCCGTATCCCGCAGCGCCGCCCGCGGGCCGAAGCAGGGCTCCTCCGCCCGGCGCAGCGCGGCGGCATACGCGGGCCTTGTCTCATAATACGCCCGCAGCGCCGCAGCGCCCGGCCGCGCCGGAGAGGCGGCAAGCAGCGCCGCAAAGCCCGCCTCCTCCGTCTCCGCAAGCGTCAGCAGCGGCGCGTCCCCCGCTTCGTCCGCAGCCAGCGTCGGGAACATCCCGCGCAGCAGCGCCACCAGCGGGGAGGGGCGCAGCTCGGCCCCCAACGCGTCGCACCGGCGGTAAAACACATGCAGCGTCTCCGACGCGGCGCACAGCGCCTTATAAGCGATGAACATCTCTTCCACCGCCCAATACGTCAGATCGCCGCCGATCTCCACGCCGCGGCGGGCGAGCTTCTCCTTCTCCTGCGGGGTGAGGATACCGCCCGGCGCGGGCGGGCGCGGGAACACACCCTCATTGACACCCAGCAGATAAACGCGGCGCACCGTCGGGATCCGGATGCGGTCGGCCGCGCCGACGACCACGCAGTCCGCCGTCGGCGGGATATGCCCGAGGTCCGCGCCGGCGAACGCCAGCCGCACCAGCTCCAGCGCGCGCCGGGCCGGGAAGGTATCCTCCTCCAGCGCCAGATGCAGCTGGTCAAGCACGCCGACAAGCAGCGTCCACAGCCGCCGCCCGTCCTGCGCGCCGGGCCGGGCCTCCTCCCCCTCCGCCTGGCGCGTCTGCGCCTCAAGCTGCTCCGGCACACGCAGCGCCCGCAGCAGGTCATAGATCGCCAGGCACAGCGTATGCCCCGTCAGCGTCCCGCGCAGCGCCTCACAGAACGCCAACAGCGGCGGCGCGACCGCTTCCCGCACCGCGTTGAGCCGGCGCAGGGTCTCCCGGTCCCGATCGGTGAAATCCTTGACATAGCCGCCCGGATGCAGCGTATATTCCGCATGCAGCGCGTCGCCGTGCAGGTTCCACAGGCGCGCGTAATTCTCCAGGAGAAAGACGTCCTCCATCGGGCAGGGGAAAAAACCCGTTTTCAGGCAGCGGAAAAAGTCCTCCGTCCGCCAACCGCCGCAGGCCAGCCGCAGCGCCGCCAGCACGAGCGCGAACGGCGGCTTGACCGACACGTCCTGCCGTTCATCGAGAAAGTAGGGGATGCCGTATTTCTCGAACACCGTCTGCAGCACGCCATCATAATCCGCGAGCGAGCGCACGATGACGGCGCATTCGCCGCATCTGCCGCCGCTCTCCCGCACGTCGCGGTGAATCTGCCGCGCGGCCGCCTCCACCTCCTCCAGCACGGAAGCGGCGACCGTCAGCCGCACGCCTTCCGCCGTCTGGCGCGGGACGGGCGCGCCGGAAAATAAGTCCGCTTCCACCGCGGCGAGGTTGGGGTTGTGAAACCGGTACGGCTGCGTGAGCCGCAGCGCAGGGCGCACATCGACGTTATACCGCCGCGCTTCCCCCAGCAGACGGCGCGCAGCCTGCTGCACGTTGGAGAACAGTCCCGTGCCGCCCGTCTCGTCCTGCACAGCGGCGCAAGGCAACGTCACATAGACTTCCTCCGCCTGGCGCATGATTTCCCGCAGCACGTCCTGCTCCTGCCGGGAAAAGCTGTGGAACCCGTCGACGAACACCGTATAGCCCGCAAACAGACGATGTTCCCGGATGCCTGCCGCCACCAGCGTCAGGTCATCCAGGCCGTCGTGATAGCGCTCGCGCACCAGCGCCTCATACTGCGTGAGGATCTGCCCGGCGTCGGCGAGCTTGGCGCGCAGCGTGCCTTCCGGCAGGCTGTCCGCGACCTCCAGCAGCGTCTCCGCCGGGACGGCGCTGCTTTTCATCTCTCCGGACAGGTTCAGCATCGCGGCGAGGAAGCTCGGCTGCTCCCGTTGCCGGCGGTAGAGCGTCAGCGCATCGGCGACACGCTCGGCCGCGCGGCTCATCAGCACCGTGCGGCCGAAGTCGTCGAGATACTCCCCCGCGTTGCCGCCCGCGCGCAAAAAGAACCAGCGCGACAGGCCGGAAAAGCTCTGCACCAGGTCGGACGGCATACTGCCGCCCAGCGCCGAAAGCAGCTGCTTTTCCGTCTCCATCGTGAACTGCTCCGGCACCAGCAGCATCGTGGGCCCGTTCCCACAGCGCGCGACAACTTCCCGGCGCGTCCATTCCGTCTTGCCGGTCCCCGCCCGGCCCAGTACCAGCTGCAGCATCGCCGCGCCTCCTTTCCAACTCCGATTCCCGGCCGGCAGCCGTCCTGCCGTCAGCCGAGCAAAGTCCGCAGCCGCCGCTGCACCGTCTCTCGCAACGGCTCCGGCAACGTGCAAAAATCATTCTCCGGCGCGTCCTCCCGGCCCGCAGCCGCCCCGCCGATCCCCTTGGCCCAGCATCTGTAGTCCTCGCGCGTCTGCGGCTCCACCGCCGCAACCAGCCTGTCGTCCACAAACAGATGAAAAACCAAGTCTGCAAGACGATGACAGTAAAACTCCACCATTCCCAATCCCTTGGCGTAACAAGGGCAAGTCCGCAAAAAAGTGTGCACGTCCGGACTGTCTGCAAGCGCTTTGCCGCATGCACTGTATTTTTTGATTATAGCACATGCCCCGGCGTCCTTCAACCACACAAAAACAGCATTTGCCTCCCGGCAAACGCTGTTTTTGTGTGGTTTTTCTACACGAAACGCGTCGGGAAATATGTCGGACGGCATCCAGAGCGCCTCAAAGAACGCGCCTGCGCTCGGCGCGGCCTCGCCCGCACATATTGCTTCCTGCCGGCAGCGCCCCGGCGCTTCTGGGAACGAAAGTCCCCTTTCGTCCGGCCGCGGCCTCCCGCCGTTCGGCACCCGACCGGAGCGCCTGTTTCGGAAAAAGTTCGTTCGCCCAGCGGGGCTGGCCGGGCAAACGCGACCAGCCTTCCTTCTCCCCTCGCAGGGACGCGCCCCACCTGCTGAACGCGCGGCTTAATCATAATCCACCGGCCGGGCGCTGCGTTCATTCGCCGTCAAACCAGCCGCGCACCGTGTCCTTGACCTTCTCCCAGACTTCCAGCGTCTTGAATTTCACCTCGTACTGCGGCTCGGGCGCCTGCATCAGCTCCGCCTCCTGTGCGGAGAAAGATTCCTCCACTGTCGGCGCTTCGGCCGCGGAAGGCAGGCACAGCGGCGGGAACATCACGCACCACCAGTTCTTTCCTTCCGCCGCCCCGATCGTCACGCGCAGCGCACGGTAATTGCCCGCCGGCATCGCGAAGTCATCATATTCACGGGTGTTAAAATACATATCGACGATCTGCGCATCGCAGGTGTAATCATATCCCTGCCGGGCGATTTCGTCGGTCACGATGGCGCGGATCTCGTCCAGCCGCTCCTGCGCCGCCGCTGCCGCGCTGTCGCGGTCTTTCGCTTCGGCAAACAGTTCCGGCACGTCCGCCAGCAGCCGGTCGCGGACAGCGAGCTTGAGCGCCTGGTCCTCTGCGCTGTCGGAATTGGCGAGAATATGCAGCCGCAGGACATCCTGGCTGATTTCCTCGCTGGTTTTGGCAAAGCCTGTAAAGCACACCAAAATCGCAGCGATCAGGCCCACCGCGATGGCGATTTCCACTCTTTTCATCTTTTGCATGCTTCATCCCGTCCTTTCATCTGCCCAAGTTTTGGACAGGATCGGCATGGATTATGCATCCGGAAAAGAAAAATATCTCCTGCGGGCAACGATCTGACAGCGAAATCCCGGCAAGGAACGCCCGTCCCCTTCGCCGTCCCGCCTCCCAGCGAGATCGTCGGGCCACGAAATCGCCCGGGCTGATACGGGGCCGGGGAGCCTCTGCTCGCAGGGGCAAGAGTGCTTAGATACAGGAAAAGGCAGCGGCGTCATGTCGACAGGGGGATCCCCGTGGATATAAGGAAAAAACCGTCATAGCCGCGCGCTGTCAAGCGGTCTTGAAGCCGCACCGGCGCGCAGCCGCGGAGCGAACGGAAAAACGCACAACGCGTCCTGCATCGCCGGGCGCACAGGCGTGCAGCTGCGAGGCAAACGGGGACGTGCCCCTCGAGGGGCGCAAGAGCTCGGCCGCGGCGCCACCCCTTTTTAACATGCAGATCGCAAACGCACTCAACACAGCCCCGCAGCCATAGAGTGAACCCGTCGAGCCGGCGCGCGGGACACCTTCGTAAATCGCAAAAATAAAAGGACAAACGACCTTTCGTCTGTCCTCAAAATTTCTTTCTCCGCCGCCATCATCAGCCGGGGCAGCATCCCGGCGGCATAAGCGGGCGCGCCGGTCTACCCTCCAATTCCCCGCACCGGGCGGCAGAGAAAAACAAACGGTGCTTTCCCCTTGCAGGCTTCCCGCGCGCGCGCCGCTTTGTCCGCATCGTCAAACAGGCCGAACACCGTCGGGCCGGAACCGCTCATCTGCGCCGCCAACGCGCCGCAGGAAAGCATCGTTTCCTTCAGACGACGCACCGCCTCGATGGGAAGCGCATCCTCAAACACATTATGCATCCGTCCGGCGAGCGCCGCGAGATCGCCCGCGCGGATGGCCTGCACACAGGCCGCCGTGTCGGGGTGCCGAACCCGGTCCGCCGCCGCGTCGTATTTCTGATACGCCTGCGGCGTGGAAACGCCCTGCCGGGGCTTTGCCAGCAGGATATGGCAATCGGGCATAGGGGGCAGCGTCTCCATCTCCTCCCCGATGCCGCGCGCCAGCACTGTGCCGCCCAGAATGCAGAACGGCACATCCGCGCCGATCTGCGCGCCCAGCCGCAGCAACTCCTCCTGCCGCAGCCCCGCGCGCAGCAGCCGGTTGAGCCCGACGAGCACGGCCGCCGCGTCCGCGCTGCCGCCGGCCATCCCCGCCGCGACGGGGATGAACTTCGTGATGCGGATGCGCAGCCCCCGCTCCTGGCCCGTATAGGCAAAAAATGCCCGCGCAGCGCGCACCGCAAGATTGCGGTCATCCGTCGGCAGCCAAGGACGGTTATTCTCCACCCGCACGCCTGCTTCCTCCGTCAGGCGCAGCTCCAGCCGGTCATAGACGGAAACCTGCTGCAGGATCATCTCAACTGAATGGTAGCCATTGGGCAGCAGGCCGAGAATGTCCAGCGTCAGATTGATCTTACCGTAGGCCTTGAGATACAACGCGTCCCGTCGCATGCTTTCCCTCCGTCCCGCCTCGCGGCTCAAAACCGCCGCAGGAATCGCTCCATTCTCTGCAGCGCCTCCGTGATATGCTCCATGGAATAACAATAGGAAATACGCACAAAGCCTTCCCCGCTCTCCCCGAACGCGGAGCCGGGGATGACGGCGACTTTTTCCTCCTGCAGCAGCCGTTCGCAGAATTCCTCCGAGGGCAATCCCGCGCGGCGGATGTCGGGAAACATGTAAAACGCGCCCTTTGGCTCAAAGCACGCCAACCCCATCGACCGCAGGCGGCCGAGCATGAACCGGCGGCGCACGTCATATTCGCGGCGCATCTCCTCAATGTCGTCGTCCCCGGCGCGCAGCGCCTCGACGGCGGCATATTGGCTGGTGGTCGGCGCGCTCATGATGGCAAACTGATGGATCTTGGTCATCGGGCCGATGATCTCCCGCGGGCCGCAGGCGTAGCCCAGCCGCCACCCGGTCATGGCGTAGGATTTGGAAAAGCCGTTGATGACGACGGTGCGCTCCCGCATGCCGTCCACGGCGGCGGGGCACACATGCCCGCAGCCGTAGGTCAGCTCGCTGTAAATCTCGTCGGACAGCACCATGATGTCCGTGCCGCGCAGCACCGCGGCAATTTCCTCCAGATCCCACCGGCGCAGCACCGCGCCGGTGGGATTATTGGGGAAAGGAAGGATGAGCAGCTTCGTTTTCGGCGTGATGGCGGCGCGCAGCTCCGCGGCCGTCAGACGAAATTCATTCTCGGGCTTGGTCGGCACGATGACGGGCACGCCTCCCGTCATCTGCGTGATGGGGACATAGCAGACAAAGCACGGCTCCGGAATGATGACCTCGTCCCCCGGACATACCATCGCGCGCACCGCGAGATCGATGGCTTCGCTGCCGCCTACCGTCACGACCACTTCGCCGTTGGCATCGTAATCCAAACCGTACCGCCGCTGCATATACCGGCTGATCTCCACCTTGAGCTCCTTCATGCCGGCGTTGGCGGTATACCAGGTTTTCCCCTTCTTGAGCGACTCGATCCCTGCGCTGCGAATGTGCCACGGCGTGGTGAAATCCGGCTCACCGATGCCGAGCGAGATCACGCCCTCCATTTGTCCCACAATATCAAAAAATCGCCGGATCCCGGACGGCTTCATTTCCTGCACCGTCCGGGAAACGATGGTGTCATACTGCATGATTCGCGGCTCCCCTCTCAGCGTTCATCCCGGCCCGGCTCAAGGCGCTCGTCGGCGCAGCCGTCCACGCAGGCGATGCCCGCGTCTTTATACCGGCGCAGCACAAAATGCGTCGCAGTGGACAGCACATTGTCCATCGGCGCCAGCCGCTCGGAAACGAAATACGCGATCTCCTGGAAGCTCTTCCCATGCACGGTCAGGCCCAGGTCGAACCCGCCGGACATGAGGTAGAGATTATCCACCTCCGGGAAACGCAGGATCTCCCGCGCGACATCGTCGAACCCGGAATTTTTCTGCGGGGAAACCCGCAGCTCGATGAGCGCCGTGACATATTCGCGGCCGGCCTTCTCCCAGTCGATGACCGCGCGATAACCGCGGATCACGCCCTGCCGCTGATAATCGTCCATCCGCCGCGCGGCCTCCTGCACCGAAATCCCGAGGCCGGCCGCCAGCTCCTCCATCGGCATGCGCGCGTTTTTCTCAAGCAGCTTGAGCATCATATCCATGCATTTTCACTCCTGTCCCTACGTTTGTTCTTCCGCAAAAGCGCCGCGCAGATACGCCGAATCCACCGGCGCCGGCGCGCTTTTTGTTTGTTTTTTCCATTATAATCTATTTCGCTTCTTATTGCAAGCGCACGGACGGCCGCAAGGGCGCGGCCTCACAGCAGCGGCAGCTGCTGCGGCCGGCGGGCCACATAATACGTCACCCGGCCAAAGCCACACTCCCGCAGCAGCGCCATGGCCTCCGGTATGCCGGCGCAGACATCCTGCGCCGTATGGCTGTCGGAGCCGATGGTGACATATTCCCCGCCCTGGCGGGCGAATTCCCGCAGCACAAGGTCGTCGCGCAGCAGCGCGCCATAGGGCTTGCGCTGTCCGGCAGTGTTGAGCTCCAGCGCGCGCCCGCTTCTCGCCAGCGCGCCGAGCAGGCGGCGCAGCTGCGGCATATGATACCCCCAATCGATGGGGATCCCGTTTTCTCCGGTAATATAGCGCAGCGGGTAAGTCAGATGCCCCAGCGTGTCGAAATTCCCCCACTGGATGAGCGCCTCCACCTGCGTGAGATATTGCGAAAACAGCGCGTTGGCGTCCTCTTTGGCATAATCTAAATAGTAAAAATCGCGCCGGCCCTTGAGATTGTGCATCGAACCGATGACAAAATCAAACGGATAGCGCCCGAGCAGCGCGTCGGCCGCGGCGAAGTCCGCGTTCGCGCCTCCGAGCTCGATGCCAAACAGCAGGTGGAACCCGTCCCGTTCGGTGCCCTGCGCGGCGGCGAGCGCCTGGTAGGCCTGCCACGAGCGGCGCGTCCCCTCCTCTCCCCAGCGGCCGTTCAGCTCCGCGATCTCGCAGTGATCCGTCACCGCGACGGCGAACGCGCCGCGCGCATGGGCCGCCTCCGCGAGCGCCTGCATGGAGCATTCGCCGTCGGCGCTGGCGTCGGTATGTGTGTGAAAATCAATCAGCATGGTATTTCTTCTCCTCTTCTCTCCACATGTCCCCTGGACAACTATCCTGATGAAACGCCGGCCCGAATGATCCCAGACCGACAAAAGGCGCGGCAGCCGCCGCGCCTTTCGCTCATTTCAGCCTGCGTCGCAGGCTTTCGATGCCTGTGCCGAGCGCAATGCCCACACACATTCCCAGGCAAATCCCCATCACCAGGTTGTCAAACACCATATGGCCGATCACCGCTCCGATGGCGGCGCCGATGCACACGCCCACCGTCATGGAAGTGCCGACGGTCGCGCCCTCCTGTGATTTCGAAGGACGTTCCTGCCCGGGCATGAAATTCTCCCGGCTCTGTCCCATCGCAGCTTGCAGTTCATTTTGTTGCTTCATTGTGTCCTTCTCCTTTCCCGTTACTTTTCAGGGGCCCTGCGCGCCCTGTTCTGCCCCGCTCACGGCGGAGCCGGTAATCCAGCGCGCAAAAACGCCCGAAAATGAAACAAAATCCTGCGCCCGGCTCTCGGGCGCGGATCTCCCCTGTACGGGTTTTATTATAGCATATTTTCTGTCGAATGGAAGCCGCCAACGGCAAAATTTGTTTTGCCATCCTGTCACGGTTGTGTTATAATATTAGCAAAATGCCTTTGGTCGCCGGCCGTTTTTTCCCGGCGCGCGGCCGGGCAGCGGAATCTTGTGCGTTTCCAGCGGGCGCCGCGCGCGCCGCGCCGGGCCGCGAAAGGAGCTTGTTGGATCCATGAAAGGCATCGTCAGAATCGCCGCGGCCGTGCCGAGGGTCTCCCCCGGGCTGCCGCAAAAAAATGCGGAATATATCAAAGACATCCTGCATGAGCTCGCGGAATGCAAACCGGATATCGTCCTGTTCCCTGCCCTTTGCATCTCCGGCGCGTCCTGCGGCACGCTGTTCAAGAACCGGGCGCTGCTCGACAGCTGCGAAGCCGCCGTGGAGGAAATCCGCCGTTTCACCGCGCAGAGCGACTGCGTCGTCGTGGTCGGGTTGCCGGAAAGCTACGACGGCCGGATCTATTCCGTTTGCTCTGTGATTTACCGCGGGGAGGAGATCGTGCCCCGTTCCGGCGAGCGGCATCCGCTGCGCCCGCTGGCCGACGCCTCGACAGAACCGTCGAAGGGCGGCCTGCTGCCGGCGAGCGACGCAGTGCTCAATTTTGACGACTTCTCCATCCGCATCATCCCCGGCGACCCGGCCGACCTGCCGGTCATCGCGGGGGAGGAGGGGCTCGGCGCGGACATCATCCTGTGCCCCTGCGCCATGCCGTCGGCAGCCGGCACCTTCGCGCGGCGCAGGAACGGCGCGCAGATGGCCTCGATGAATTATGCCTGCGCCGTCGCCACCTGCGGCTGCGGCTTTGGCGAGGCCACCTCGCCGTATATTTACCGCGGGTTCGCAGGGGTGTGCGAGTGCGGCCAGGTCCTGCGTTTCTCGGCGCAGAGCGGTACCGGGCCGATGTTCGAGGTCTGCGACGTGGATATCGACATCATCCATTCCCAGCGCGCTAAGCAGCCGCCACTGCGGCTCGACTGCCCCATGACCTCCATCCGCAAGGCGCTGCACGACCGCACAGAGCTGCTGCGCGAGGTGCCGCAGAATCCGTTCCTGCCCGGAGGGGAGAAGGAAACGGAGCAAACCGTGGCCGAGATCTTCGAGCTGCAGGTCGCGTCTCTGATGGGCCGGATTCAGAATTCCGGCATCTCCAAGCTGGTGGTCGGCCTGTCCGGCGGCCTGGACTCCACGCTGGCGGTGCTGGTATGCCGCACGGCGCTCGAGCGGCTCGGCCTGCCGTCCACCAACTGTCTGGGCGTGCTGATGCCCGGCTTCGGCACCACGCAGCGCACGCGCAACAACGCCCAGGCGCTCATCGACGGTCTGGGCCTGACGGGGAAAACCATCTCCATCGAAGCGTCCGTGCTGCAGCATTTCGAGGACATCGGGCACCGCGCCGACCTCAAGGACATCACATTTGAAAACGCGCAGTCGCGCGAGCGCAGCCAGATCCTCTTCGACATCGCGAATCTCGAGAACGCGCTGGTCATCGGCACCGGCGACCTGTCGGAGGACGCGCTCGGCTGGTGCACCTTCGGCGGCGACCATCTGGCCACCTTCAACCTCAACACCTGCCTGCCCAAGTCCCTGGTGCGCGTGCTGCTGCGGTATCTGGCCCAGCAGACGGCGTTCTCCGGCGTGTCCGGCGTGCTGTATGACATTCTCGACACCCCGGTCAGCCCTGAGCTGCTGCCCCCGGATGAGGCCGGCAACCAGCTGCAAAAGACCGAATCCATTCTCGGCCCCTATGCGCTGCACGACTTTTTCTTCTATTATTTCGTCGAATACAATCTCGCGCCCACCAAAATCCTTGAATACGCCACACTGGCGTTTCGCGAGCAATATAAGCGCGACTACATTAAGGCGACGCTGGTGGTGTTCATCCGCCGCTTCTTCTCCGGGCAGTTCAAACGCAACTGCTCGCCCGACAGCGCGATGCTGCTGACCCCCTGCCTGTCGCCGGAATATTTCACCATGCCGTCCGACGCCAGCTCCGATTTCATGATCGAGGAGCTGACGCACTAACCCCCGCAAGCTCAAATTTACTAAAAGGAGAAATGCATCCATGCGAGCCGTAATCACCGTGATCGGATCCGACGCCGTCGGCATCATCGCGCGGGTCTCCGACCTGTGCAGCAAGAAGAACATCAATATCCTCGACATCACCCAGAGTGTTCTGCGCGACCTGTTCGCCATGATCATGCTGGTGGACATCAGCGAAGCGACCGCCTCCATCCCCGAGCTCAAAGAGGCGCTGGCCGCCATCGGGGAGGAAATGCATCTGTCGGTGCATATCATGCATGAGGATATTTTCAATTCCATGCATCGCATCTGACCCTCCCTCCGGCCGGCCCGCGCAGCGGGGTCCGGCGCGCGGCGGCAGCGCAAAAGCCGCCGCAACCACCCAATATCCGCCGTTCTCGGCGACCGAAAGGCTGGAAGCGCAACATGCTCAATTCCTATGACATTCTGGAAACCATCTCCATGATCGAGCACGAGAATCTTGACATTCGCACCATCACAATGGGCATTTCCCTGCTCGACTGTTTCGACTCCGACATCGACCGCGCGGCGCAGAAAATTTACGACAAGATCTGCCGCAAGGCGGCGCGCCTGGTGGAGACCGGCAACGCGATCGAGACGGAATACGGCATTCCTATCATCCATAAGCGCGTGTCCGTCACGCCCATTTCCATGCTGGCCTCCTGCTGCGAAAGTCACGACTATCTCAAGCTCGCCCGCGCGCTCGACCGCGCCGCCGCGACCATCGGCGTCAATTTCATCGGCGGTTACTCGGCGCTCGTGCATAAGGGCTATGCCGGTGCGGAGCAAGCGTTCATCGACTCCATCCCCGAGGCGCTGGCCACGACGGAATGCGTCTGCGCCTCGGTCAACGTCGGCACAACCAAGTCGGGCATCAACATGGACGCCGTGCGCCAAATGGGCGGTATCATCCGCCGCAGCGCGGAGCTGACGGCTGACCGCAACTGCATCGGCGCGGCCAAGCTCGTGGTGTTCTGCAACGCGCCGGAGGATAACCCCTTCATGGCAGGCGCGTTCCACGGCGTGGGCGAGCCGGAATGCGTCATCAACGTGGGCGTATCGGGCCCGGGCGTGGTGCGCGCGGCGCTCGCCAAAGCGCCGGACAGTGATCTGACCGGCATCGCCGACATCGTCAAAAAGACAGCGTTCAAGATCACGCGCATGGGGCAGCTCGTCGCGACCGAGGCGGCCCGGCGCCTGGAGGTGCCGTTTGGCATCGTGGATCTCTCTCTCGCGCCGACTCCGGCGGTGGGGGATTCCGTCGCGCATATTCTCGAGGAAATGGGGCTGGAGACCTGCGGCGCCTGCGGCACGACCGCCGCGCTCGCACTGCTCAACGACGCGGTCAAGAAAGGCGGCGTCATGGCCTCCTCCCATGTGGGCGGCCTGTCCGGCGCGTTCATTCCTGTTTCTGAAGACGCCGGCATGATCGACGCGGCGCGCGCAGGCGTGCTGTGCATCGAGAAGCTCGAGGCCATGACCTGCGTCTGCTCGGTCGGCCTGGACATGATCATCGTCCCCGGCGACACCAGCGCCGCGGTGCTCTCGGCGATCATTGCGGACGAGGCGGCCATCGGCATGGTCAACAGCAAAACGACCGCCTGCCGGCTCATTCCCGCGATCGGAAAAACGGTGGGCGAGGAGCTGGCCTTCGGCGGCCTGCTCGGCAGCGGGCCGGTGATGCCCGTGCGCACCGCCTCGCCGGAGAAATTCATCGCCCGCGGCGGCCGCATTCCCGCTCCGCTGCAGAGCCTGAAAAACTGACAAATTCGCAGCCCGTCCTCGTAAGGGACGGGCTTTTTCCTGCGCGGGACGCGGCGTTGCGCTGCATGAGCGCCCCGTAGATGCCGGCCGGCGCGGCGCCCTTTGTCCGGCCGAAGATCGTCCGCCGCGCATGGAGTCCATAGAAGCATTTTTCTGCTCAGTCCACCGGTAACGGGATGTCTATATCTCGTTTCCAGCGGACTGGGTTTTTATTGTCCAGCACGCGAAAAAAGAATTTTTCACCATTCAAGAGAAAACAGGCATGTTTCATGAAGCTGCTGTTAATACTCTGAAAAGAAGTCGTTTTCCTCTTGACTCCTAGAATTCTCCGAGTAAAATAGTTTGTTGAAATAACTATTCTTTATAAAAACCGTGCGTTTCCGAACTATTCTGAAGAAAAGGGATGGATTATGCCTCAGACCAACACACTGCTTGTTAACATCCGGCGGATCATGCGGCTCTACGACAATATGCTCAAACCCATCTGCGAGCGGCACGCGCTCACGCCGCTGGAAGTAACCATCATCAGCTTCCTGTACAACAATCCAGGCCGGGACACGGCCGCCGACATTGTGGAGCTGCGTATGCTTTCCAAAAGCAACGTTTCGCAGGCGGTGGAAAATCTGATTCAGAAATCGCTGCTTCAGCGGCGGCAAGACACGGCGGACCGCAGACGGATGCACCTGTCTCTTGCGGCCGGCGCAACGCCCATCACGCAGGAGATCGAAGCCGTTCGGGAACACTTCCGTGAACAGATCTTCCAGGGGTTCACCGAGCAGGAGCTGGAGCAATTCGCCGGGTTCAACGACCGCATCGCGAAAAACGCTAAAGCCGCGACGAGCTCGCGATGAGCGGCGCCACCATTTCCCACGGGAACCACATCACCCCGGCGGCCGGGCCCTGCCGGCCTTTCGGGCAGAGAATTGAAGGAGGTAAGCATGATTCGGTTATTGAAAAAAATGCGTGGCAAGGAATGGCTCATGGCCATCCTGTGCGCCGTGCTGGTACTCGGACAGATCTACTTTGACCTGCGGCTGCCGGATTACATGAGCAACCTGACAGTCCTGATCAAGTCCCCCGACAGCACGATGTCCGACATTCTGCGCACCGGCGCCGAAATGCTCGGCTGCACGCTGGCCAGCGCCGTGCTGTGCGTGATCTGCGGGTTCCTGACCGCCAAAGTCGCGGCCGGGTTCGGCTTCTCCATCCGGGAAGCCGTGTTCAACAAAATCGCCGACTTCGGGCAGCAGGAGATGATGTCCTTCTCCGTGCCGAGCTTGATCAACCGCACCACCAACGACATCACGCAGGTGCAGATGCTGGTCTCCATGGGACTGCAGATTCTCATCAAATCCCCCATCATGGCGGTCTGGGCCGTCATCAAGATCATCAACAAGAGCTGGACGCTCTCGATGATCACCGCCGGCTTCGTCGTGGCGCTGCTGGCCATGATGGTCATCATCATCGTCGTCGTGCTGCCCCGCGTGCGTCGGGTGCAGAAGCTCACCGACAACATCAACCTTGTGGCCCGGGAAAATCTGACCGGTATCAACGTGGTGCATGCTTATAATGCAGAGGCATATCAGAACGAAAAATTCGAGAAAGCCAACGTCACGCTGATGAACACGCAGCTGTTCAACCAGCGCACCTTTGCCATTCTGATGCCGGCGGTCACGCTGGCCATGAACGCGCTGTCGCTCGTGATCTACTGGGTCGGCGCGGCGATCGTCAACAACGTCCCCGCCGCCGATATGGCCCTTCGTCTGTCGACCTTCAGCGACATCGTGGTGTTCGGCACTTACGCGACCTATGTGATCATGTCGATCATGATGATGGTCATGATTATCATGCTCATGCCCGCGGCGCAGGTATCGGCGCAGCGCATCTGCGCCGTGCTGGACACGGTCCCCCATCTGCAGGAAGGGACGGAAACCAATGCGCCGGAACAGGGTACGGTGGAATTCCGCGACGTGTCGTTCCATTACCCCACGACGGACAAGGACGTGCTGTGCCATATCAGCTTCACGGCCAAGCGCGGGGAAACCGTCGCGTTCATCGGCGCCACCGGCAGCGGCAAAACCACACTGGTCAGCCTGATCGCGCGGTTTTACGACGCGACCTCCGGCGAAGTGCTGGTGGATGGCCGGAACGTGAAGGAGTATACGTTCGACGCGCTGTATGACCGTGTCGGCTACGTCACGCAGAAGGCCGTCCTGTTCTCCGGCAGCATCCGGGACAATGTGCTGTTCGGCGAGAGCCATGCCGACGGCTCGGACGATACCGTTCGGCAGTCGCTGGCGCTGGCGCAGGCGACAGAGTTCGTCCAGAAATTGCCGGAAGGCATCGATGCGCCCATCGCGCAGGGCGGCGCCAACGTGTCCGGCGGGCAGAAGCAACGGCTGTCCATTGCGCGCGCCCTGGCGAGAAAGCCGGAAATCCTTGTGTTTGACGACTCGTTTTCCGCGCTGGATTACCGCACGGACGCCGCGCTGCGCGCCGGTCTGGACGCGCAGCTGAAAGATACGACCCGTTTGATCGTCGCGCAGCGCATCGGCACGATCCGTCATGCCGACAAGATCATCGTGCTCGACGAAGGCCGAGCCGTCGGCATCGGCACGCATGACGAGCTCATGCAAACCTGCCCGGTCTATCAGGAAATCGCCCAGTCGCAGCTCTCCAAAGAAGAGCTCGGCGCATAAAGGAGGGATGGAAAATGAGCAGCTTCGGCCAACGCGGCATGCATGCCGCAGAAAAAAGCAAGCGCGGAATCAACGGCATCCTGCGGGAACTGTTCTCTTATTCGAGCAAACTGAAACTTCCCGTGGCGATCGCCCTTCTGTTCGCGGTGATCGGCGCCGTCCTGACGATCATCGGACCTAATCTTCTCAGCCAGATCACCGACTTGATTTCGGACGCTCTGTTTGGTGAAATTGATCTGAGCGCCATCGGTTCCATCGGGATCCTGCTGCTGGTTATTTACGGATTCAGCGCGCTGTTCACCTACGTGGAGCATTATATCATGTCCACCGTGACGCTGGCGCTTTCCCGCGACCTGCGCCGCGACCTTTCGAGGAAAATCAACTGCGTACCCATGAAATATTTCAACACCGTCTCCCACGGTGACATCCTCAGCCGGGTGACCAACGACGTGAGCACCCTGCAGCAGGCGCTGGCCAACAGCCTGCCGTCGATCATCAGCGCCGCAGCCCAGTTCATCGGCTGCCTGATCATGATGTTCGTCACCGAATGGCGCATGGCGCTGGCCGCCATCGGGGTCACGCTGCTGGGATTCCTGATCATGGCGGTGGTTATGCTGCGTTCCCAGAAATATTTCTCCGCTCGCCAGGAAAACCTCGGTACGCTCAACGGCTATATTGAAGAGATGTATTCCGGACATGATGTGGTGCGCATTTCCCGCGCCAACCGGAAAATCAAGCATACCTTCGGCAGCCTCAACGGGATTCTGTACGACGCCGACTGGCGCAGCCAATTCCTGTCCGGCGTGATGCAGCCGCTGATGAACATTGTCGGTAACCTCGGCTACGTGGTCGTGTGCGTGCTGGGCTCGGCGCTGGCCATGAACGGGCAGATCTCCTTCGGCGTGATCGTGGCGTTCATCCTGTATGTGCGCCTGTTCACTTCGCCGCTGAGCACGCTGGCCCAAGGCATGACGCAGATGCAGACGGCCGCCGCCGCGGGGGATCATATCTTCGATTTCCTGCAGGAGGAAGAGCTGCCGGACGAAACCGGCAAGCGGGAAGCGCCCGCGCAGGTCCGGGGCGAAGTGGAATTTTCGCATGTGCGCTTCAGCTACCCGGACAATCCCGAAAAGATCATCATCAAGGATTTCTCCGCGCATATCCAGCCGGGGCAGAAAGTGGCCATCGTCGGCCCCACCGGCGCCGGCAAAACCACAATGGTCAACCTGCTGATGCGCTTTTTTGAAATCAACAGCGGCAGCATCAAAATCGACGGCATCCCCACCTCGGAGATGACCCGGGAAAGCGTGCATAACCTGTTCAGCATGGTGCTGCAGGACACCTGGATGTTCGAAGGGACCGTGCGGGAGAATCTGGTTTATAACAAAGCCGGCGTCAGCGACGAGACGCTCGAAAATGCCTGCAAGGCCTGCGGGATTTACCACTTTATCGAAACGCTGCCCAACGGCTTCGACACGGTCCTGGACGACAGCGTCGCCATCTCGGCCGGACAGAAGCAGCTGTTCACCATTGCCCGCGCCATGGTGCAGAACAATCCCATGCTGATCCTCGACGAGGCCACCTCTTCGGTGGACACCCGTACGGAGCTCATCACGCAGAAGGCCATGGACCAGCTGACGGCCCACCGCACCAGCTTCGTGATCGCCCATCGGCTGTCCACGATCAAAAACGCCGATCTGATCCTGGTGATGAAAGACGGGGACATCATCGAGCAGGGCACCCACACCGAGCTGCTGGCCAAAGGCGGATTTTACGCAGATCTTTACAACAGCCAGTTCGAGAAAGCATCCTAAACGTTCCAATTGCAAAAAGCGAGAGCCGTCCAGCCTCATATGGGCGGCCCTCGTTTTTTCGTGCCGGCGGCACGGCGCACCTCTTTCGACTGCCGGCGCATGGGAACCCAACATGCGCTCTGGCGGGAAGAGGGCACCCATGGCGCAGACACGACGGCGCCTTTTTCCTGTTATGCTCAGGTAATACGCAATAGGCATTTCCCTTCCATAGCAAGCCGGCAATGAAGGTGTACAAAAATGGCGCGTTGCGCCGCTGGAGCCGGCAGGTGAAACACAGTCATATTCTCTCCGCTGCGTACCAATACAAAAACGCTGCCGCCGGGGAACCCGACAGCAGCGTGGATATGCACCAAACAGGAATCAATGATCTTAGGTTTTACGTTATATTAGGCTTTCTTCTTTTTGACAACGACCACCACTACAACCACGACCACAGCCACAACGGCTACCGCGCCAATCACAACGCCAATGATCCAGCCATTTCCGTCGGTCGACTGCGCCGTGGAGGAGGTATTGGAAGTGTTCCGGCTCGTCACACCGGCCGCCTGCGAAGAAGAAGAAGAAGAAGAAACAGCATCATTTTCAGAAGCGGCCTGCGAGGAAGCTGGTTCTTCGGAAGAAACAGGCTCCTCGGAAGAGACCGGCGTCTCCGGCTCGCCCAGCATCGTGCCGTATACTTCAAACTCCCAAATGGACGGATCGGTTTTCCAGTCTATTTCCTCTTCACCGTATTCCTTACCCTGCACCATCAGGATGCGGATATACCGGGCATTGATGGTGTCAAACGTGAAGGTCTCCACATCCATATCCTGACCCAGCGGGTTC
>CAJFTT010000050.1 GCA_904420005.1 Candidatus Tabaqchalia intestinavium | reverse complement strand
GGAAGCGACCGCGACGGAGGCGGGAAGCAAGCACGAGGAGTGCACGGTGTGCGGCTACCAGAAGGCGGCGGTTGAGATCCCGGCGACCGGAGAGCCGCAGGTGCCGGGAACCGGCGTAGACAGTCAGGCGACGCTCTGGCTGGCGCTGCTGGCGGCGTCGGTCGCGGTGACCGGCGTGGCGCTGGGCCTGCGCCGCAAGCAGGCGAAATAAGCTGCGGCATGGGATAAACGAGCATGCGAAACGAGGGCCGGCCCCACGGGGCTGGCCCTCGTTTTGACGCCCGCGGGCGGCAGCGCGCGCTGCCGCCTTGGCGCGGGAAAGAAGCTGCGAAAGTCATCAAAACAGGCCGGCCCCCTGCGCAGAGCCTGTCGTCATTTCGCGCTGCCGGCAGATGTATTGTGCGCAGCGACGGCGGCAGGGGGCAAGGGAGACGTGTCAGGGGGCAAGGAAGATGGAATACTCGATGCATTCGTCCTCGGTTCCCGACACCCGGAACCCCAGGGACGCAAACAGGCGGCGCGAGGCGATGTTATCACGCTCGACATACGCGCACAGCCGCTTCGCGTGAAGGGAGAAGCAGTCATGCATGACGTCCCGAAGGACAGCGGAGGCGCAGCCCTGCTGTTGGAAGGCGGGGTGGCTCCACAGACAGAGAGATAGGGTTTCCTCTGTCGGCTCCCTGTGCAGCCTGCCGATCAATCGGCCGCCTCAGAGAATTTTCCAGTAGTACGCGGAATCGGTGCCGGTGACGTAAGAAAAATACGCATCCGGGTGGATAGAAATATAACGCGCGGTCTGCGGCAGCGCGTGCAGCCGCAGCCGCTGCGGGATGTCCGGATCCCCGGGCGGCACGCGGACCTATTCCATGATCCGTTCCCCCTTTGCCAAGCGCTCTGTGTTTACATGGAGAATCGCACGGCGAGGCGGGAAATGCAAGGCGCGCGGCTTGCATTCTGCGGGAAGGAAATGCTATAATAATAAAAAATTCTTTGCAGGAAGAGCGCGGCGGTCCGCGCGTCGCGGGCAGGCTTGGCACGGACAAGCGCGAAGCGAAGCCCGGACAGCGGGACACCGGCGCCGTGCCGGAAAGGATAAGGAAACATCACCATGTTCATCGATACTGCGAAAATCCATGTCAAGGCGGGAGACGGCGGCAACGGCGCCGTCTCGTTCCACCGGGAGAAATATATCGCGGCGGGCGGACCGGACGGCGGGGACGGCGGCCGGGGAGGCAGCGTGTATTTCCAGGCGGACGAGCATCTGTCCACGCTCAGCGATTTCCGCTATAAGCGCAAATACGAGGCGGAGAACGGCGAGCCGGGCCGCGGCAAACGCTGCACGGGCAAGAGCGCGCCGAACCTCGTGATCCGCGTCCCCTTCGGCACGCTGGTGCGCGACGCGGAGACGGGCCGGCTGCTTGCGGACATCTCCACCCGCGAGCCGCAGTGCATCGCGCGCGGCGGCAACGGCGGCTGGGGCAATACGCATTTCGCCACGCCCACCCGGCAGGTGCCGCGCTTTGCCAAGAACGGCGCGCCCGGCGAGGAGCGGGAGCTGCTGCTGGAGCTCAAGCTGCTGGCCGACGTAGGGCTCATCGGGTTCCCCAACGTCGGAAAATCGACGCTCATTTCGGTCGTCAGCGAAGCCAAACCCAAAATCGCCAACTATCATTTCACGACGCTTTCCCCGGTGCTGGGCGTCGTGCGCGCGGGGGAGGAAGCCAGCTTCGTCATGGCGGACATCCCCGGCCTCATCGAGGGGGCCAGCGAAGGCGCGGGGCTGGGGCATGAGTTCCTGCGCCACGTCGAGCGATGCCGCCTGCTGGTGCATGTGGTGGACGCGTCGGGTGTGGAAGGGCGCGACCCGGTGACGGATTTCGAGACGATCAACCGCGAGCTGCGGGAATACAGCGAGGAGCTCGCCCAGCGCCCGCAGATCGTCGCGGCCAATAAATGCGACATGGCGCCGCGTGAGCAGATCGACGCGCTGCGGGCGCACGTCGAGGCGCAGGGGCTGGAATTTCACGAGATGTCCGCGCCCATCGCGCAGGGTACGCGGGAGCTGGTGCAGGCCATCGCCCGCCGGCTGGCCGCGCTTCCGCCGGTGCGTGTGTTCGAGGCGGAGCCGGAGCCTGTGGAGGAGATCCTCGATCCGAAGGATAAGTCGGTGTCCATCAGCGTGCATGACGGGGTCTATTTCGTCGAGGCGCCCTGGCTGTATAAGGTGATGAGCGGCGTCAATTTCAGCGATTATGAGTCGCTGCAGTTTTTCCAGCGCGTGCTGATGACGACCGGCGTCATCGAGCAGCTCGAGCAGGCCGGTGTGCAGGAGGGGGACACGGTCTCCATTTACGATCTGGAATTCGAATTCCGGTACTGAGCGGAGGGGAGAGAAGGGTGGAGAATCCCAAGCATTACAGCGCGCCGGCGCTGGCGTTTCTGGGCGATGCGGTCTATGAGCTGCGCATCCGCGAGCTGCTGGTCAAAAGCGGCAAGGCGAAGTCCGGGGAGCTGCACGCGGCCGCGGTCGAACGTGTGCGCGCCTCCTTCCAGGCGGGGGCCGCGCACCGCATCGCGCCGCTGCTCACCGAGGAGGAAACAGACATTTACAAACGCGGGCGCAACTGCAACGCGGTGCATCCGCCGCGCGGCGCGACGGCGACCGATTACCGCTGCGCGACCGGGCTGGAATGCCTGTTCGGGTATCTGTACTTAAAGGGCGACGCGAACAGAATAGACGTTCTGCTCGGGGAGATACTAAAAGAAGCATGACGCCCGTCGGTCGGCGGACAGGAAAAGCGCCGCGGGGGTGCGTGCCCGTGCGGCGCTTTTTGTATGCAGGAAACCGCGCGATCGGCGCGAGGATTTTATCACCGCCAGCGCGGCCGGGAAGACTTGCTGCGGGAGACGCGGCATAGGCGGCCCGGTTCCCGCGCGGCGCAGACGGGAAAGCGGCGGCGGGGACGGCGCGGCCGGGGAGGAAAAGTAACAGCTTGCAACGCCCGCCGTCGGCGCGCTCGAGGGCGCGGCCGAGGATAAGAGATCATTCCGGCGAGGACGCCGGAGAAGCAAAGAAACGAGGTGTGCGGAAGCATGAAGAGGCAAAGAAAAACCCCAAAGGAATCCAGGCAGCTGTCAGAGAAGGCGCTCGCGCGCAGGCAGCGGCGGGAAACCAGAAGAAAGCAATCGGCCGGCCAGTGGGCGGTGGATCTGCTGTTTTTCTTCGTGGGTTCCGCGCTGTATGCGCTGTCGGTCAATTTCTTCACCGCGCCCAACGACATCGCGCCCGGCGGCGCGACGGGCCTCGCCACGCTGGCCAATTACCTGTTCGGCCTGCCGATCGGCGTGGGGATCCTGCTTGTCAACCTTCCGCTGTTCGCGCTGGCCATCTGGCTGCTCGGCGGCAGCTTCACGGTCAAGACGATCATCGCCACGGTGATGATGTCCGTGCTGGTGGATCTGACGTCCTTCATCCCGCATTATTCCGGGGACAAGATCCTGTGCGCGCTGTTCGGCGGTATTCTCAGCGGCGCGGGCATGGCGCTGGTGTTCCTGCGCGGCGGCACGACGGGCGGCACGGATATTCTCAGCCGTCTGCTGCGGCTGAAATGGCGCAGCATCCCGATGGGGCGCATGATCCTGCTGGTCGACCTCGTGGTCATTCTGCTGGCGGGGCTGGTGTATCGCCAGATCGAGAGCGCGCTTTACGCCATCATCGTCATTTTCTGCTCGACCAAGGTCATCGACAGCGCGCTTTACGGGCTGGACAACGGCAAGAGCTTCCTTATCGTCTCCGACAAGAACCGCGAGATCGCGGAGCAGATCGTGGAGAAAATGCATCGCGGCGTCACCATCCTGCAGGGCAAGGGGTATTATTCCGATACCGAGAAACAGGTGCTGCTGTGCACCGTGCGCCGCAACGAGGCGGCGGAGCTGTCCGACATCGTCAAAGCTGCGGATTCTTCGGCTTTCATGATCGTCTCCGACGCGGGGGAGATCCGGGGCGAGGGCTTCCGAAGCTGGGACAGCCCCACCATGTGAGGACGAACGGGGAGCAGGCGGGCGGCCGTGTAATGCGGGCGCCCGCTTGCTATTGTCTACCGCAATTGTCAAGTTTTTGAAAACTCTCTATATTTCATATCCAGTTCACAAACATCCTGTAGAATGACTGCATAAAAAAGATTTCCAAAGTCGAAACGGGGATTAGGGATGAGAATAGGATTGGATGTGGGGTCCACCACGCTCAAATGCGTGGTATTGGACGAGCAGGACGAAATTATCTATGAAGAATACGAACGGCATTTCTCACAGGTGAAGGCCAAGGCGGCGGAGATGCTGTCCCGCGTCGGGGAGAAGTTCCCGAATGCAGGACAGGTGCAGCTGTGCATTTCCGGCTCGGCGGGTATGGGCCTCGCCGAGAGCGCGGACATTCCGTTCGTGCAGGAGGTGTACGCCACGCGCATCGCCATGGGGCGGCGCGTGCCGGACGCGGACGTCGTCATCGAGCTGGGCGGGGAGGACGCGAAGATCCTCTTCCTCACCGGCGGGATGGAAGTGCGCATGAACGGCTCCTGCGCGGGCGGTACGGGCGCGTTCATCGACCAGATGGCGACGCTGCTGGGCATCACGCCGGACGAGATGAACGAGCTGGCAAAGAAGCAGGAGAAAATTTACACCATCGCGTCGCGCTGCGGCGTGTTCGCCAAGTCGGACATCCAGCCGCTGCTCAACCAGGGCGCGCGGCGGGAGGACATCTCGGCCAGCATCTTCGCCGCGGTGGTCAACCAGACAGTCGCCGGGCTGGCGCAGGGGCGCGAGATCGAGGGCAAGGTCGTCTATCTCGGCGGGCCGCTGACCTTCCTGTCGGAGCTGCGCGGCGCGTTTGACAGCATTCTCGGCGTGGAGGGCCTGCTGCCGGCGCATTCGCTGTATTACGTCGCGCTGGGCGCGGCGCTGGCGCCGTCGGAGGTGACCTTCTCTCTGGCGGAGGTCATCGAGCGGATCCGCTCCTATACGGCGAAGGAAGCGTATATGGCCTGCCCGCCGCTGTTTCGCGACGAGGCGGAATATGCGGCGTTTTCCGCGCGGCATGAGAAGGACAGCGTGCCGCGCGCCGAGTGGCGGGACGGGGAAGAGATCTACCTCGGCATCGACGCCGGCTCCACGACGGTCAAGGCGGTGGTCATCAATCGCGACGGCGGGATCCTCACCTCGCGTTATCTGCCCAACAGCGGCAATCCCGTCGCGCTGGTCAAGGAATTTTTGACGGATCTTTACGCCGCGCACCCGGATGTCAAAATCGGGGCGGCGGCCGCTACGGGCTACGGCGAGGACATCGTCCGCGCCGCGTTCGGCGTGGACTTCGGCCTGGTGGAGACGATGGCGCATTTCACCGCCGCGAAGAAATTCTGTCCCGGCGTCGATTTCATCATCGACATCGGCGGCCAGGACATCAAATGTTTCCAGATCCGCGGCGGCGTGATCGATAATATTTTCCTCAACGAGGCCTGCTCCTCCGGCTGTGGGTCCTTCCTGCAGACGTTCGCCGGCGCGTTGGGCTATTCGATGGAGGATTTCGCGCGGCTGGGGCTGTTCGCCGACCGGCCGGTCGATCTCGGCTCGCGCTGCACGGTGTTTATGAACTCCTCCGTCAAGCAGGCGCAGAAGGACGGCGCGAGCATTGAGAACATCTCCGCGGGGCTTTCCATCAGCGTCGTCAAGAACGCGCTGTATAAGGTCATCCGTGCGGCCAGCGCCGACGCGCTGGGGCAGAAGATCGTCGTGCAGGGAGGCACATTCCTCAACGACGCTGTGCTGCGCGCGTTTGAGCAGGAGATCGGCCGCGACGTGGTCCGTCCCGACATCGCGGGGCTGATGGGCGCTTACGGCGCAGCGCTTTACGCCCTGCAGCGCCGGCAGGCGAAGCCCGGAGAGAGCACGATCCTCTCGCCCGCGGCGCTGGAGACCTTCGAGCATAAGGTCAACGCCATCACCTGCAAGGGATGTCAGAACCATTGCCGCCTGACGATCAACACCTTCAGCGGCGGACAGAAATACATCGGCGGCAACCGCTGCGAGAAGCCGCTGGCGGTCAAATCGACGGTCAAGAAATATAACCTGTATGATTACAAGCGCGAGCTGCTGGGCCGCTACACCCCGCAGGACGGGCCGCGCGGCCGCATCGGCATCCCGATGGGGCTGAACATGTTCGAGCTGCTGCCCTTCTGGCACGCTTTCTTCACCAAGCTCGGCTTCTCGGTCGTCACCTCGCCGGCCTCGACGCGCAAGCTCTATCTCAGCGGGCAGCATACCATCCCGTCCGACACCGTCTGCTTCCCGGCGAAGCTGCTGCACGGGCATGTCGAGGCGCTGCTCGGCATGGGGCTGGACACGATCTTCTATCCCTGCATGAGCTATAATTTCGACGAGGGCAAGGGCGACAACCATTATAACTGCCCGGTTGTGGCCTATTATCCGGAAGTCATCGGCGCGAACGTGCCGGCGATGGAGCATGTCAAGTATATCCACGACTATGTCGGCCTGCATCGCCGCCGCGATTTCCCCGGCAAGATGCACGCCATCCTCGCGCAGTATTTCGACGGCATCACGAAGGAGGAGGTCAAGGCGGCGTCCGACGCGGCTTATGCCGAATACGCCGCGCATATGGACCGCATCCGCCGCAAGGGGAAGGAATACCTCGCCATCGCCCGGGCGGAGGGCCGGCCGGTCATCATCCTCGCGGGCCGTCCCTACCATCTCGACGCGGAGGTCGTGCACGGCATCGACACGCTCATCTGCGATCTCGGCGCGGTGGTCGTTTCGGAGGACGCCGTCAACGACGGCGTGGAGAAATTCCCCACCCGGGTGCTCAATCAGTGGACGTATCATGCGCGGCTGTATTCGGCGGCGAAATTCGTCTGCGAGAGCGGCAAGGACGTCAATCTCGTGCAGCTGGTTTCCTTCGGCTGCGGCGTCGACGCCATCACCACCGATGAGGTGCGGCGCATTCTCGAGGAAAAAGATCGGATTTATACGCAGATCAAGATCGACGAGATCACCAATCTCGGAGCGGTCAAGATCCGCCTGCGCAGTTTGTTTGCGGCGCTGGAACAGGAAAAGGAGGCCGCGCATCATGGAGAAATTTGAACGTGTGGAATTCACCAAGGAGATGAAGAAGGATTACACCATCCTCATCCCCAATATGGCGGATATTCATTTCCGCCTGCTGGTCAAGGTGTTTCAGGATTACGGCTACCACATCGAGCTGCTGACCAATACCGGGCGCGCCGTGGTGGACGAAGGGCTCAAATACGTACATAACGACACCTGCTATCCTGCGCTGCTCGTCATCGGGCAGATGATGGACGCGCTGCACAGCGGCAAATATGATCTTAACAAGACGGCGCTGATGATCACGCAGACGGGCGGCGGCTGCCGCGCGTCGAACTATATTCACCTGCTGCGCAAAGCGCTGGAGAAAGCCGGCCTGTCGCATATTCCGGTCATCTCCGTCAACCTTTCGGGCCTCGAGAAAAACAGCGGCTTCCACTTCACGCTCACCATGATCCGCAAGGCGCTGGGCGCGCTGGCCTATGGCGACCTGCTGATGCTGCTGCGCAACCAGACGCGCCCCTATGAGCAAAACGCAGGGGAGAGCGACGCGCTGACCACCCAGTGGGTCGGCAAGCTGACGGATCTTTTCCGCCGGGGCAAGGGCTTCACAGCCAAGGAAATGCGGGGCTATCTCGCGCAGATCTCCGACGACTTCGCCAAGGTCCCCATCGTGAAAAAGCAGAAGGTGCGCGTCGGCGTGGTGGGGGAGATCTATGTCAAATATTCCCCGCTGGGCAACAACCACCTGGAGAAATTCCTCTTTGAGCAGGGATGCGAGACCATGGTGCCCGGCATCCTGGGCTTCATGCTCTTCAAGGTCGACAACCGCCTCGAGGACATCAAGCTTTATGGCGGCAGCCGCGCGAAATATACCGTCATCAACGCGCTCATGCAGTATCTGGTCAAGATCGAGGGCTATTTCCTCGAGGCGGCGCGGCGGCATGACCGCTTCGTGGTGCCGTCGCCTTATGCGCACCTGAAGAAGCTGGTGCGCGGCGTCATCGGCTACGGCAGCAAGATGGGCGAGGGGTGGCTGCTGACGGCGGAGATGCTGGAGCTGATCGAATGCGGTTACGGCAACATCGTCTGTACTCAGCCGTTCGGCTGCCTGCCGAACCATATCGTCGGTAAGGGCATGATCCGCCGGATCCGCGCGCTGCATCCCGAGGCGAATATCGTGCCGATCGATTACGACCCGGGCGCGACGAAGGTCAACCAGGAGAACCGCATCAAGCTGATGCTGGCGGTGGCGGCGGAGAACCTCGCCGCGAAGAAACCCAAAACCCCTGCGGCCGGCCCTGCCGAAGAGGCGGCCGCGCCGGCGGCGCTCGCGCAGTGAATGCGGGCGCGGCGGAGGCGTGTGAAAGAACATGTGCTTGTTTCCAAGCGCTTTTGCGGCGGCTTGCCGTGTGCCAGCAGCACATGCGCAGGCCGCTTTTCGCTGTACCGCCGTTTTGGGATTTTGCGCCCTACCCCCCGGTGAACGAAGGGCGGCATTCGGACCGAAAAAGGCCGCGACAACCGCACGGCACAAGGGCACGACAAGAAAAACTCCAGGGACGCCGCTTGGCATCCCTGGAGTTTTTGGCTTTTATGCAGCGCCCCGGCAGCCGCGAGATAGTTTCGGCAAAAAAGGCCGGGAATGGATCCCCCGCTGCGGCGCCCCGTCGGAAGCGGAGACGCAGGGACGCCCGCGCGTTCTGCGCCGCGTCAGGCGACGGGGCCGTAAAGCTTGCGGTAGGCGCGGATCTTCTCCATGCAGGCGTCGTCGATATGCACGCGGCCGTCGATTTCGCGGTTATACAGCGTCTCCACGATGTCGTCGAGCGTCACGATGGGGAAAATCGGAATGCCGAGAGAAGCGCGGATATCGTCGAGCGCCGTCTTTTCTCCGCCGGCGCGCTCCATGCGGTCGACCGAAATGACCAGCGCCGCGACCTGCACGTCGGCGCAGCCGTGCAGCAGCTCGAGACTCTCGCGCAGGGAAGTGCCCGCCGTCACCACGTCGTCGATGATGACGATGCGGTCGCCGTCCTTGGGCTTATATCCGATGAAGCTGCCGCCCTCGCCGTGATCCTTGGCTTCCTTGCGGTTGAAGGTATAGGGCTTGTCGATGCCGAAATCGCGGTAGAGCGAAATGGAGGCCGACACCGCGAGCGGGATGCCTTTATAGGCCGGGCCATAGATGGCGTCAAATCCGTCGCCCAGGTTATCCTTGATGCATTCGGCGTAATACCGGCCGAGGGCCGACGCCTGTGCGGCTGTGCAGTAATTGCCGGTATTGATGAAATATGGCGAAAGCCGGCCGCTTTTGGTTTTGAACTCTCCGAAACAGAGCACCCCGGAGCGCACCATGAACTCGATAAAATCCTGCTTATATCCCATAATAACTGTTCTCCCATCTCCGGCTGATCCGGACGCCCTGCGCCCGCCCCGCCGCCGGCCGCGGGGAATGGTGACGATGTTGGTTCGCTGAGAATAGTATACCGCAAAATTCCCCGTACGGCAACCGGAAAACGCAAATCTCGCGCGTTTTGACATCGATCGACCAAAGCCGTGCCCCGCGGCATGCGCAGTTTGACATTTTCCGCCCGTATGCCCTTTTATAATGGAAGATACCTGAGTTATGCACCGGGCGGGCCGCGCCCGCGGGAACGGAAACCGACCGCGCCGCCGCGAAAACCGGGACGCCATTCCTGCATAGCGGGGCGCCCCTCGTGAAGATGGGGCGGCGACCCCTCGCGGCAGCATCCCCGCGGCGGACAAGCGTCCCGCCGGTGCACGACAATCCGAAAAACAGAACAGGAAGTGGAAATGGAATGAGCGCACAGGAGCTTTCCGCAAAAATCAGAACGGTGACGTTCGCGCAGGTCTGGCAGTCCACCGCGGCGCGGGCGATTTTCGCCGCGGTGTTTTCCGCCGTCATGAGCAAGGTGACGCTGTTCGGCAGCCTGTCGCCCTTCGGGGTGGCGGCGGCGATGGTGTTCCCGATGCGGCAGGCGATCTTCGCCCTGCTGGGCTGCATCTTGGGTTACAGCATGGGTTTCAACGCCTATTCGCTGGCCTATTGCATCGCGGCGGCCGTCGGCTTCGCCATCCGGGCGGCCATCGGGGCGCGCCGGCGTTTCTCGCTCCCGTGCTCGGTTTCCGCCGTGCTCGCCGCGGCCGCCGTCGGCGGGGCGAAGCTGCTGGTTCTGCTCGCGCGCGGCGTCACGGCGGCGGGCGTCGGGACGCTGCTGGGAGAAATCCTGCTGTGCGGCGGCGTGACGTATCTGTTCGGGCAGGCGGTGCGGTATCTGTCCAACCCGTTCCTGACCACGAGCGTCACGCCCAAGGAGAGCGCCAGCCTGCTGGTGACGGCAGGCCTGTTCGTGGCGGCGCTGTCCGGCGTCACGGTCGGGGATTACTCCATCGGCCGTACGCTGGCCGTCGTGTTCCTGCTCGCGGCCGCGCTTTACGGCGGGGAAGCGGCGGGCAGCATCGCCGGCATCCTGTGCGGTGTGGCGGCGGCGCTGGCTGCGCCGGATTTCTGGTGCATCCCCGTGGCGTATGCGCTCGGCGGCCTGCTGGCGGGCCTGTTCGGCAGCGTGGGGAAGGTCGGCGCCGTCGCGGCGATGCTGGTCGCTTCCGGCATCGCGGGGCTGTATTTCGGCATGAACGACGCGCTGCTGATCTGCCTGTTTGAGATCATGATCGCTTCCGTGCTGTTTCTGCTCATCCCCGAGCGGGTTATCCGCGCAGTCGCGGCCTTTTTCCTCGTGTCGCCCAAGGCGCACGCCCCCGCGCGGCAGAGGACCATCGTCAATAAGCTGCAGGACACCAAAGAGGGACTGCGGGAGGTCAGCGGGTGCATCCGGCACGTCAGCCGTCGGCTGAGCCGGGTGGACCGGGAGGATGTGACGAGCGTTTTTGAGCGCACGGCGGACGCTGTCTGCTCCCGCTGCGGGCTGAAGAACGTCTGCTGGGTCGAGCAATACAACGAAACGATGGATCTGCTGCAATCCATGCTGCCTACGCTGCGGCAGAACCAGCGCCTGCGCCGCGAGGACGTCCCCGCGCTCTTCGGCGAGCGGTGCGCCAAGACCCCGGAGGTGACGGCGGCCATCAACCGGTACTATGCGGAATTCAGCGTGCGGGAGGCGGGAGACGAACACGCCGAGCACCTGCGCGAGATGCTGGCGGATCAGTTTGACGGCCTGGCGGGCATTTTCGGCGATCTGGCGGAGGAATACACGCAAAGCGGCTATGCCGACGATGCGGTCGCGGGGCAGGTGGCCCGGCTGCTGGAGAACGAGCACCTGGAGATCGAGGCGTGCGAATGCCAGGTCGACGCCCAGCACCGCATGCGCCTGGAGGTCTCGGTTGTCACGCACGGCAGCGTGCATCTCAACCAGGCGCGCCTGCTCGCCCGGCTGCACGACATCTGCGGCCGCCGCTTCGCTCCGCCGACTGTTACGCCGACCGAGCGCGGCAGCCGGCTGACCTTCACCGAGCGGGAGAATTTCCGCGCGGAAGTCGCCGGCGCCTGTATCGCCGCGGGCAACAACAAATTCTGCGGCGACACCTACCGCTGGTTTGACTGCGGGGACGGGCGCGCGGTCGCCATCATCAGCGACGGCATGGGCAGCGGCGGGCGCGCCGCCATCGAGAGCAAAATGGCCGTGTCGCTGCTCTCGCGCCTGATCGAGTCGGGCTTCGGCTATGACACGGCGCTGTCCATCGTCAACTGGGCGCTGATGGTCAAATCCACCGGGGAGAGCCTCGCGACGGTGGATCTGCTGGTGATTGACCTATATACCGGCGAGGCGCAGCTGCTCAAGGCCGGCGCGCCCAGCTCCTTCCTGCGCCGGGGCGAAGAAGTGGAGCGCATCGCCTTCGCTTCCATGCCGGTGGGGATTTTGAAGAACGCTTCCTTTGAGCGCAGCACGATGCGCCTGCAGGAGGGCGACCTCGCGGTGCTCGTCTCGGACGGCGCGGCAATGGGGGACGACGATTGGCTCGAGCGCGAGATCGCGCTTTACCGCGGCGGAGACCTGGAAGCGTTTGTGCGGGATCTGGCGGCGCGGGCCAAGGCGCACCGTCCCTCCGGGCAGGAGGATGATGTGACGGTGCTGGCCGTGCGCCTTGCGCCGCAGGAGCGCAGCGCGTGAAAGCCGCGTGCGGGGAAGAGGGTTTTTGCGGCCCTTCATACCCAAACCCGGGCATGGTGAAAGCCTTGCGCGAGGGGGGAAAATTTTCCCAGTCGACTGTGAGACGGTCGAACGTCGTGAAAGCCGTGCGCGAGGGGAAGAAAAGGACAGGACGTCATTCCGGCCGGGATGGCGTCCTGTTTGCTTGCGGGAGGCGGCCGGGCGACGGGAAATCAGCGGCCGGCGGGGCCGCTCCGGCGCGGTAACTTTTGCGGGCGGCGGGCGTTGCGCGCTGCGATTTCCCGCTTTTGCACAAAAATCGGCCGGAAAAACCGGCGGCTTTGACGAAAACGGGAGATGTTGGCGCAATGGAGACCGAATGGTGGCAGGACGGACACAAATGGACGGGCGATGTGCGCTGGATCCGGGTTTCACTTTTGTCCGGTTGCGAGATTCTCTCTTGACAGAATAAAATATTCACCATATAATAATTAAGCGATTAATAATTAAAACCAGAAAAGAGAGAGGAGGAAGCAATATGGCGGTCACGCCAAAGGAACTGACCCGGCAGATGGGATATCTGCATCATCTGCGCCATGTGCAGCTGCGCAGGACGATGCCGTCGGATGTGGAAGTGTATATCGGGCAGCTGCCGATGCTGGAATATATCATCCGGCACGACGGGTGCACGCAGATCGATCTCGCGGAGGAGATGCATGTCTCGCCCGCCTCCATCGCATTGTCGACCAAACGGATGCAAAATGCCGGTCTGATCGAGAAACGGGTCAACGAGCAGAATCTCCGCTGCAAGATGCTCTCCGCGACGGAGAAGGGACGGCAGGTATCCGTCCGGTGCCGCGAAGTGTTCGACGCGTTTGACGAGCGCATGTACGCGGGCTTTTCCGAGCAGGAGCGGGAAACGCTGTCGCGGTTCCTCGAGCGCCTGGCAGAGAATCTCAACGGCAGCGCGGAAGAGCTGCGGTCCTTCCGTCCCGGCCCGCCGCCAGGCCCGAAAATTCCAAACAGAAAGAAGGGAACAGACAGATGATCAAGAAACTTATGTCCTGCGTCGGGAAATATAAGATCTATGCCATTCTGTCGCCGGTCTTCATCATTGGAGAAGTGTTGATGGAGATCCTGATTCCGCTCGTGATGGCCCAGATCATCGACGTGGGAATCCAGGGGGACGGCGGCTTGTCCTATGTCATCAAGATGGGCGCGCTGATGATCGCGATGGCGGTTCTGTCGCTGACGTTCGGCGCGCTGTCCTCCCGGATGGCGGCCGTTGCGAGCGTCGGCTTCGCGCGCAACCTGCGGCAGAAGCTGTTTTATAAGGTGCAGGACTTCTCCTTTGCCAATGTCGACCGGTTCAGCACCGCGTCGCTCATCACGCGGCTGACGACCGACGTCACCAACACCCAGAACGCGTTCCAGATGATTATCCGCGTCACTGTGCGCGCGCCGATCATGTTCCTGGGCGCGCTCATCCTGTCCATTTCGATCAATGCCGAGCTTGCGGCGGTGTTCCTCGTGGCCATTCCCCTCATCGTCGTGGCGCTGTATTTCATCAGCACGCGCGCCTATCCGCGTTTCCGGGCGATGCTGTCGAAATATGACGGGCTCAATTCCATGGTGCAGGAGAATCTCATCGCCATCCGCGCGGTCAAGGCGTTTGTCCGGGAGGATTACGAGACGGAGAAATTCGAGGCGTCTGCCGACGGCCTGCGCCGCGCGCAGGTGCATGCCGAGAAGCTGCTCATCCTGTCCTCCCCGCTGATGCAGTTTGTCATGTATGGCTGCATCGTGGCGGTGCTTTGGCTCGGCGGCAATATGGTCATCGGCGGCACGTTCGAGATCGGGCAGCTGTCGAGCTTCATCACCTACATCACGCAGATCCTCATGTCGCTGATGATGGTGGCGATGATCTTCGTCATGCTGGTCATGTCCCGCGCGTCTGCGGCCCGGATCGTCGAGGTGCTCGACGAGGAGATCGACATCAAGGACAGCGAGCTTTCCGTCAAGGATGTGGCCGACGGCTCCATCGAGTTTCGCGACGTCAGTTTCTCCTATCAGAAAGACAGCGACACCGCCGCGCTCGAGCACATCAACCTCTCCATCCGGTCGGGCGAAACGGTCGGCATCATCGGCGGCACCGGCTCTGCAAAAACGACGCTGGTGCAGCTGATTCCCCGGCTTTACGACGTGACGGCGGGCGAACTGCGCGTCGGCGGGCGCAACGTCAAGGATTATCACCTGGATACCCTGCGCAATCAGGTCGCCATGGTGCTGCAGAAGAACGTGCTGTTCTCCGGCAGCGTGCGCGAGAACCTGCAGTGGGGCAATGCGCAGGCCACCGACGAGGAGATCCTCGAAGCCTGCAAAAATGCCCAGGCCTATGATTTCGTCATGGCGCTGCCGGGCGGGCTGGATTTCGATCTCGGTCAGGGCGGCGTCAACGTTTCCGGCGGGCAGAAGCAGCGGCTGTGCATCGCGCGGGCGCTGCTGAAAAAGCCGAAAATCATCATTCTCGACGACTCGACCAGCGCGGTCGACACCGCGACGGACAGCAAGATCCGCGCCGCCTTCCGCGAGAAGCTCCGGGATACCACGACCATCATCATCGCGCAGCGCGTGACGTCGATCTCCGACGCTGACAAAATCGTCGTGCTCGACGACGGCAAGATCAACGCGATCGGCACGCACGAGCAGCTGCTCGCAACCAACGAAATTTACCGTGAAGTGTATCATTCGCAGCAGAAAGGGGTGGAGGACGATGCCGGGACCAAATAGAATGAAGGGCGTTGCCAAGCCCAGAAACGCCGGGAAAACCCTGGGGAGAATTTTCCGCTATATGTCGCACTACAAAGCGCAGCTGCTGCTGGTGGTGCTGGCGGTGATCGTCTCGGCCGGCGCCAACGTCGCGGGGACCTATCAGCTCAAGCCTCTCATTGACGACTATATCGGTCCGCTGGTCGGGCAGCAGAATCCCGACCTGTCGGGTCTGCTTGGGCAGCTGGCGCTCATGGCGGGCATTTACGTGGTCGGCGCGGTGTGTACGTTCGTCTATCAGCGCGTCATGCTCAGCGTTTCCACCAAGACGCTGTATCAGATCAGGATGGATCTGTTCTCCAAGATGGAGACGCTGCCTATCCGCTTCTTTGACACCAATACGCACGGCGAGCTGATGAGCCGGTATACCAACGATACCGACACCATCCGCGAGATGCTTTCGCAGAGCTTTTCGCAGTTTATTTCCTCCACTGTTACGGTCATCAGCGTGTTTGTCATGATGCTCGTGCTCAGCTGGCAGCTGACCCTGATCGTGATCGCCATGATGGTGGTGATGCTGCTCGTGGTGCGGGTGATCGGCTCGCGCAGCGGTATGTTCTTCAAAAAGCAGCAGAAAGCCATCGGCGAGGTCAACGGCTACATTGAAGAAATGATCGAAGGGCAGAAGGTCGTCAAGGTGTTCTGCCATGAGGACGCCTGCAAGGAGGATTTCGACGAGCTCAACGACACGCTCTGCCACGCGGCGACCCAGGCCAATACCTTTGCGAACATCCTCATGCCCATCATGAGCAACCTTTCCCATGTGCTGTACGCCATCACGGCGATGGTGGGCGGCGCGCTGGGCGTGATGGGGACGCTGCAGCTCGGCTCGATCGTGGCCTTCCTGCAGTATACGCGCTCCTTCTCCCAGCCGATCACCCAGGTGTCGCAGCTGTTCAACATGGTGCTCAACGCGCTGGCCGGCGCGGAACGCATCTTCGACATGATCGACGAGCAGCCGGAGGGCGATGACGGGTACGTCACGCTCGTCAACGCGCGCGTCGAGCCGGACGGCAGCATCACCGAATGCAGCGAGCGCACCGGCGTGTGGGCCTGGAAGCATCCGCATAAGGACGGCACGCTGACCTATACCAGGCTCGGGGGCGAAGTGGAGTTCGACGATGTGGTGTTCGGCTATGAGCCGGAGAAGATCGTGCTCAACGGCATCACCCTGCGCGCCGAACCCGGCCAGAAGGTCGCCTTCGTCGGCTCGACCGGCGCGGGCAAGACCACCATCACCAACCTGATCAACCGCTTTTACGACGTGCCGGACGGCAAGATCCGCTACGACGGCATCAACATCACCAAGATCAAGAAGGCCGACCTGCGCCGCTCGCTCGCCATGGTGCTGCAGGACACGCATCTGTTCACCGGGACCGTGCGCGACAATATCCGGTACGGCAAGCTCGACGCGACGGACGAGGAGATCGAGGCGGCGGCGAAGCTCGCCAACGCCGATTCCTTCATCCGGCACCTGCCGCACGGCTATGACACGATGCTGACCTCCGACGGTGCGAATCTCAGCCAGGGCCAGCGGCAGCTGCTGGCCATCGCGCGCGCGGCGGTGGCCAACCCGCCGGTGCTCATCCTCGACGAGGCGACCAGCTCCATCGACACGCGCACCGAAGCGCTCATCGAGAAGGGCATGGATCAGCTCATGCACGGGCGCACGGTGTTCGTCATCGCGCACCGGCTGTCCACCGTGCGCAATTCCGACGCCATCATGGTGCTCGAGCACGGGCAGATCATCGAGCGCGGCAACCATGACCAGCTCATCGCGCAGCATGGGCGGTACTATCAGCTATATACCGGCATGTTCGAGCTCAGCTGAACGTGCGACGTTTGCAAGAACAGCCCCGGGGAACTTTCCCCGGGGCTGTTCTTGCTGTGCAGCGGTCGGAAGGCGGGGCCGACTGCAGGAGAACGGCATCGCGGTTGCGCCAAGATAGGCGTGCCGTTGCGCCGCGGCAATTCGGGAAGTCGCTTTTGCGCCGGGGTCCAGCCCGTGTTCGCCGAAGCGGAAATGGCCGGATCACCGGACGATTGGGCGGCAAAGGATCATCGCGGCGCACAGAGGCCCTGGCGAATGCCAGGGCCTCTGCGCATGAGAAGAAAGAGTGGTAGAAAATGGGCTCAGGAAATCTGGCGTTTGCGGCTGGCCAGGATGCCGATACCAGCGAGCACGGCCAGAAGAAGCACGCCGCCCCAGATCGCCGACACGCCGGTGCCCGGTACAGAGGGGGTGGCAGGGTCCGGATCAGTGGGATCGGGATCAGTCGGGTCCGGATCGGTCGGGTCCGGATCGGTCGGATCGGGATCGGTCGGGTTCGCTTTTTGCAGATCGCCGATTGCATCCTCCAGCTCGCGCAGCTGGCGCAGAACGTCGTTCTGCGAGATTTCGGTATCCGCAATGGCGTCTTCCGCGTTGCGCAGCGCGGCTTTATAAGCGTCGACCGTGGCCTGGGTATAATCAGCAAGCACTGCGTCGGTATATTCGGCTTTGGCGGCCTGCACGGCGGCGTCCAGCGTGGCTTTCAGGCCGCCGCCTTCGTAATTGTAAATGCCGGCTTCGTAGATCCCGGCCCACTCGCAGTCGCCGGGAATCGCGATACGCACATACTGCGCGGTATATTGCTGGCCAAGATCGACCAGCGTGCCGTCCATGATGGTCGTCATCGTGCCCTGATGAATGGACGTCCATTTGCTGCCGTCGTCGGAAATCTGGATTTCATATTGCATCGTCGTGTTGTTTTCCCAGTTGATCTTGACGGTGTCAAACGCCACGGCCGTGGGGAATTTCACCTGCACATAGCCGTCGGAGTCCCATTTGCCGGAGCCCCAGCGGGTGCTCATGTCGCCGTCGAACGCCTTGTCGGCGGTGTTGCCGCTGGACTCGGTGGAATGGACGTACTGCGTGCCTTCCAGCAAAGCAAGGTTATTGGCTTCCTCGATGTCCAGCGCAGGGGGACGTTCCTCGAGGATGAAGTCCTCGGCCATCTCCATCGCCAGCGCCAGCAGCACGAGGTCCGTCGGCTCGACGTAAGGATTGACGATCGCGGCGTCCGCCAGCCAGGTCACGAGGTTGAACAGTCCTACGCTGGAGGGATAATAAAGATCTTCCGTCGCGGCGACGCGTTCCCGCGCGTCCGCCAGCACGTCAGCGAGGTCGTCTTTGTTCATGCCGGGCAGGTAATTGGGTTCGGCAGGAAGTTCGACGTTCGGGTCGTCATAGACGCTGATATTATTGATCTTGACGACGGGCGGGCGATCTTCGGTGTAGAAGCCGTTGAGCCGGTCGTTGATGAATTTGCTCAGCACGGTGGGGTCCTCGCCGACCGCGGCGAGCAGCGGCTGCGCGAGCTTGAGCACATTGGCAAAGTTCTCGCTTGTCAGTCCGAAGGAAAGCAGGGCGCCGAGCGATTCGCTGTTGTCGTTGAGGAAGGCGGTGAGGGGCGCCATGGCGGCCGCGGCGGCTTCATTTTCTTCCAGGAAAGCCGTCAGGGTCTCCAGCGCGGCGTTGAGCGCGTCGGCGTCAGGCGTTTCGGCCGAGAGATTCTCGAGCAGGGAGTCCAACGCGGGACCGGCTTCTGCATCCGCTTCGATGAGCGCGAGCAGCGTCGTCAGCGAATCGAGCAGGCCGCGATTTTCCCGCAGAGACTGAATCAGCGCGGGGACGGCGGCCGAGGCGTCGGGATTTTCCTCCAGCTCTGCCAGCAACGCCAGGACGGCGCTTTTGAGCTGCGTGATTTCCGGCTCCGTCAATCCGAGCTGCGCGCAGAGGTCCTCGATCGTGACGGGCTTGTTGGCGAAAACGAGCATCAGGACGGTGCCCTGTTCCGGCTCCAACAGAATCTCAATTTGGCCGGATTCTTTTTCTTCCTCGGTGAATTCTGTGCGCAGCGCGCGGATATCTTGCCGCTCGCCGGCGTTATAGGTGCCGTCGATATAAACGCTGGCGCGGATCATGACGTCGAGATCGCCTTCCGTTTGACCGAGCGCGTCAAAGTCGATAACGATTCGGCTGATGGTTTTGGTTTCTGGGAAGCGGATTTCCAGTTTGGCGGCCTGCCCGTCTTCGGGCGACCAATAGGTATCGTTGTCGCCGTCAAACGCGTTGCCGACGTTCTCCTCGTTGCTCCAGGCGACGAAATCAATCCCGTTTCCGTCGAGCAGATCATCGCTCGGCGCGGCAGAGACCGGCACGGCGGCGATGAAAGCCATCGCTGCGGCGAGCAGGCCGGAGAACAGCGCTTTTGCCTTTTTTGCCATACTGTGACACTCCTTCCGTAAACGAAAAATAAAACACTAGAACTTATTTCACATAATAACATGATTGTTGAATTTGTCAAGTGAAATTAACTAAAAAAATAAATGAATATTAAATATAATTAAAAGTATTATACATAATCCGATTGCTTTGCGGCGGGACGCTGCGGAAATGCTCGGCGTTCGATCCCGGAGGCCGGTTGCCCGGCCGAGCGACCAGGACGGCGCGTCGCGCGCCGGAAAAATCGGACAAGAGTTGCGGCGCGCGGTTCTATTTGTGGACAACACCCCATATATTGGGATAAAGACAAGCGGGAGGAGGCGGAAGCAATGGACGAGGCGTTTCACACCGCGACGCAGGCGCTGCCGCCGGCGCTGCGGGACAAATTGCAGGCGCTGCCGTCCGCGCTCACCGCCCGCGCGACGGAGATCCGCCTGCGGGAAGGCATGCCGGTGGCGCTGACGGCGGACGGCCGGGCGCAGAGCCCGCCGCCGCTCGACAGCCTCCGTCCGGACGCCGCGCTGCTGGAGGAAACGTTTCTGCGCCTGTGCGGCAACTCGGTCTATACGCATCAGAACGACATCAACAGTGGCTTCGTCACACTGCCCGGCGGCCACCGGGTGGGCGTGTGCGGCACGGCGGTGGTCGAGGCGGGGCGGATCGTCAATCTGCGCCGCATCACGTCGCTCAACCTGCGCGTTGCCCGGCTGCACCGGGAGGCCGCGCGCGAGACCATGCGGCTGGTGTGCCCCAGCGGCGCGCTGCCGGGCAATCTGCTGCTGTTCGGCCCGCCGCTGAGCGGCAAGACGACGCTGCTGCGGGCGCTGGCGCTGGAATTGTCGGACGCGGGCTATAAGGTCGTGGTCATCGACGAGCGCATGGAGATGGATCTGCTGCGCGGGGAGCGGGAGCGCGCGCGCAACATCGACCTGTTCTCCGGCTATCCGCGCCGGCAGGGGATCGAGCAGGCGCTGCGCTGCTTTTCGCCGCAGGTGCTGCTGTTTGACGAGGTGGGCAACCCCGAGGACTGCCAGAGCCTGCTGTCGGCGGTCAACACCGGCGTGACGGTCGTCACCACGGCGCACGCGCGGGATTTCGCGGCCCTGCGCCGGCGGGCGCTGCTGCGCGAGCTGGTGGAGGGCGGGCTGTTCGATGTTTATGTCGAGCTGGGCTGCGGGCGGGATGTGGGGCGCGTGCGGCGCGTCTGGAAACAGGGAGGGGAGAAGGATGAAGCTGGTGGGCCTGGGACTGCTGCTGCTCGCAGCGATCTGGCTGGGACAGTACAAAACCGCCCGCCTGCGCGAACGGGCGACGCTGCTGCGGCAGCTGCGGGATTTCGTCAACAGCGTGGCGCAGGAGATTGGCTATACGGCCCGGCCGATTGACCAGATTGCGGCGCGCCTGCAGGGGCGCGAGGCGTTTCGCGACTGCGCCGTCGTCGCGTCGCTCGCCGCCGGGCGGATCGAGGCGGAGGGGTTTGCCCCGCCGTGGGAGGAAGCCCTGCGCGGCGCCCCGGCGCTGACGCCCGGCGACCGGGAGCTGCTGGAAGCCTTCGGGCGGGGGCTGGGGAGAAGCGACGCGGCCTCGCAGGTGGCGCACTGCCGCCGGTATGCGCAGGAGCTGGAGGAGGCGCTGGCGCTCGCGCAGCGCGAGACGGCGGAGAAGGGGCGGCTGTATCTCTCGCTTTCGGCGCTGGGCGGCGCGTTCGTGGTGATCGTGCTGCTGTGAAGAGGAATTTTCATCCGACAGGAAAGGCTGTGGACTGAGAAATGCAGATCGATTTCATTTTCAAGATCGCCGCGATCGGCATCCTGGTGGCGGTGCTCAACCAGGTGCTCATCCGGGCAGGGCGGGAGGAGCAGGCCATGATGACGACGCTGGCGGGGATCATCGTCGTGCTGACCATGATCGTCAAGGAGATCAGCACGCTGTTTTCCACCATCCGCAGCGTCTTTGGGCTGTGAGCGCCATGGAGATCGTCCGGATCGCCGCGGTGGGCGTGGTGGGCGCGCTGCTGGCGCTGACGCTGCGCGAGGAGAAAAAGGAATTCGCCGTCGCGGTCGCCATCCTCACGGGGCTGCTGCTGACGGTGGAGATCCTGCGGCTGGTGGCTCCCGTCGTCACCTTCGCGCAGGACCTCGCAGGCAAGCTGCAGGGCGGCGCGGAATATTTCAAGGTCCTGCTCAAATGCATCGGCGTCTGCTACATCTGCCATTTCGCCGCGGAGCTGTGCACCGACAGCGGGGAGAGCGCGATGGCTTCGCGCATCGAGCTGGCGGGTAAGGCGACCGTCATGCTGCTGGCGCTGCCGCTACTGCGCGACCTGGCGGAATTGTCCTTCGGCCTGATGGGGCTGTGACGCAGAGGCGGCCGGCCGCAGGAGGCGGGCCGCCGGGCAGGGAAAGCGCGGGGGCGGACGCGCCCACAGGAAGAGAACGTCCCGACAAAGGGGGGAAGTACGATGCGCCGCAGGATGCTCGGCGGAAAGAAAAAAGACCGGCTGCGCCGGGCGGTGTGCCTTTTGGCGGCGTGCGTGCTCGCGCTGCTGCTGGCGCCGCGCCCGCTCGCCGCCGGGACGGAGGAGGACGCGGCCGCGCAGGAGGAGGCCTACCGGCAGCAGATCGAGGAGCAGATGGAAGCCTACGGCGTGGACGCGCTGGAGGACAGTTTGCCGGACGAGGCGCGCGAGGTCCTGCGGGAGATGGGCGTCGAAGGCGTGGAGATCGAGACGCTCGCCTCGATGGATTTCGGCGATATTCTGGGCGCGCTGGTGCCCAGCCTCGATAAGAATATCCGCAAGCCGCTGCGCGCGGCGGGCCTCATTCTCTGCGTGCTGCTGCTGTGCGCGGTGCTCGGTTTGTTCCAGCCGAGAGAGGAGGGCGCGTCGGCGGCTTACCACACGGTGGCGTCGCTCGCAGCGGCCGCCTGCCTGCTTGCCCCGGTGGCGGAATTCCTCGTGCGCATCGCCGGCGTGCTCACGGCGGCGTCCGGTTTCATGATGGGGTATGTGCCGGTGTTCGGCGGCATGCTCGTCGCGCAGGGGACGCCCACCGCGGCAGCCGGCTACAGCGCGGCTGTGCTGCTGGTGTGCGAGCTCGTTTCCCAGGGGGCGAAGTCGCTCATCCTGCCGCTGGCAGGGATATTCCTCGGCCTCGCGGCGCTGTCCGGCCTGTCGGAGAACGCCGGCGTCCACCGCATCCCCGCCGCGTTCAAGAGCGTGGCCAAATGGGTGCTGGGGCTGGGCTCGACGCTGGTGGTGGGGTTCCTCGGCATCCAGACGGCCATCGCCGCCTCCAGCGACACGATGCTGCTGCGCGGGGCGAAGTTCGCGGTGTCGGGCTTTGTGCCGGTGGTGGGCGGCGCGCTGAGCGACGCGCTCTCGGTGGTGGCGGGCAGCGCGTCGCTGATCAAGGCGGGCACCGGCGTGTTCGGTATCCTCGCGCTGGCGGCTATCCTGGTGCCGGTGATCGTGGAGATCGCCCTGTGGCTGCTGGGGGTCAAGCTGTGCGCCGCAGCGGCGCAGCTGCTTGACGTGCCGGGCGTGCAGCGGATTTTGCAGGGGGTGGGAGACGTGATCGAGATCGTATTCGCGCTGTTCCTGTCGGTCGCGTCGGTGTTCCTCATCTCGACGGCTGTGATGCTGTCCGTCAAGGCGTGAACCGATCACGCAGGAAGGAGAAAGAGCATGGATGGGATTCGTCAATTCGCGGTGTCGGTCGGCTGCACGGTGCTGCTGTGCGGCATTGTGGAAGCGGTCGCGCCGCCCGGGACTTACCGCAAGGCGCTGCGCACGGTCATGGGGATCTTTCTGCTTTATGCCGTGCTGTCGTCCGCCTCGGCGGCGTGGCGGGGGCTGGGGGAGATCGGGGATCTGTTCTCCGCGGACAACGGCGCCGTTACCCAACAGGCGGAGGAGACGGCGCGCCAGCAGATCGAGCAGGCTGCCGCGCAGGAGGTCGCCGCGCTCGTCGAAGAGCAGATCCGGGCGCGCGGCGCGCAATGCGGCGCGGCGGAGGCGCAGGTGGAATACCGCGATGGGCAGTTCTCCGTCGCGGCCGTGCGCGTGCCGGTCGAGGACGCGGCGGGCGAGGCCGCGGCCGCCGCGGTCGGGGAGGCGCTGGCGCTGCCGGTGCAGGCTGTGCGGCAGGACGCGGGATGAAAGGGGGAAATTCCGCCCGACCCGAACCGGGCGCAGAAAGGGCGGGCCGCGGGAGCGCATCTCCATGCAGGACAGGGGGATCCCGCGCACAGTGGGGCGCGCCGGGCGCGGACGGAGGAAGCCGGGCCGGGGCGCAGCATCAAACCGGAAGGAGCGGACGCAATGGAAAAAGGCAAATGGAAGGAAATCTTCAAAGGGGAGAAGGGCAAGAAAATCCTCGTGATCTGCCTGGTCGCGGCCATCTCGCTGCTGTTCCTGTCGGAATTCTGGCCGCAGAAGCAGGAAACCGTGCCGGCCGAGGAGCTGCAGAGTATGGACGAATATACCGAGACCATGGAAAAGCGCGTCAAGGCGATGCTGGAGAGCATCGCCGGCGTCGGAAGCTGCAAAGTGATGGTCACCTTTGAGGGCACAGCGGAATATGTCTACGCCACCGAAGTGCGCCAGAGCAGCGACAAGTCGGAGACGGTCAACGGGGAAAATACGGAGAGACAAGACAGGAATGAACTGGAGGAGAGTTACATACTCATAGAAGAAGAAGGGGGAAACAAGGCGCTGGTCAAGACGACGCGGGAGCCGAAGATCAGCGGCGTCGTGGTGGCGTGCGAGGGCGGCGGCAATGTCGTGGTGCAGCAGCGGGTCGTCAATGCCGTGACCGTCGCGCTGGGGATTTCCTCAAATCAGGTTTATGTAGCCGAAAAAATTGATTAGTACGGAGGAGAATGAAGTATGAAAAAGATCAGCAAAAAGAGTATCGTTCTGGCGGCGATGGTGCTGGTGCTGGGCGCGGCGGTCTATCTCAACTGGCAGTTTTCGGACGGCGGCCTCAACCTGACCAGCCTCATCAACGGCAACAAGAATCTCGGCGACGCGCAGCTGGTGGATAACCCGACGACCAGCGGCGCGGACGAAACCGTGCAGCAGGAGGATGAACAATTTGCCCAGATGCGGCTTGACCGGCAGAAAACGCGCGACGAAAGTATCAGCGTGCTCAAAACCGTGACGGAGAACGCGGAGCTCAGCACCGAGGAAAAGAAGGATGCGGCGGATACGCTGGCGGAAATTGCAAAGAATATGGAACATGAGGGTATGATCGAGAACCTTGTCAAAGCCAAGGGCTTTGAGGAATGCATGGCCTACGTCAACGGGGACGCCGCCACAGTGACGGTCAAGACGCCGCAGGCGCTCACGCAGAGCCAGGCCGGGCAGATCATGGACATCGTGCAGGGCGAGACAAATATCTCCGCCGCCAATATAAAAATTGTTGAAGTTTCGTGACGCATGTGATAAAATACAACTATATAAGCCAAAACACAGGACGGCTTCACGGGAGCTTGAATAATTTGTTCCGAGAGGTGTTGCAGCGATGGAAGTGAACAAGAGCAGTTACAGCGACGAGAGCAATCTGCGGATTTCCGAGGATGTGCTCGCCACGATCGCCAAAACCGCGACGGCGGAGATCCAGGGCGTTGCCGGGCTGGCCGCCACGCCGGCGCAGGGAGTGCGCCGCGTGCTGGGCAAGAAGGGCGAGGCCCGCGGGATTTCGCTCTCCTTCGTCGATGGCGAGGCTGTGGTGGATATTTCCGTCAACGTCCGGTACGGCGCGAAGATCCAGACCGTCGCCGAGAAGGTGCAGGAGCGCGTCAAGGAGACGATCGAGAATATGACGGGTATCGTGGTCGGACGCGTCAACGTCAGCGTCGCCGGGCTGGTCTTTGAAACGGAAAACCGCAAAGCGCGCAATCAGTGAGACAAAGGCCCTTCGGTGCAGTTCGGAGGGCCCTGTTTGTTTTTGCCGGCGATGCAAGGAAGGAAAGGCTGCCGTGCGCGGCAGAGGGTGGAAAAATGACAAGGACGCAGGCCAGGGAACTGGCGTTTTTTATCGTGTTTGAATATTCCTTCAGCGGGGAGAGCGTGTCGGAGATCATCGACAACAGCAGCGCGGCGCGCGACGTGCAGGTGCCGCCGTTCGCGCGGGAGCTGGCCGAGGGGACGATCGCGCACCTGGAGACGCTCGACGCCACCATCGCGCGGCTGGCGCGCGGCTGGCGCCTGGAGCGCATCTCGCGCGTGAGCCTCGCGATCCTGCGGCTGGCGATGTATGAGATGCAGTTTGATGACTCCATCCCGGCGAGCGTCTCCATCAACGAGGCGGTCAACCTCTGCAAGACCTATGCGGGCGAAGAGGATTACGCTTTCGTCAACGGCATTCTCGGCACGGCCGCGCGGGAGCTTGAGGCGCCCGAGAAGCAGACGGCGGACAATGCGTGAGCGCATCCCGGCCGGGAAGGGGAGGGAAGCGCGTTGATTCTGACGGTTTCCGCACTGACGAAATATATCAAATCCATCCTCGAGCAGGACAAGCACCTGTCGTCGGTGCTGCTCGAGGGTGAGATTTCCAATTTCACCAACCACCGGGCGTCTGGGCATTTTTATTTTTCCCTCAAGGACGAGGGCGCGGTCATCTCGGCCGTGATGTTCCGCTCGGCGGCGCAGGCGCTGCCGTTTCTGCCGGAGAACGGCATGCGCGTCATCGTGTCGGGCCGGGTGTCCGTCTATGAAAAAAGCGGGCAGTATCAGATTTACGTCAATCAGATGCAGCCGGCCGGCGTCGGCGCGCTGCACCTGGCGTTTGAGCAGATGAAGAAGCGGCTGGCGGCCGAGGGGCTTTTCGACCCCGCGCACAAGCGGCCGTTGCCGCGGTTCCCGCAGCGCATCGGTATCATCACCTCGAAATCGGGCGCCGCTGTGCACGACATGCTCAATATCCTCTCCCGGCGCTATCCCGTGGCGGAGGTTATCGTGCATCCGGCGCTCGTGCAGGGCGAGGGCGCGGTGGACAGCCTGTGCGCCGCGCTGGACTGGTTTGAAAAGAACCGGGGGGCCGACGTCATCCTGCTCGGGCGGGGCGGCGGGTCGATCGAGGACCTGTGGGCGTTTAATGAAGAGAAACTGGCGCGCAAGGTTTACTCCATGACGATCCCGGTCATTTCGGCCGTCGGGCATGAGACGGATACCACCATCTGCGACTTTGTCGCCGACCTGCGCGCGCCCACGCCGTCGGCCGCGGCGGAGCTGGCCGCGCCCGACCTGCAGAAGGTGCGCGCGGCGCTGCAGGAGACAGGGCGCCGGCTGGAGACGATACTGCGGGGGAAAACGACGCGCTGGCGTGTGCAGCTGGAGGCAATGAAGAAGCGCCGCGCGTTTTCCGACCCGGAAGCCATCTTCGGCGCGCGGCGGATGCTGCTGGATTCCGCGGCGTCGGCGGTCTGCACGGCGGCGACGGAGCGGACCCGCGAGCAGAAACACCGGCTGGGCCTGCTCGCGCAGCGGCTGGACGACATCAGCCCGCTGCGGGTGCTGGCGCGGGGGTATCTGTTTGCGGCGGATCAAGCGGGCGGCCGGGTCGCGAGCGTGCGGCAGCTGGCTGCCGGGGAGCGGGTGCTTTTGACGCTGCGGGACGGGAAGGCCGCCTGCCGCGTGGAGGAAATAACGGAGGAATATTCGTGAAAGACGGGAAAGAAAACGTGCGCTTTGAAGAATCCATCCGGCGCCTCGAGGAGATCGCGGCGCTCATCGAGAATCCCGAGACGCCCATCGAGACGGCCATCGAGCTTTATAAAGAGGCGGCGGAGCGCATCCGCCAGTGCTCGAAGGTCATCGACGAGGCGGAGCTGCAGGTCAAGGTGCTGCTCGATCCACAGGCGCAGCCGCAGGACGGCGGGGAAACGGAGGCACAGGCGTGACGGAGCAAAAAGAGATGCTGGCAATGCTCGACGAGGCGCTCGAGCAGGCGCTGCCCAAGACCCAGTGCCGGGAGGCGCGCGTGGTGGAGGCCATGCGGTATGCGCTGCTCGGCGGCGGCAAACGCGTGCGCGCGCAGCTCGCGATGCGCTTTTGCGAAGCGTGCGGGGGCGCGGCGGCGGATGCGCTGCCCTTTGCCTGCGCAGTGGAGATGATCCAGGCGTATTCGCTCATTCACGACGACCTGCCCTGCATGGACGACGACGACCTGCGCCGCGGCAAGCCCTCCTGCCATAAGGTGTTCGGCGAGGCGACGGCGCTGCTGGCGGGAGATGCGCTGCAGTCGCTGGCGTTTGAGACGGTGGCCGGCGCGGAGAATCTGTCCGCTGGGGCGCGGCTTGCGGCGGTGACGGAGCTGGCGCGGTGCATCGGCATGCATGGCATGGTCGGCGGGCAGACGATCGATATGGAATACGAAAACACACCCTGCGGGGAGGACGTGCTGTGCGACCTGCAGGGGAAGAAAACGGGCGCGCTGATGCAGGCGTCCTGCGTGCTGGGCTGCCTCGCGGGCGGCGGGAGCCGCGCAGCGCTGGAAGCGGCGGCGCGGTATGCCGGGGCGCTGGGCCGGGCGTTCCAGATCGTGGACGACCTGCTCGACGCGACGGCCACGACCGAGCAGCTGGGCAAGCCGGCCGGCAGCGACGCGCGGCAGCAGAAATCGACGTTCGTCTCGGTGCTGGGCGTCGAGACGGCGATGGAGCGCGTGCGGGTGTTTACAAACGAGGCGATTTCGGCTACAATACCCTTTGGGGAAAAAGGCCGGCCGCTCGCAGAGCTGGCGCAGGCGCTGGCTGTGCGGCTGCAGTGAAAGATACGCGGCCTGGCGGCAGAAGGGAAGAACGGGCGAAGGCCTGAGAAAGGGAAGGACGTTGGAAATGGAGTTGATGCAGAGGCTGTTCTCCAACTACTTATTGAATCTTTGCGTCCTCGCCTGGTGCTGCGCGCAGCTGATCAAATTCCTGATCAATCTCGTGTCGCACCACAATGTCAAGTTGGAGAGGCTTTACGGCTCCGGCGGCATGCCCAGCTCGCACACGGCGACGGTGTGCGCGCTGACGATGGGCGTGGCGCAGGTGTGCGGTTATTCGTCGGCGGAGTTCGCCATCGCGGCTGCGCTGTCGGCCATCGTCATCTACGACGCGATGGGCGTGCGCCGCGCGGCGGGCGAACATGCGAAGATCCTCAACCAAATGATGGACGAATATGAAAAGAACGACGAACTGGGGGAGGATGGCCTGCCGGAGCGCAAAAAGGATCTCAAGGAGCTGCTGGGCCATACCCCGATGGAGGTGCTCGGCGGCGCGCTGCTGGGAATCCTGATTTCGATGATTTATCAATACGGCGGCTGAATCCGCTTTGCGTAAGGGCGTTCCTCGCTATCCGCGCGGCGGCCGGCAGCGGAACCTATTTTTCCTCAGGGGGATCGGAGGCCTGAAGCATGGCGGATCTGACGCAACTGTCTCCGCAGATAATCAAACAGATGACCGACGCGGAGCTCACCGCCCTCGCGGGGGAGATCCGCACGCTGCTCATCCGCACGGTTTCGCATAACGGCGGGCATCTCGCGTCCAATTTGGGCGTGGTGGAGCTGACGCTCGCGCTGCACCGGGTGTTCGACTCCCCCGTGGATGAGATCATCTGGGACGTGGGGCATCAGTGCTATACGCACAAGATCGTCACGGGGCGCGGCGGGCGCTTCGACACGCTGCGGCAGAAGGGCGGCCTGTCCGGCTTCCCCAAGCCGGAGGAGAGCGAGCATGATATTTTCATCGCCGGGCACAGCAGCACGTCGGTCTCGGTGGCCTACGGTCTGGCCAAAGCCAAGACCGTGCAGGGCGAGCCGGGCAGCGTCGTGTGCGTCATCGGCGACGGTTCCATTTCCGGCGGCATGGCGTTTGAGGCGCTCAACCACAGCGGGCGCAGCGCCGAGCCGCTCATTGTGGTGCTCAACGACAACGCCATGTCCATCGACCGCAGCGTCGGCGCGATGGCGAAATATCTCACCCGGCTGCGCAACGGCGAGCAGTATTTCCGCTTCAAGGCGCGCTTTGACCGGCTGGTTTCCTCCATCCCCGGCATCGGCGGCGGCCTGCGGCGCGTGTTCGTCGCCGTCAAGGATAAGCTGCGCGACCTGTTTCTGGACGACACGATCTTCCAGAAGATGGGCTTCAAATATCTCGGTCCCTGCGACGGGCACAACCTCACGGATCTGACGCGCCTGCTGCGGCGCGCCAAGGAGATGCACCGGCCGGTGCTCGTGCATGTGCAGACCATCAAGGGCAAGGGGTATCCTTACGCCGAGCATCAGCCCGACACGTTCCACGGCCTGCCGAGCTTCGACATCATGACAGGCGAGCGGGAAGCGGGCGGCAAGCCGACGTTCTCCTCCGTTTTCGGCCAGACGCTGGCGGACTGGTGCGGCGAGGACGATAAGCTGCGCGCCGTCACGGCGGCCATGACCATCGGCACCGGGCTGGAGGCGCTGCCCGCCGAGCGCGTGATTGACGTGGGGATGGCGGAAGAGCACGCGGCGACCTTCTCGGCCGGGCTGTGGCGCGGCGGCCTGCGCCCGGTCCTGGCGGTGTATTCTTCCTTCCTGCAGCGCGCCTATGATCAGATCAATCACGACATCTGCCTGCCGCGCGCGCATGTGGTGCTGGCCATCGACCGCGCGGGCGTGGTGGGGGAGGACGGCGAGACGCACCAGGGGCTGTTCGACGTCAGCTTCCTCGGCGCGCTGCCGCATATGACGGTCGATTCTCCCTCCAATTTCGCGCAGCTGCGCGCCTGCCTCAAGCGGGCCCTATATGAGACCGACGGCCCTGCGGCCGTGCGCTATCCGCGCGGCGGCGAGCCGCCGGAGGAGGCGCCGGACTTCGCCACGCCGGAATACCGGCTGTTTGGGCGGGGCGGCGCGACGCTGCTGGTGACGTATGGCGTGCTGACCACCCAGCTGCTGGAGGCGCGCCGCCGCCTGCGGGAGGCGGGGATCGGGGCCGATGTGCTGCAGCTCATCCGCATCCAGCCGTTGCCGGCCGAGGCCATCGACCGCGCGGCGGCGGGCCGGGAGATTTTCTTCTTCGAGGAAGGCATGCGCACGGGCGGCGTGGGCGAACGGCTGGCTGCCGCGCTGCTGGAGCGCGGGTTTTCCGGCCGGTACCGGCTGCGCGCGGTGGAGGGGCAGTACGTCCGGCAGTCGACCTGCGAGGAAGCGCTGCACGACCTGGGATTGGACGCCGACGGCGTGACGGCGGCGGTGCTGGAGGCGCGGGACGATGCGACTTGACCAGTATCTCGTGCAGACAGGCCTCGCGCGCAGCCGCGCGCGGGCGCAGGAGGCGGTGGAGGCCGGCCGCGTGACGGTCAACGGCTGCGTCGTGCGCAAGTGCGCGTATGCGGTGACGCCGGCGGACGAGGTCGCCTCCTGCGCGGAGAACGAGACCTTCGTTTCCCGCGGGGGCGACAAGCTCGAGCGGGCTGTGGAGGCGTTCGGGCTGCGGCTGGCGGGCGTGACGGCGATGGACATCGGCGCTTCGACCGGCGGCTTCACCGATTGCCTGCTGCGTCACGGCGCGCGCGAGGTCTATGCCGTCGATTCGGGCAGCGGGCAGCTCGCGCCGGCGCTGCGGGCAAACCCCGCGGTGCATAACATGGAGCGCTGCAACATCCGCACGCTCGACGAGACGGCGCTGCCGGCGATGGATTTCATCTGCTGCGATGTTTCCTTCATTTCCCTGCGGCTGGTGCTGCCCAAGATCGCGGCGCTGCTGCGCGCCGGCGGGGAGGCGGTCTGCCTCGTCAAGCCGCAGTTCGAGGCCGGGCGGGAGCACGTCGGCAAGCGCGGGATCGTCCGGGAGCCGAAGGTGCACGAGCGGGTGCTCGAGGATGTTTTTTCCGCGGCGCGGCTGTGCGGCCTCGCGGTGCGGGACGCCGTGTTCTCCCCCATCCGCGGGGGAGACGGGAATATCGAATATCTGATGCTGTTATATAAGGGGGACGAAGCCCCCTCCCTGCATGCGCCGCCTGTCCGCGCGCTCGTGCAGGCGGCGTTCGCGGCGCTGCGGCGCTGAACCTGCGCTGCGGACGACTTCACGGAGAAAGGACGGAGGCGGGATGAAGCGCCTGGGAATCATTCCCAATCCACAGCGCGATCTGGGGCTTGCGCTGACGGGACGCACCGCGGCGCAGCTGCGCGCGTTGGGGGCCGAAGTGCTGCTGCCGGAGGAATTCGCCGGGGCGGCGCCGGGCGCGGCATATCGCCCGGCGGAGGAGATTTACCGCGAGGCGGAGGCGGTTCTCACGGTGGGCGGCGACGGGACCATCATCCACAGCGCCCGCCGCGCTGCGCAGTACGGCACGCCGGTGCTGGGCATCAACTGCGGGCACCTGGGCTTCATCGCCGAGCTGGAGGCGGAGGAGATCCCGCTGCTGGCCGGCCTGCTGCGGGGCGAATACCGCATAGAGGAGCGCAGCATGCTGGCGGTGACGGCGGGGGAGAAGACGTTCGACTGCCTCAACGACGCGGTGGTGTCGCGAGGGGAAGTGTCCAAGATCGTCGACCTGACGCTCCGGCGGGACGGCAATCTCGTCGAGCAATACCGCGCGGACGGCCTGATCGTCGCGACGCCCACCGGTTCCACGGCCTATAGCCTCTCGGCGGGCGGGCCCATCGTCGAGCCGACGCTGCGGCTGCTGCTCGCGACGCCCATCTGCCCGCATGCGCTGTCCTCGCGCACGCTGCTGTTCTCCGAAAACTCCACGCTGGAGGTCATGGTGCATTCAGAGGATACGCACCTGACGGTCGACGGAGAGATCAGCGTGCCGGTCGCGCCGGAGCAGCCGGTCGTCATCCGCCTTTCCGAGCGGCGCGTCAAGCTGCTGCGCCTGCGGGAAACGGAATTTTTCGAAGTGATGCATCGCAAACTCACCCGCCGGGTCTGAGCGGGGCCGGCGGCGGGGAAGGAGAGGGGTCGTCCGAATGAAATCGCAGCGCCATGAGAAAATTTTGCAGATCATCGGGAGCCGGGACGTCGAGACGCAGGAGGCGTTGTCCGCCCTGCTGCGGGAGGCGGGGTTCCCGGTGACGCAGGCCACCGTCTCGCGCGACATCCGCGAGCTGCGGCTGATCAAAGTGCCCGCCGAGTCGGGCGGATCGAAATATGCCCTTTCCGCCCACTCGCGCGAGGAAGCGGCGCAGTCGCGCCTGGCGAGCTTTTTGCGCGAGGTGGAGGCGCGGTTCGACTATGCGGGCAACACGGTGGTGATCCGCTGCTCGCCGGGGACGGCGCCGGCGGTCTGCTCCATGCTCGACCGGCAGAGCGCCGAGCTGAAGATCGTGGGCAGCATCGCGGGGGACGATACCATTTTTATCCTGATGAAAAGCGAGCGGGAAGCTCAGCGGCTGTGCGCGCAGCTCAGCGGCCGCTTCGTGTGAGGCGGCGGGAGACGGGAAATCCATACGCGCCGGGAGAGCCGGCGGCAGGACGGTGAAAACGGATGCTTTTTCGACTGACAATTGAGAATGTGGCGGTGATCGAGCGCGCGGATGTGGAATTTGACCGCGGGTTCAACGTCCTCACGGGCGAGACCGGCGCGGGCAAATCCATCGTCATCGACTCGATCAATCTCGTGCTGGGCCAGCGGTCCAACCGCGAGATCATCCGCACGGGCGCGGACAAAGCCTGCGTTTCGGCGGTGTTCTGCCTGCTGCCGGAGAGCCTGCTCGCGCCGCTCGCGGCGCTGGGCGCTGCGCCGGACGAGGACGGCAACCTCATCCTCGAGCGGGAGATCACGAGGGACGGGCGCGGCAGCGCGCGCATCGGCGGGCGGCCGGTACCGGTGGCGACGCTGCGCGAAGCCGGGAACCTGCTGATCAACATCCATGGCCAGCACGACAACCAGTCGCTGCTGCAGCCGCAGCAGCATCTGGGGATCCTCGACCGCTTCGCCGAGACGGATGTGCTGCTGGAGGCGTACACCAGGGCCTATGACGAATGGCGCGCCGTGACGCAGCGGCTGCGAGCGCTGCAGACCGACGAGCAGGAGAAGGAGCGGCGCATCGACCTGCTGCGCTACCAGATCGAGGAGATCGACGCGGCGGAGCTCACGCCCGGCGAGGAGGAAGAGCTGCTCGCCCGGCGCAAAAAGTTACAGAACCTCGAGAAAATCGTGCAGGCGGCGGGCGGGGCCTATGCCGCGCTGCGCGGGGAGGAGGCGGCGGGCGCCGTGGAGCTCGCGCAGGCGGCGGCGGGCGCGCTGCAGGAGATCGCCGGCGTGAGCGAGGAGCTCGCGCCCGAAGCGGAACGGCTGTTTGACCTGTCCTACCAGATGGAAGAATGCGCTTCCCGGCTGCGGGAGTTTCTCGACGGCATGGAGGACGAGCCGGAGAATCTCGACGAGATCGAGAGCCGCATCGACCGCATCTATCGCCTGAAGAAGAAATACGGCGCGAACATCGAGGAGATCCTGGCTTACCGCGACGAGGCCGAGCAGGAGCTGTCGGAGTTTGTCAACCGGGACGAGCTGCTCGACCGGCTCACGCGGCAGGCGGAGGAGGCGCGCCGGGAGGCGGAGGAATACGCCGCCTGCCTGCACGACAAGCGCGAGCAGGCCGCCGCGCAGCTGACGGCGGCGGTCGAGCGGGAGCTGCAATTCCTCGACATGCCGTCCGCGCGGTTCCTCACGGCGCTCACCCCGGCGGCGGATCTGACGCCGCGGGGCGCGGATGAAGCGGAGTTTCTGCTGTCGGCCAACCCCGGCGAGGCGCCGCGGCCGTTGGCGAAGATCGCTTCCGGCGGCGAGCTGTCGCGCATCATGCTGGCCATCAAGAACGCGCTGGCCGGGCGGGACGAGGTGCCGACGATGGTCTTCGACGAGATCGACGCCGGCGTCAGCGGCCGCGCCGCGCAGAAAATCGGCGTCAAGCTGCACGAGATCGCGCGGCAGCATCAGATCCTCTGCGTGACGCACCTGGCGCAGATCGCGGCCTATGGCGACCGGCATATGCTCATCTCCAAGGCGGTGCGCGACGGGCGCACCTTCACCCAGATCCGCCCGCTCGACCATGCGGGGCGCTGCGAGGAGCTGGCGCGCATCATTGGCGGCGACCTGATCACCCCTTCGACGCTGCAGAGCGCCGGCGAGCTGCTGGCGCACGCGCACGGCGGAGAGAAATGACGGCTTTCGCTCGGGTCCCGCGGGCGCGGGGCAGAGTTGAAGGATAGATATCAAAAACAGTAGGAGGAAGATTGATGAGTTTGTTCGAAGAGCTGCGGGCAAGAGGACTGATTGCCCAGTGCACCAACGAGGCGGCGGTCAAGGAGCTGATTGACAAGGGCGGCGTGACGTTCTATATCGGCTTTGACCCGACGGCGGACAGCCTGCACGTGGGGCATCTGATGCAGCTGATCATCATGCGGCATATGCAGCGGGCCGGCAATCGCCCCATCGCGTTGCTCGGCGGCGGCACCGGCATGGTGGGAGACCCTTCCGGACGCACGGACATGCGCGAGATGCTCACCCCGGAGAAGATCCAGTACCACTGCGACTGTTTCAAAAAGCAGATGGAGAAGATCGTGGACTTTTCCGAAGGGCAGGCCAGGATGGTCAACAACGCCGACTGGCTGCTGGGGCTCAACTATATCGAGTTTTTGCGCGACGTGGGCGTGCATTTCTCGGTCAACCGCATGCTGGCGGCCGAATGCTTCAAGTCCCGTCTGGAGCGCGGGCTTTCGTTCATTGAATTTAATTACATGCTCATGCAGGGCTATGATTTCTATAAATTATATAAGGACTACGGCTGCACGCTGGAATTCGGCGGGGACGACCAGTGGTCGAACATCCTCGGCGGCATCGAGCTCATCCGCCGCAAGGAGGGCAAGGAGGTCTATGGCCTGACCTTCGCGCTGCTCACCACGGCCGACGGCAAGAAAATGGGCAAGACGCAGAAGGGCGCCGTCTGGCTCGATCCCAACAAGACGTCCCCCTACGAATTCTTCCAGTACTGGCGCAACACCGACGACGCGAACGTCGAGAAGTGCCTGAAATTCCTCACGTTCCTGCCGCTGGACGAGATCGAACGGCTCGCCGCGTTGCGCGACCAGGAGATCAACCACGCGAAGGAAGTGCTGGCCTACGAGGTCACGAAGCTCGTGCACGGCAAGGAGGAAGCCGACAAGGCGCTGGAGACCGCGCGCGCGGTATTCGGCGCAGGGGGCGTCAGCGAGGATATGCCCACCACGGCGCTCGCCGCGGCGGATTTCTCCGACGGGGCCATCGGCGTGATCGACCTGCTCATCCGCACCAAGCTCGCGCCCTCCCGCGGGGAAGCGCGCCGCCTGATCGAGCAGGGCGGCGTCAGCCTGGACGGCGAAAAGGTGACGTCGATCGATCAGACGGTGCCGCAGGCGGCGTTCGCGGACGGCGTCGTCATCAAAAAGGGCAAGAAAGTGTTCCACCGCGCGGTCTGCGAATGATGGCCGCGTAAACAGGGACGGCAACAGCGGGACGGCGGGGCGCGGCGGCGCTTCGCCGCCCTTTGATGAAAGGAAGGCGGCCCCGCGCCGCCGGGGGAGGAAAGAGCTATGCAGACAACGCAGGAGCGTTTCGCGCAGATGAGCCCGGATAAGCAGGCCCGCCTGGCGCAGTACGAGGCGGACAACCGCGCCTGCCGGCGGGGGCAGATCGTGTTCGCCGGCTCGTCGCTGATGGAGATGTTCCCGACGGAGGAATTCGTGCGGGAGATGGGCGTCGAGCGCACGATCTATAACCGCGGCGTCGGCGGCTTCGTGACGGGGGAGCTGCTGCAGGCGCTCGACGTCTGTATTTTCGATCTTGCGCCGGCGCGGCTGTTCATCAATATCGGCACCAACGACCTGACCAGCCTCGACGTGACGGTCGAAGGGCTGATGGAGCAATATGAAAAAATCCTCGCGGCGGTGCAGGACAGGCTGCCGGAGGTAGAGATTTATATGATGGCGTATTATCCCGTCAACGAGGACGCCGCGCCGGACGACTTCATGCGCGGGCTGCTGCGGCTGCGCAACAACGGCCGGATCGACGAGGCCAACCGCGCGGCGGAGAAGCTCGCGGCCCGGCGCGGCGCGCGCTTCGTCGACCTCAACGCCCCGCTGCGCGACGCGCAGGGGCGGCTGAAGGCGGAATACACCATCGAAGGGATGCACATCACCGAAACGGGGTACCGCGCCCTTTTCCCGGCGCTGGCGCGCCTGGTGCGCGAGCCGGCCTGGCCGCGCCGCTGACGGCGTTGCAGGCAGAGACGGGCGGGCCGGATGCCCCGCCGCGCCGCGTGAACCGCGCTGAAAGCCGGCATTTTCCTGGCGGATCGCGGTTTATGAAGGGAATATAAAACGCACATGTATATTCTAGACATATTTCACGAATGCAAAGTGGAACAAATGTTCTACTTAAATGGGCATATTGCACAAAGTTATTGTTGTCAATAACGGAAGAATGCCACCTCGCGGCTCGTCGGTCCGCATTCGACCGGGCATTGTACCGCTGGGGGCCGCGTGGGAATATTGACAAAATGCGGGAAATACGATAGAATAGTGACAATCACAAATCAATTGCGGACTTTGATTGTGCAATTCGCACAATTGAGAACGCAATTTTTGTGCAAACAGAACAATGAACGGGGGAAACAGCCAAGGCAGAGGCTTGCTTTGGTCTGTGTTGTTTTGTTTGCATCCGACAAATCCAAGGGCATAATTTTCATTAGGAGGTAGCAAAATGACAGGCGCAAGTTTTGCAAAGCGGTTCACGGCTCTGTGTCTTACGCTCATGATGCTTCTGTCCACCAGTGTCGCGGTGTTCGCGGAGCCTGCGGGCGCGGAGGAGACGCTTCCCGAGAGCGACGCGACGCAGTCGGAGACGCAGGAGGGACAGGACGAGGAGACGGACACAGACACGGACGGAGAAGCGTCTTACGCCGACGTGAAAAATCAGTACGAGCAGAATGGGTATCCGCTCGGGACGGAGCCGATTGTGATCGATCCCACGACGGCGGTCGGCAACGACGGTTCGGTCGTGACGATCGGCAACCACAACGATGAAGAAGTGTTCATCTGGGATTACACCAATCCCGGCAGCACCGTCGGCAATCAGAATACTTCTTACACCTGGACATTCTACGTGGAGCAGGCGGGCCTGTATAATCTGCAGTTCGTTTACGACGCGCTGGAGGGTTCTTATGACGAGGTCAAGCGCGACATCCTCATCGACGGTGCGCTGCCGTTTGAGGAAGCGCGTGCCAACCCCCTGTACCGCAAATATGTCGAGAACGGCGACGTGACGCAGACCGACGTCGGCGAGGGCCTCGAGGGCGACGATATCCGTCCCTCTCTCTCGGAGGTTTTCGGTTGGCAGACGCAGCTGGTTTACGATCCTTCCCTGCGCGAGGCGCTGCCGCTGCAGTTCTATCTCACCGAAGGCGAGCACACGCTCACCCTCAATTATAGAAGCCAGATGCTGGCCATCAAGGAGATCTCTTTCGTGCCCCCGGAAGAGCTGATGACCTACGAGCAGATCAAGCAGTATTATGCCGAGCAGGGTTACCAGAACGGCGTGGGTTCGGTTCGCCTGGAAGCGGAGGAGATCACGTTCCGTAACAGCACCTCCGTGCGCCGTGAGTACGGGACCGATCCTTCCACGGAGCCCTACTCTTTCGAGCGCAAGGTGCTCAACGTCATGGGCGCGGAGAACTGGAGCGCGGGCGGCGAGGCGGCCACGTGGACGGTCAACGTCACGCAGCCGGGCCTGTATAAGATCGGCTTCCATGTTCTGCAGAACTGGGGCGACGGCCTGCCTTCGTTCCGCCGCCTGGAGATCAACGGCGAGGTGCCGTTTGCCGAATGCGCGGCCATCAAGTTTGACTATTCCAGCTCCTATGAAAACGTCACGCTGGGCGGCGACGATCCCTGGCTGTTCTATCTGGAGCCGGGCGATACGCTGACGCTGACGGTTGTGATGGGCGACACGGCGGATATCATCCGTCAGCTGGAGGAGAACGTTGACCGGATCATGGATCTGTACAGCGACATCCGCATCCGTACGGGTACCGACCCCGACCCCAACTATGACTATCAGCTGCAGCGCTGGATCCCCAATCTCCAGGAAATCCTGTCTGAGCTGCGCACCTCCATGCTGCAGATCAACGAGCAGCTCATGGCGATCAGCAACAGACGTCCCGGCATGGTGAGCAATTTCAACACCATCGCGGATCTGTTTGAGCAGCTGCACAGCGACACGTTCCAGATTCCGGCAGAGCTGGACCAGATCACCAAAGCGGCGACCGACATCACCACCTGGGTGACGGAAATGGAAGCGCAGTCGCTGGAGATCGATACGATCTATTTCGCGGCGCAGAATGAGAACTTCGACATCAAGGAAGCCAGCTTCTTTGATCGGATCTACAAGTTCTTCATGGAGTTCTGGCTGTCCTTCTTCAAGGATTATAACAGCATCGGTGTGATCAGCGGTACGCAGGAGAGCATCGACGTGTGGATCAGCCGTGGTAATGAATGGTGCGAAGTGTTCCGCGAGCAGGTCAAGCGTGATTTCACGCCGGAGACCGGTATCGGCGTGAATGTCAACGTCCTGCCGAACGGTCAGCTAAGCGCGAACGGCACCAGCGTGCTGATGCTGTCGTACATTTCCGGCAACGCGCCGGACGTGGTTATGGGCGCGGCTCCGACGGATGCGGTGGAATTTTCCATTCGTGACGCTATGACGCCGCTGGATGAGCTAGAAGGATTCGAGGAAGTCAAGAGCCGGTTCCATGAATCGCTCTTTACCCCGGTTATTTTTGAAGATCATATTTACGCCATTCCTGAATCGACCAACTTCCTGGTGATGTTCTACCGCACGGATATTTTCGATCGGATTGGCATAGAAGCGCCGGAAACCTGGGATGAGCTGTGCGGCGTGGTGATCCCCGCGCTGTATGAAAACGACATGCAGTTCTGGTATGCGGGCGGTTTTGACGTGTTCCTGTATCAAAACGGCGGCAGCTACTATCGCTCCGACGTGGGCACGGATGGCGTGGAATATGACTTCATGCGTACCGGCTTGGATACGGACGCGGCATATAACGCGTTTGTGCAGTGGACGGATATGTATGTCGAGCAGGGAATCCCTGTGACGGCCAACTTCTTCAACCAGTTCCGCTCGGGCGACATGCCCATCGGCCTGGGTACCTTCACGGAATATATGCAGTTTTTGATCGCGGCGCCGGAAATGCAGGGTAAATGGACCATCGCGCCCATCCCCGGCACGGTTCGCACCGACGAGAACGGAAACGAATATATCGACAGAACCACAACGGGTACCGCGGGCACCTATTGCTTCATCATGGGCAACAGCCAGAAAGTGGATTCTTCCTGGAAGATGCTCGAGTGGTGGACGAGAACCGATACGCAGGTTTACTTTGGCAATGAAGTGGAAGCGGTTGTTGGCCGCGACGCGCGCTGGCTGCCCTCCAATATCGAAGCGTTTGAGCGTATGACCTGGGATTCCAATCATGGTGAGATCATTGCGGAGGCCCAGCGGCTTGCGGTGACGACGCCCAACTGCTTGGGAAGCTATTTCACCGCCCGCCACGTCAGCAATGCATTCAACCGAGTGGCAGTTACACGTACGTACCGGGCCCGCGACTCCCTGCTCATGGCTGTGAAGGATATCAACCAGGAGATCTGGAACAAGCGTGAGGAATATAACAGAGAAGTTCCGGCCGATGCCTATACGATTTCATGAGTTAGGAGGGAAGAGAAATGCAGACTGCGCTTTCTCATGCCGATGCGGTAAAGGCCGGCAAACGCACAAGACGGCTGCGGACGATCAACCGCTACATGTTCGTAATTCCCGGCTTGCTTCTGTTCTTTGTGTTTACGATTCTTCCGCTTCTGGTAGGCGCATTTTACAGCTTGACGAACTATAATATGATCCAGCCGTGGAGCTTCGTCGGCCTGGAAAACTTCAAGACCTTGATCCTGGAAGACGACCTGTTCCTGACTGCCGTTCAGAATACGCTGGTTTATGCGATTATCTACGGCCCGACGAGCTTCCTGCTGGCCTTTGTGCTGGCTTGGGTGATCAACAATCTGAAATTCCGCAAGGCGTTCACCCTCGGCTTTTATACGCCGACGCTGGCCAGCGGTATCGCGCTCAGCCAGATTTGGCTGTACTTCTTCGCTGGCGACCGCTATGGTCTGTTTAACTACTATCTGCTCAAGTGGGGGATCATCACCGAGCCGATCCTGTGGACGACCAACCCGGACACGATCATGCCGGTTGTTATTTTCGTCTCTCTGATGATGAGTATGGGCAACCAGTTCCTGGTTTTCCTGGCTGGTTTGCAGAACATTCCGAAGGATTTGTATGAAGCGGCGTCCATCGACGGCGTGAAGAACAAGTTCCAGGAGATGGCGTACATCACCTGGCCGCAGATGAAGCCGCAGCTGCTGTTCGGCGCGGTCAACACCGTCGTCGGTTCGTTCGGCGTGTTCGATATCGCCGTCAACATTGCCGGTATGCCGTCGCCGGAATATGCGGCCCACACCATTGTGACACACTTGTATGATTATGCGTTCACCCGGTTCCAGATGGGCTATGCATCGGCAATTTCCATTGTGCTGGCCATCACGACGATTTTGCTCGGACGCATCTGCATGAGAGTGTTCCGCACGACGGATTAAGAGGGGAGGAGAAGTTATGGCAAGAGCGAAACAACAAGCGATTCCGCGATACATGCTCACACAGCAGACCGCCACGCTTCCATCCTCTGCGGTCACCCGGTTCTTCCGGCGCCTGCGGCATATCCGCCGGTGGTTCAAGCTTTCGCATTTCCTTTTGTACATTTTCATGCTCGCGCTGATCGTGCTGATGATGTTGCCGCTGGTTTATATGGTCGTGACAGCGTTCAAGCCGATTGACGAGCTGCTGATTTATCCGCCGCGGTTTTACGTCTCCAGCCCGACGCTGGATAATTTCAAGAACCTGTCGGCGGCGATCTCCTCCACGTCGGTGCCGTTTTCCCGGTATGTGTTTAACAGCCTTCTGACCACGGTTGCGACGGTGTTCCTGACGGTTGTGATCTGCGCCATGTGCGCCTACGCACTGGCGAAATTCAACCTCAAGGGCGCGAACTTCATCTTCGCCGTCCTGGTCATGGCGCTGAGCTTCGGCACGCAGACCACGGCGATCCCGTCCTATCTGATCACGAACGCCTTGCATCTGAACGATACCTACTGGGTTATGATTATCCCGAAAATCGTTTCGAGCTATTATCTCTTCCTGCTCAAACAGTTCTGCGATCAGATCCCGGGGGACTTCATCGAGGCGGCGTATCTCGACGGCGCGGGAGAATGGACGATCTTCTGGAAAATTATCATGCCGTGCCTCAAGCCGGCGCTGTCCACGGTTATCGTGTTCGCCTTTGTGGCCAACTGGAACGACTATTTCAACGCCCTGGTGTATATTCAGGATCAGGCCATGAAGACGCTGCCGCTGGCGCTGCAGCTGATTAACCAGACTGGTACGCTGTCCCGTCAGGGCGCCATGCAGGCCGCAAGCTTGCTAACAACGGCGCCAACCATCATCATTTATGTGGTTATGCAGGCGCGTGTCTTGGATGCCATGGGCTATTCCGGCATTAAGTCTTAAAGGGAGGGGATGCGATTATGAGAAAAATATTGCTTCGAATTTCCTCCATCGGTCTTGCGATGTCCCTGCTTCTGCTTTCGTCGATGGTGCCGGCGTCGGCCATCCAGCTGCGCACCAGTTCCATCTACGACAACGGCGAAGTGGTCGCTATGCCGGAGAGCTATCGTCCGGCAGGCGTCATCAACCGCTTCGAGGGCGGTATCGGCATTCTGGACAGCCCGAGCGACATTATGTTTGACAACGACGGCAACCTGCTGATCGTCGACCGGGGCAACAACCGTGTCCTCAAAACGACCACGGACGGCAAGGTGCTGGCCATGTTCTGCGCCGGCCTGCCCAGCTCGAGCAATACCGACGTGTCTGGAACGGGTACCACGGAAGGGACGGAAACCACAGAAGGAACCGATGCGGAGAACGAGGGGACGACCTCCAATACGCAGACCGGGTCCAGCGGAAACAACGAAGTGCTGGACATCCCCGGTTCGGAGAACCTTCCGCGCGATGAGTCGGGCAGAATTGTCGAAGGGACGCAGATGGATTATGTCATTTCTGACGGTTCCGACGGCTCTGAACCCTATGTCGTGCGCGTGATCTATACGTATCTCAACGCGCCGGAAGGCGTGTGCATCTCCCCGGAAGGCGATATTTATATTTGTGACACGGAGAACCGTCGCCTGCTGGTGTATGATTCCGATTATAATGTCAAGGCGATCTTCACCCAGGACGATATCCGGCAAATTGAAGAGCTGGGCGCCAACTATAACTTTATGCCGCAAAAAGTCGGCGTATCCAACACCGGCACCATCTATGTGCTCAACAAGAGCAGCTACCAGGGCCTCTTCACCATGAATCTGGATGGCGAATTCCTGGGCTACACCGGTGCGACGAGAGTGCAGTCGAGTGTGACGGATATTCTGGTGAGAATCTTCGGCTCGGCGGCGCAACGCCAAGCGGTGGAGAACAAGCAGCCGCCTCCAGCAGTCAACCTGACGGTGGACGGCAATATGATCTACACCGTGAATACCGAATCTTCCACGACCACGGATCCCAAACGGATCATGAAGATCAACATGGTGGGCAGCGACTTGTTCCCGGAAGGCAACTATGATGAAGTGGAAGAATACAGCACATCCGATCAGGAGTATGTCACGGTCGACTATGTCGACATTGCGGTTGACAGCAATGGGATCGTGACCACGATTGACCAGAATTTGGGCTATATCGTCCAGACCAACCAGATGGGAACCATCATCACCTTCTTCGGCGGTCTGGGCAACCGGCAGGGGCAGTTCATGCTGCCCACCGCGCTGGATGTTGAGGATGGCACGGGCCGACTGTTCGTGTCCGACTCCTCCAAGGGCAGCGTTCAGATTTTCGAGCCGACGGACTTCATTCAGAAGGTGCATGAGGCTTCGAGAATGTATTTTGACGGCCTCTATGAGCAGGCGTATGGTCTGTGGCTGGAAGTGCTCAAGATGGACGAAACGTATATGCATGCGCATATGGGCGTCGGCGAGGCGCTGTATGGCCAGGGCAAGAACGTTGAGGCAATGGAGAGCTTCCAGTACAGCTATGATTATGACGGATACGATAAGGCGTTTGCAGAATTCAGAATCAATGTTTTCCGTTATTATTTTACGCCGATTGTTTTGTCTCTGTTCGCTCTGATTTTCCTGATTGCGTATGGACTGATCAAGCTCAAGCGAAAATCTGACGATTTGTATAAGTAAGGGGGCGAGTGAAAATGGAGAAGAAAGAATATTTTCAGCTGATAGCCGGCATCATTTTCCATCCCGCCGTCACCTTCCGGCAGATCAAACGGAAAAGAGACCAGATGCGTTGGCCGTTTGCCATTGTGGTTTTCGTGCTTTTCACGATCGTCTATGTCCTGTCCCGACTGCTGGTGCATTTCCCGTTCACCACGGTAGACGTGCGGCAGGCGAACTTCATGATGGACATCACGACGATTCTTGTTCCGGTGGCTTCCTGGGTGCTGATCGCCTATTTGATGTCTTCCATCCTCAACGGGGAAATGAAGCTCAAGGAATTCACCATTGCCACGGCGTACAGCCTGATCCCGGCCACGGCGCTGCTGGGGCCGCTCACACTGCTTTCGTACTTGATGGAAAACGGCCAGGCGTTCTTCTATTACGGCGCGATTTCCGCGCTGCTGATCTGGACGATCCTGCTGTTTTTGGGAAGCTTCAAAGTGCTCAACGACTATGAGACCGGACCGTTTATCAAAGGCGTGCTTTGCTCGCTGCTGGCAATGGTAGTCGTGTGGTGCATTGTGTTCCTGCTTTATGCGATTGTGCAGCAGATGTTCGGCGTGATTGGTTCGGTCTTCGCAGAAATCCGGTTGTTAGGAAAGTAGGTGAAAAGGATGACGAAGAACAGATGGAAGCGCGCTGCGGCGCTGCTTCTGACCGCGGCAATGTTGCTGACGACGGCGGTTTCCTGCAGAATCACGGGCGCCGACGACGAAACGGACGACGGGATTGTGTATACGCCGCTGGACACGACGAATATGCAGACTTACGAGGAATCGTACGTCAACGATTCGGCGAGTTCCCCGCTGGATTACGACGGCTATATCTCCCGCTACAAGAGCGACAAATATGAGCTGCTGTATCATCCGAAGGATTGCTCCATCATTGTGCGCGATCTGGCGAGCGGGTATATGTGGACGTCCTCCGTTGACCTGCAGCAGAAGCCGCTGGAACGGGTCGAGGAGCTGTGGCGCAAAAAGCTCAGTTCAGTCATCACCATCGATGTGATTGACACAAACCACAACCAAGGCATTGCAACGACGATTTATCCGCACGACGGCGCGAAATTCTCCGTCACGGAGATTGAAGGCGGCATCGAGGTCACCTTCGCGTTCGAGGCGCAGTACATCCAGCTGAGCCTTCGGATTTATATGAAGGATGATGAGCTGCATGCCGAGATCCCCGGCGACAGCATCTTTGAGCAGGGGAATTACATGCTGGTTTCCGCGGATGTTCTGCCGATGTTCGGCTGCGTGGAGACCAATAAGGAAGACGGTTACGTCTTCTATCCTGACGGCAGCGGCGCGCTTTCCTATTTCACGGTTGAAAACGTCCGTGAGCAGGAAGCCAGATATATGTGGAAGGTCTACGGCGAGACTCCGGGCGAAATGCAGTGGATCGGCGAATCCAGGGAGCGCATGGATTATGACAGTATCCTGGACAACGACGACGATAACGTCACGCCGGCGAGCATGCCGGTTTACGGCATCCGCGAGGATGATTCCCATGCGCTGCTCGCGATTATCTCTTCCGGCTCTGCCGATGCGATCATCAACTATGTCCCCGGCGGTTACGTCGTGGAACTGAACCGGTTGTATACCACCTTTACCTATCGGCGCCCGGTGGATCTGTCGGAGATCGGCGGCACGGGCGTGGGCAACGCCGACCGGGATGTGACCCGGTTTGAGGCCGAGCTTCAGAGGAAAGATGCGGCCATGACCTACAAATTCCTCCTGCAGGGCCAGGCGGATTACAGCGGTATGGCGGCGGCCTATCGGGAATACCTGATTCAGAATGATCTGCTCAAGGATTACATCCAGGATGACAACATGATGGCGGGCATCGACCTGTTCATGGGCATCTATGAGGAGCGCGCGCTGGGCGACAAGTTCATGGCGCAGACGACGTTTGAGGAAGCGCAGCAGATTCTCGGCGAGATCCGGGAGCAGACAGGCGTGGGGATTCAAACCGCCTTGTACGGCTGGCAAAAGGAAGGCTATGACCGTAATCCTACGTCGGCAAAAGCGGCCTCGCAGCTGGGCGGAAACAGCGGGCTGGAGGAGCTGGCGGAGTTTGCCAACCAGAATGGCATTACGCTCACGCTCAACGTCAATCCTGTGACGCTTAACGGTGAGCGGAGCGGCTATACGGCCAGAACCGATGCGGCCTATACTTCTTCCGGTCTGCCGCTGTATTCGAGAAAATATAACGAATACGTCCGCAACCTCAATTCGATGTTCAACGATTACCTGCCGGATTTTGTGGATTACGCAAAATCGATGGGAATCGGCTTGAATATCGAGCGGCTTGGCTGGTGGCTGTATAATGATTACAGCGAGCACAGCTTCTATACCAGAACCCAGGCGTATGATTTCATTCAGCAGAAGCTGGGCGAGATCCGGTCGGAGGGCATGAACTATTGGTCGGAAGCGAACCTTTACGCCATGTCCAACGCCAGCCGTATTGTGAACCTTTCCTATGAACATTCGCAATACGACATCTCCAATGAGTCGATTCCGTTCTACCAGATGGTCGTGCATAGCTACCTGCCGTATACCTCGTATCCGGGCAACCTTGCGCATGATCTCAACTGGATCGAGCTGAAGTGGGCCGAGTATGGTTATATGCCCTACTTCATGCTGACGGAAGAAAACGCGGAGAACCTCAAATATACCGACGCCAACTGGTTGTATTCTTCCGTGTACAGCCAATGGGGTCCCAGAGCGGTTGAAGTGATCAACCGCATGAAGGAGCGCCTGAGCTGCGTGTGGAATTCCGAAATGGTGCGGCACGAGAAGCTGAACAGTCAGGAAGTCTACCGGATTGAATACGCCAACGGCAAGGTTGTGTATGTCAACTACACCAGTAGCGATTATGTCTATGGCGATGTTACGATTCCCGCAACGGATTACGTTGTAGTCTGAAGGAAAGGAGTGGATTGGATTGTCAGAGGAAAGACTGGAACATTCTGAGCAGAACGCTGCGCCCGCGCAGCAAGAAGAACAGATCCCCGCGATGACACAGCCTGTTCCGCCCGAAGCGGCGGAATCCACCCCTTCCGAGGAAGCGGCTCCCGCAGCGGAAGCCGTCGAGCAGCCGCAGACCCAGGCGTCTCCGGCATCTGCAACAGCCGGCGAGCCGGAAACGGCGCCGGCTGCGGCGGAGGCGAATGCCGATGCTGCGCAGAAGGAGGCCCCCGGCGGAGAGAAGAAAAAGAGCGCCTCTACAGGCACAAAGAAGACTTCCTCCACTGGGACGAAAAAGTCCTCCACCGGCACGAAAAAGACTTCTTCCTCCACCGGTACGAAGAAATCTTCGTCCACAACCGGCACGAAGAAGTCCTCCGGGACGGGCACGAAAAAGGCCGGAACCGCATCCAGCGGCAAAAAGTCTTCCGGTAAGAAAAAGAAGGGGAAGAAGAAACGCAAGGTTACGCTGCAGCGCAGCCGTGCCGAGATCAAGAGCCAGACAAGAAAAACGCTGGAAGCGGTTGCCTTCATGCTGCCCTGGCTGATCGGTCTGCTTGTGTTCTTTGCCTATCCGATCATTACCTCTCTGCAGCTGAGCTTCAGCCGGATTACCCGTATCATGGGCTTTGAGATGGAGTTCGTTGGGCTGCGCAATTATACAGGGCTGTTTAACAATTCTGAATTCACCAGCGCGTTTATGAATGCCTTGGGTCAGATGATCATCTTTGTTCCTTCGGTTGTGATCATCTCCATGATTCTGGCGGTGCTGCTCAACGGTAAGATTGTGTTCCGCGGCCTTTTCCGCACGATGTTCTTCCTGCCGGTGCTGCTTGGCACAGGGTATATTCTCCAGCAGCTGCTGGGTATGGAAGTGGACCAGGCGGCGGCGCAGGCCGGTTACGAGATGATGAGCAGCGAAATGAGCAGAGGTATCACCGTACCAGAGAATTTGCTGGCATTTATACCACCGCAATTTGCCACGGTGATTGAGCTTGTTTTCTCCCAGATCACCCAGATCCTGTGGCGGTCGGGCGTGCAGATCCTCATCTTCCTGTCGGGCCTGCAGTCCATCTCCACCTCGGTTTACGAATCGGCCCGTGTGGACGGCGCGACAGAATGGGAGATGTTCTGGAAAATCACGATTCCTTCCTTGGCGCCAGTGACGGTGCTGACCATTATCTATACGATCGTGGATTCCGCGACCGACTTGACCAACCCGCTGATCAATTTGATCGTCAACACGACCAACGGCGTTACAGGTACGGGCGAAAACGGTGTCGCGGACTATGGCGGCGCAGCGGCCATGAGCTGGATTTATATGGCGGTTGTGCTGGCGATGGTTGGTATCGTGCTCTTTGCAACACGTAAGACCAACAATGGCGTCGAGAACTGAGAGCCGGGAAGGAGAGTGAAGAAATGTTTAAGAAATTTGCGGACAATGTTTCGTACAGCTTCACCAATTTCGGCAGGAAGCTGAAAGACACCAAGAACCTCCCGGCGTTTTTGCGGAAGATCATCGCTCGGTTTTTGCTGGGCATCGTGAAATATTTGCTGATTATCTGTATTGCGTTCGTGTTTGTTTATCCGTTCCTGTATATGATCATCACCTCGTTCAAGTCGCCGAGCGATCTGGCTGACCCGACGGTCAGCTGGATCCCGACGGCCATCTGGAAGGATAACTACACGGTGGCCATTCGCGGCCTGCAATATTGGCAGGGCCTGAAGAACTCCGCGATCGTCACGCTGCTGTCCACGGTGGGGCATGTGTTCTCCGCCTCCCTGGCCGGCTATGGACTGGCGCGGTACCGCTTTAAGGGCAGAAGCATTCTGCTGGTTCTGCTGGTTCTGGCCATCATCGTGCCCCCGCAGGTTATTTCCATCCCGAACTATATTCTGTATGCCAACCTGCGGCTGCTCACTTCGTATTTGCCCATTGTGCTGCCGACGTTCTTCGGCATGGGGCTCAAGGGCGGCGTGTTCATCTTCATCTTCCGCCAGTTCTATACCGGCATCCCCTCAGAGCTGGAGGAAGCGGCGCGCGTGGACGGCTGCGGACCGGTTTCCACCTTCCTGCGCGTCATCGTGCCGATGTCCAAAGCGCCGTTTCTGGTGTCCATCGTGCTGTCCATCGTGTGGCACTGGACGGATACGTATGAGTCGGTTCTGTATATCCGTGAGCGCACCAAGATGGTCGTCATCGCGCGCCTGCCGGAGCTGTTCAGCATTCTGAATTCCGAGGCGCAAACGGAGACGGAGATTCAAAACCAGCTTATCTATAACGAAGCGGTGGTTATGGCCGCGACTTTCCTCGTTGTGCTGCCGGTGATGATTGTTTATTTCATCTTGCAGCGGCAGTTTACGCAGGGGATCGAGCGCAGCGGTATCGTCGGCTGACGGCGGCTGCTCTCCCTGTTCGCTTTTTGCTCACGCGCCCGGGATTATTCCCGGGCGCGCTTTTTGTATCAAGAAAACCACGCGATAGTCGCGTGGTTGGGAAAGAATGATTGTCTGTCTGCTCTTTCTCTTTGCCAATTCCGCCGGGAGAGGAGAAAAAGCGGACGCTGCGGCAGGGGAAGAAGGCTGTGTTTTTCGCGAAAAGGCGTATGGCCGACGGGGCAGAGCGCAGTATGCACGGGGAACCGGTTGAAGGTTGCTGGAGGCTTTTGCAAATCTATGAAGAGCGCGGTATCTACGGGGGCGGTACCAAAGGGAGGCTATTTGCGCGGGCTGGGATGCGGGATGCAGTGCGGTGCCCGGCGCGTTGAGCGGTTCGCCGATACTGGAGCTTTTGAGGTTTATGAGGTTTATGGAGCCGCCATTTCGGCGTTAGCCTTGGCTTTCGCTCGCCGCAGCGACCGGCGGCCAGAAATGGCCGCGTCCGGCCCTGCCGCATTAGACGGGCGTCAACCCGCCTAGTGCGGCAGGCTTGTCTCCATGGCAGCGCCCTCCCACCGCTGCATGCCGGCTCTGCGGCATTTTTATGTAAAAATAATCGGTGATTTTCCATATCATGGGGTATTTTTCAAAAATGGGGGACCGGCCGACAACATGCGGCCGCTGCGTGCAGGCAGGCGAGAAAACGCAGCTGACCGCCTGCTCCGCAATTCCGCAAACGGTGTTCCCGTTTTATCCAACGAGGGGCGTATGTAGCAGGCGCGTGAGCGTCGTCTTGCCGCAGCCGGAGGGAGCATAGAGCAGCATCCGACCGCGCGCCGGCAGCGTCAGGCTGAAGTCGCGCAGCATGGGGGCAACGGATTGGCCACCGCTTGTCCTCCATGTTTGCCCTTTATTTTATCCCCCACAGCATCAAAAGAGACAAAAAAGAAGCACCCGCCGAAACGGCGAGTGCTCCGGAAATCCTTGATGGATACGGATTTTACTTGTTGAAATATCTCTTGAGCAGGCCCTCGAACGCCTTGCCATGGCGTGCTTCGTCCTTGCACATTTCGTGGACGGTGTCATGAATGGCGTCGAGATTCTGCTGCTTGGCCTTGACAGCCAGATCCTTCTTGCCGGCGGTCGCGCCGTATTCGGCCTCGACGCGCAGCTCGAGGTTCTTCTTCGTGTCGGGGAAAACAACCTCGCCCAGCAGCTCCGCAAACTTCGCCGCGTGCTCGGCTTCCTCGAAAGCAATGCGCTTGTAAGCCTCGGCGACCTCCGGATAGCCCTCGCGATCGGCCTGCCGGCTCATCGCGAGATACATGCCGACTTCGGTGCATTCGCCGGTGAAGTTCGCGCGCAGCCCTTCGATGATCTCCGGATCTACGCCCTGCGCCACGCCGATAACGTGCTCGTCCGCCCAGGCGCGCTCAGAAGCCTGCTCCTTGAATTTGGAGCCCGGCACGCCGCACTGCGGACATTTCTCAGGGGGCTCGGTGCCTTCGTAGACATAACCGCACACAGAACAGATGAACTTTTTCATGGTACATTCCTCCTGCATTTTGATTTTTATATGGATTTTTTGACCGACGATTTTGGCGGCAGCGGCACGTCAAACGTGTAGCCGTCCATGGTCTTGGCGACCAGAGAGGAGACGTCAGCGAACGCCCGATGAAACGGACAGCAGGCTTTCTGCTCGCCCAGACGGCTGCAATCGGCGCTCTGCGCCAGGCAGCGGTTGAGCAGCAGCGGTCCGTCGATGGCTTCGACGACCTGCCGCAGTGTGATTTCCCCTGGCGGACGCGTCAGCCGATAGCCGCCCCCGGCGCCCTTGAAAGACTGCGCGATGCCGGCCGCGACCAGCTTGTGCAGGATCTTGAGGGTGAACCGCAGGGTGACGTGCATCTCCGCCGCGATGGCGGCCGCGCTCTGCCGCGTTTCATTCTGTGCGAGGCAGGAAACGATTCGCACGGCATAATCCGCCTCTTGCGTAATTTTCATGCTGCCCGCGCCTCCATTGTCGACTTATTTCGTATATATTATATCGCGAGTCAGCGGCGATGTCAAGGGGATTTCGATTTTTTTTGCGCCCGGCGGAGGATCCCGCTGCATTGCAGACGTTGTCCTGCGCTCGTGCAGCCCGAAGAGGCTGGGAATTTCCGGACGCCGTGAAACAAGGCGGGCCCGAGGTTAAGTCCTGCCGGCTGTACCGGGGATGTGGACTGCCCCCTGGCGGCAGAAGGCGGCCGGGGGTACCGGCGCCGGGTGGCAGCCCATTCCCTTGCGTTATCCTCCGGCTATAGCTGGCGCAAACACCGGCGGATTCCCCGGGAAAAATGAAGCGAATCCGACAGGACCCACCTGAGAGACGAGGCGGGGGAGCTCGTGTGTACCGGGCAGGGAACCCGCGGCGGACCAAGGAAAACGCGGTTTTTGCGATGCTAAACAGACGGCCGGCTGTATTTTCCTTGCCCGCAGGAGAGCGCCATGGAATCCGGGCGTAAGCCGGAATCACGGAGGGTGTTTTCCTCGCCCGCAGGAGAGCGCCGCACAGCGCCGCGGATGCCGTGACGGCGGAGGAGTGTTTTCCTTGCCCGCGGGCGAGCGCCCGAGAATCTGGCAGCGGTGGCTTTACCGTCATGAAGTTTTCTTCTCCCGCGGACGGGCGCCCGTGCCGCCTTGTCAGCGGGGCTGCGCCCGCTTTCCGTCCGAAAAACTCTGGCCCCGGCGGGTGGAAGGGAAGGGGCATGGACGAGGCCGCAGCGGGACGGCGGGCGCGCCAGAGGGCGCCATTCCGGCTTTTTTCGCAAAACGAAACGCCCGCCGAATGCGCGTCCGCGTCCGTTCTCCCGCGGGACGCGTTGCCCTTTGTCCACCGCGGGTGTTGTCAGAAGAAATAAAAAATTCAGAATTTGCGCTGTACGTTTTGTGCCAAATCCTGTATAATAAAACCCTACTTTCCCAGGCCAAACCATGGATCGGCTGGCTTACCGGCGGCGTCCCGTGCGCGGGCCGGGATGCAGGCGAAATGAATAGGCAACGCAATTGGGGGATTGCTTTTCCCAAGGCTGGACCGATGGGGCGCCATTCGTGGCGATGGGATCCGGCTGCGGGGCGGATGTCCGGCGGGCACAGCCGCTGGACGGCGCATAGATGGATCGAGCGGCCCGCCGGCAACGGGCGGGACCAAACAGGGGAAACATCGATCAGGGAGGGACACTATGGAATATCGACACAAAAGACGCTGGCTGAAATGGACGGCGGTGCTGCTGCTTGCGGCGACGCTGTTCGCGCTGCTGCCGTCATGCGCCGTATACGGCGAAGGGGCGTTTGTTCTCGCGGCCGACCGCTACCAGATCCTGCCCAATGGCAAGGATACAGTACGCCTGCAATGCACCACGCTCGACGGCGAGGAAATCCCGCTGGAGGATGTGAAAATCTATGTCAACGGCAGCCCGCGGCCGGGCGCCATCACTTCCCGGAGAAAGACCGAGCTGCAGATCGTGGCCAACTATAACGGGCAATTTTCCAACGTGATCACCGTCACAGCGGGCTATGCGTCCGATCTGCCGATCGTGGTCATCGACACCAACGGCCACAGCATCCCGGAGAGCAAGGCGGATGGCGAGATCACCGCGACCTTCACCCTTTACGAGCCGGGGGTGGACGGCGTGACGGTCGTGGGCTCCAACGCCACGGCGACCACCGCCTGCGAGATCCATGTGCGCGGCCAGTCGTCTGCCGATTTCCCCAAAAAGCAATATAAGCTGGAATTCGTCAAAGAGGACGGCACCAACAATAACCTGTCCCTGCTGGGGATGCCCAGGGAGAACGACTGGATCATCAACGGCTCCTATGCCGACCGCACGCTGCTGCACAATTGGTTCGCTTACACCGTCGGCGCGGAGCTGTCCTTTGCCTATACCCCGCGCGTGCAGTTCTGCGAGGTGTATATCACCCAGGATGCGGGCAATATCCAAAACGAGGATTACAAGGGCGTGTTCCTGCTGATGGAGAGCATCAAGGCCGATGACGACCGCGTCAACATCACCAAAGGAGACAGCACCACCGATCCCGAACAGATGGGATTCATCTTCGCCAAAGATAAGCAGGAAAAGCTCACGGCGGAGAATGTCCTCTCCACGACGTATTATAACTACGAGCTGGTTTACCCCAAGCCGGACAACATCAGTGACGAGCAGCGGGATTACCTGGTTGCGCGGATCCAGCAGTTTGAGGATGTGCTGTATAGCGAGAACTTCACGGATCCGGAGACCGGCTGGCGGGCGTATATGCATGAGACGGAATATATCGACCTGATCCTGCTGACTGAATACATGAAAAACGTCGACGGCGTGCGCCTGTCGAGCTATTTCTATTTCGACAAGGACGGCAAAATCACCTCTGGCCCCATCTGGGACTGGGACATCAGCTGTGGCATAGCCAATTATGGCGACGAATGGGACGACTACCGCTGGTTTGTCTGCCTGGATACGGAGAAGCGCGGGACGGACGATTATCCCTGGCTGGATCGGCTGCTGCAGGACGAGGCGTTCTGCGACCGGCTGGTCGAGCGGTATCGCGAGCTGCGCGCCACGGTGCTCAGCGACGAGCGCACGCAGCAGCGTATCGACGAAGCGTATGCCGAGATTTACGCCGCGGCGCAGCGCAACGCGTCCCGGTGGCCGGAGCAGTTTGACGGCGTGACGGCGGTGGACATGAACGCGCAGTATCCCACGAGCTATGAAGAGGCGGTCAACGCGATGAAGATTTTCCTGCATCAGCGCGGCGAATGGCTGGATAAATGGATCGGCCTGGTCAACGGGGAGATCACGAAGGAAAGCTGACGGCGTTGCCGAGGACCGGCGGCTTGGCGCGCGGAGCTATGCGGAGCCAACGGGCGGCTGCGATGCGAGGCCAGCAAGCCCTTCCCCGGGGAGGCCTTGCTGGCGGGAAACGGCAGCCTGCGGCAGACGCGGGAATCGACCGCGCGGGGAAGAGACGGCCGCCGCCGAACAAACCGGCACACAAAAAGAGGGGAACCGGCACTGTACCGGCTCCCCTCTCTTTTATGGGAACGACGCGCCCTGCTGAGGAGCGACGCGTCATTTCGCGTCCTTGAGCGCGCGCAGCACATCGCGCAGCTTGGGCGGCTTGCCGTACATCAGCACGCCCATGCGGTAAATCCGGGCGGCCAGCACGGCCACCAGCACGATGCTCGCGATGAGCAGGCCGACGGAAACGAGGATCTGCCACGCGGGCACCGACGACATGCAGATGCGCACGAACATGACCATCGGCGCAAACGGCGGCAGGAAGGAGCACACCACCGTCAGCGTGCTGTCCGCGCTGCCCATCATGGCGTAGAACGACAGCAGGAACGCCGCGAGCAGCAGCATGATCACCGGGAAGGAAGAGGTGTTGATGTCCTCGACCTTGCTCGCCAGCGACCCCAGCGCGCCGAAAAGCGAGGCGTAGAAGAAATAGCCCAGCAGGAAGAACAGGATCGTGTACAGCAGAATATCCAGCGGCATGCTGAAGATGCTCGACACGATGTCCATCGCCGCGCTGTCCTCCCAGAACAGGGAATTGACCTTATAAAACCCGAAGGCCGACAACAGAATCACGCCGAGCTGCATCAGCCCCGCGAGGCCGGAACCCAGGATCTTGCCGAACAGCAGGTTGGTCGGGCGCACGGTCGTGACGAGCACCTCCATCGCGCGGGAGCTTTTCTCGCTCGCCACGGAGGTCGCCACCAGCTGGCCGTACATCATCACCGCCATATACAGCAGAAACAGCAGCACGTAGGTGTAAAAATACGTCTGGGTGAAGCTCTTGCCCGTTTCGTTGACGGTGCCGGCGGCCTGGGCGGTCAGCACGCCCGCCGCCTCCTCCGCCGTCAGGCCCATCGATTCCAGCGTTTCCACGCGGTATTTCTCACCCAGCGCGTCCGACACGGCGGAATACAGCGTCATGTCCATGCCGGCCTGCTCGAGATAGAAATCGAACTGCAGCGGCGTGTGCAGGATGATCCCCGCCGCCGCTTCGCCGCTTTCCAGGCGCGGCGCGATGCTGTCCGCGTCGAACTGCGCGGCTTCAAACCGATAGCTCGGCAGCGCGGCGTTGAGATACTCGGTCAGCCCTGCGCCGCCCGTCTCGTCCGCCACCAGCACGAGCGCTTTGGTCCCCTCGTCCGGCGCGGACGTGTCGTCGCCGCTGCCAAACAGCCCCAGCAGATTGGGCAGCGACAGCAGAATGCCGAAAATCAGCACAAACGCGATGGTGATGCCGACGTAGACCTTGTTTTTCAAATACCCCAGGAATTCAAAGCGCAATACTGCCAGAAACTGTTTCATTCGGCTTCCCCCGCTTTCTCCACAAAAATCCGCTCCAGCGACGGCTCGAGGATTTCGAAACTCTCAAAATCGATCTTCTGCTCGACCAGCAGCGCGACGAGGCCGCGCCGCGCGTCGGGGGAAGTCAGCCGCACCGTTGCGGCATAGTCCGCCTTCTCTGCCGAGGCCACAAAGGGCCGGGCCGGCTCGCTTTGCAGACAGGCCATCAGCGGCGCGAGCGCCGCCTCGTCCGGGACGCTCACGCGTGCGAGATCGCGCGGGTAGGATCGCTTGATCTGCCGCAGATCGCCCGAGAGCACCATGTCGCCGTGGTTCATGATCGCGATGGAATGGCAGAACTGCTCGACATAGCTCATCTGATGACTGGAGAAGATGACGATCTTCCCGCGGGCGACCTGCTCGCTCACCAGATCCTTGAGCAGCTGCGCGTTGACCGGGTCAAGCCCGCTGAACGGCTCGTCGAGAATAACGATGTCCGGATCGCCGAGCAGGGTCGCGGCGAGCTGGATCTTCTGCTGGTTGCCTTTGGAGAGCATGTCCAGCCGGCGTCCCCAGTGCTCCTGCATCCCCAGCCGCTCGCACAGGGCGTAGGCCTGCTCACGCGCGGCGCGGCGGCTGAGCCCCTTGAGCTCGCCGAGATAGATCATCTGGTCGCTGATGAGCTTTTTGGGGTAGAGCCCGCGTTCCTCCGGCAGATAGCCGACCGAGACGCCCGTTTCCCGCAGGGGGCGGCCGTCGAGCAGCACCTGCCCGGCGTCGGCGGGGAAAACGTCCATGATGATGCGGATGGTCGTGGTTTTGCCGGCGCCGTTGCGGCCCAGCAGGCCCAGCGCCGCGCCGCTCTGGGCGGAGAAAGAGATCCCGCGCAGCACTTCTTTTTCACCGAAGCTTTTGCGGATGTCGCGCACTTCCAGTTTCAAAGAGCTTCACCTCCGTTAAAAATCATGCACAGTATAGCATGCGCCTGAGAGAAAGACAATATATGCGTTATCCCTCGGTCACAGTTGAAGCAAAAACCGGCAAATTTCCCAGAAAAAATTGAGAAAATCCGACAAAAATCGCCTGAATGAAAAAATATACATTTTTGGTCGCATTTGGAAAAGAAGGGAAAAGGCGGCGGAGGCGCGGCGATTGCGGCCGCCTTGGGGGCGCGTTGTATCGCACAAACGCGCCGCAGAGGGAGTGCGCCGCCTCGGAGAAACGTGCCGTATGGAGAGAACGCGCGCTATGTCGCGGCAACGCGCCGGCAGATTCGCGGCCCCCGCTTTCGTCGCGGCGCGCCGCGGCAAGCGGGGGGCAAGAGGAGGCGGCCGGCCGCAGAAATCCTTGCCGCTATCGCGGGCGGCCGCAGAAGGCGGGCCGGGCAGGTCTGGCTGCAACCCATGCCGGGCAGAATGGCGCTCCTGCGGCCCAGGGCGGACCGGGCAGGCACGGCTGCAGCCGCGCGGCGGGGGAACTGGCAGGTCCGGGGCGCCGCGTTTGCGAGAAGTTCGGCCGCCTCCATCAAACGGGGGAAACCGGCGGGGCGCTATCCTATGGAGGGAATGCAGCGCGCGGCCGGCGGCGGACGAACCCGCGAGCGCCGGCTTTCCCGGGCCGCCTGCGATGCTGCGCGCGGCCGGCGGGGAAAGCCGACCGCCTACCGCTCTATTTTGCGCGCGCCAGGGGGAGGAAATGATGAGGAATTTGTAAAAAAAGAGAAAAACTTCTGGATTCCGCCATTTCTGTTGTGTATAATAAAATACTTGTGGACATTCGATTTTTGCGCCGAGGAAACGGCCGCGCGGCGGGGCGCCGCGCCGTGAGAGAAAGGAAGCTACCAAGTATGATCCGAAACGATTTGCGTAACATCGCCATCATCGCCCATGTCGACCACGGGAAGACGACGCTGGTGGACGAGATGCTCAAGCAGGGCGGCATTTACCGCGAGAACCAGGTGGTGGAGGAGCGCGTCATGGACTCCAACGACCTGGAGCGCGAGCGCGGCATCACCATCCTGGCCAAAAACACCGCCGTGCATTATAAGGACGTGAAGATCAACATCATCGACACGCCGGGCCACGCCGATTTCTCCGGCGAGGTCGAGCGGATCCTCAACATGGTCAACGGCGTCATCCTGCTCGTTGACGCGGCGGAGGGCCCCATGCCGCAGACGCGCTTCGTGCTGCAGAAGGCGCTGGAGATGAATCACCGCATCATCATCGTCATCAACAAGATCGACCGCCCCGACGCGCGCCTCAACGAGGTGGGCGAGGAGGTGCTCGAGCTGCTGATGGATCTCGACGCCAACGAGGAGCAGCTTTACAGCCCGATCATCTATTGCTCCGGCCGCGCGGGGACCGCGTCGATGCATCCCAACGAGGAGGGCAAGGACCTCAAGGTGCTTTTCGACACCATCCTCGACTACATCCCCGCGCCCGAGGGCGACGAGGCCGGCCCGCTGCAGATGCTCGTCTCCTCCATCGATTATAACGACTACGTCGGCCGGATCGGCATCGGGCGCATCGAGCGCGGCAGCATCCATCAGAACGAGGAAGTCACCATCAGCGATTACCATGACAAGAAGCCGCCGTACAAGGCCAAGATCGTCAACCTTTACCAGATCGACGGTCTGCGCCGCATTCCGGTCGAGACCGCGCAGGTGGGGGACATCATCTGCTTCTCCGGCGCGACCAACGTCACCATCGGCGACACCATCACCGATCCCGCCGCCGTCGAGCCGCTGCCTTTCACCAAGATCAGCGAGCCGACCATCGAGATGACCTTCGCCGTCAACGACAGCCCCTTCGCCGGGCAGGACGGCAAATTCGTCACCTCCCGGCAGCTGCGCGAGCGGCTCAACCGCGAGATGCTCAAGGACGTCTCCCTGCATGTCTCGGACGGCGACACCACCGAGAGCTTCCGTGTGGCGGGGCGCGGCGAGATGCACCTGTCCATCCTCATCGAGACCATGCGCCGCGAGGGCTATGAATTCTCCGTCAGCACGCCGCGCGTGCTCTTCCGCGAGATCGACGGCAAGCGCTATGAGCCGATGGAGCGCGTGCTGGTCGACGTGCCGGAGGAATACAGCGGCGACGTCATCCAGAAGCTGGGCCAGCGCAAGGGCGAGCTGGTGCAGATGGGGCCGCAGGGCAGCCGGATGCGGCTGGAATATATCATCCCGGCGCGCGGTCTGCTGGGTTACCGCAGCGAGATGCTGACCGATACGCGCGGCCAGGGCATCCTCAATTCCGTGTTTTATGAGTACCAGCCGTATAAGGGCGACATCCAGCGCCGCTTCACCGGGTCGCTGGTGGCCTTTGAGACGGGGGAGGCCGTCACCTATGGGCTGTTCAACGCGCAGGGGCGCGGGGCGCTGTTCATTTCGCCGGGGACGCCGGTCTATGAGGGCATGATCGTCGGCGTGTCGCCCAAGGCGGAGGACATCGCGGTCAATGTCTGCAAGAAAAAGCAGATGACCAACATGCGCGCCGCCGGCAGCGACGACGCGCTGCGCCTGGTGCCGCCGCGCAACATGAGCCTGGAGGCCTGCCTGGAATTCCTCGCGGAGGACGAGCTGCTGGAGGTCACGCCGAAGAACCTGCGCCTGCGCAAGCGCACGCTGAACAATCAGCAGCGCATGAAGGAGAAAGCCCGCGGGGTGAAATGAGCCGCCGCGCGGCTTCGCGCCGCGGGAACGCCGCGGGAGCAAGATAGAGACAAGCCGTCCGCTGCCGGGAAACCGGCCGGAAGGGATAGAAAGATGGCAGACACAAGCGTGTCCGCCATCTTTTTGCATGCAGGGAACCGGGCGACGGCCGTGTGGGTCTGTCGCCGCGGTGCGGGCGGTTTATTCTTGACTTTGCGGGGAAAGCATTATATAGTGGGAGAGCGGCCCCGCGGCAAACGGGGAAACGCGGCCGGCGCGCGGGAAAGCGGGGGCCGGCGCGCCCATCGGGTGCGCCCGGCGGCCCGGCGGCTTTGACGCGGCGCAAAACGCCGCCCGCGGCTTCCCGGCGGGAAACAAACGGACGAAAAGGAGCGATCCACATGGAAATGCAGGAAATCAAAGAACGCATGCACAGCGGCAAACTCTATTTTTGCAACGATAAGGCGCTGCTCGCCGAGCAGGCCGCCTGCCTGGAAATTCTTTACGACTTCAACCAGACGCGCCCGTCGGAGGCCGAGCGACGCCGCGCGCTGCTGGAGAAGCTGTTCGCCTCGTTCGGGGAGGGCAGCTATATCGAGCCGCCTCTGCACACCAACTGGGGCCGGCACGTCCACATGGGGCGCGATGTCTACGCCAATTTCAACCTCACGCTGGTGGACGACACGCATATTTATATCGGCGACAAGGTCATGTTCGGCCCGGGCGTGGTGGTGGACGCCGCGACGCATCCGATCCATCCGGAGCTGCGGCGCCGGCAGGCGCAGTATAACCTGCCGGTCGTGATCGAGGACAACGTCTGGATCGGCGCGGGGTCGATCATCCTGCCGGGCGTGCGCATCGGGGAGAATTCGGTCATCGGGGCGGGCAGCGTCGTGACGAAGGATATCCCCGCCAACGTCGTCGCTGTCGGCACGCCCTGCCGCGTGCTGCGGGAGATCAGCGAGCATGACCGGCAGTATTATGAAAAGACCAGGAGGATCGACATCGAATGAACGGCGCAAAGGAGCGGGCAGACGGGGACATGCTGTCGCGCACGCGGCGTCTGCTCGGGGACGCGGGCGTCGAGCGGCTGCAGCGCAGCACGGTCGCGGTCTTTGGCCTGGGCGGCGTAGGGGCCGCGGCGGCGGAGGCGCTGGCGCGCGGGGGCGTCGGCGCGCTGCGCCTCGTGGACGCCGACTGCGTCGAGGAGAGCAACCTCAACCGGCAGCTCATCGCCCTGCGCTCGACGCTGGGGCGGCCGAAGGTGGACGTCATGCGCGAGCGTGTGCTGGACATCAACCCCGCCTGTCAGGTGCAGACGCGGCAGGCCTTTCTGCTGCCGGAGAATATCGAACAATTCCCGCTCGCGGGCGTGGATTATATCGTCGACGCCATCGACACCGTCAGCGCCAAGCTCGTGCTGGCCGAATACGCCGCGGCGCACGGCGTGCCCATCATCAGCGCGATGGGCACGGGCAACAAGCTCGACCCCACGCGCTTTGCGGTGGCGGACATCTTCTCCACCTCCGTCTGCCCGCTGTGCCGCGTCATGCGCCGTGAACTGCGCCGGCGCGGGATCGGGGCGCTGACGGTGGTCTATTCCACCGAGCCGCCGGCGGACGCGCAGGAGGCGCAGGTCCCCGCGCCCGGCGGGCCGGCCGGCCGCACGCCGCCCGCAAGCGTGCCGTTCGTGCCGCCCGTGGCGGGCATGATCCTGGCGGGGCACGTGCTGCGCGCGCTCGCCGGGGAGGGCGAAAATTCACAGCTTATTTAACGCTTTGCCGCCAAAGCCTCTTGCAATGAAAAGAAAAATAAGGTAAAATAATAAACTGAAAAAATAGGAAAGAGGACGGCGCGCCGGGGATACCCGCCCGCAGGCTGCCTCTGCGAAAGGAATGGATTTCATGGCTCTGAATAAAAAGACGATCGAGGACATCGAGGTCAAGGGGAAACGAGTGCTCGTCCGCTGCGATTTCAACGTGCCGCTGGCGGATGGCGTCATCACCGACGATAAGCGCATCCGCGAGGCGCTGCCCACGATTCAGTATCTGATCGATCATGGCGCGCGCGTCATCCTCTGCTCCCATATGGGCCGCCCGAAGGGTGAATTCAACATGAAATATTCCCTGGCGCCGGTCGCCAAGCGCCTCTCCGAGCTGCTGGGCAAGGAGGTCAAGATGGCCAAAGACGTCATCGGCGACAGCGCGAAGGAGCTCGCGGCCTCCCTGCAGGACGGCGACGTGATGCTGCTGGAGAACGTCCGCTTCCATAAGGAAGAGGAAAAGAACGATCCCGAATACGCCAAGGCGCTGGCTTCCCTGGCGGAGATCTATGTCAACGACGCGTTCGGCACCGCGCACCGCGCGCACGCTTCCACGGCGGGCGTGACGGCGTACCTGCCGGCGGTCTGCGGCTACCTGATCCAGAAGGAGATCAACATCATGGGCGGCGCGCTGGAGAACCCGAAGCGCCCGTTCGTCGCGATCCTGGGCGGCGCGAAGGTTTCCGACAAGATCGGCGTCATCAACAACCTCATCGAGAAGGTCGACACGCTCATCATCGGCGGCGGCATGGCCTATACCTTCTTCAAGGCGCAGGGCTATTCCATCGGCACCTCCATCTGCGAGGACGACAAGGTCGAGCTGGCCAAGAGCCTCATCGAGAAGGCGGCGGCCAAGGGCGTCAAGCTCCTGCTGCCGGTGGACAACCGCATCGGCGACAAGTACGACCCCAACTGCCAGTATGGCGAGACGAAGTCGGACAACATCCCCGACGGCTGGATGGGCCTTGACATCGGTCCCGAGACGGAGAAGCTGTTCGCGCAGGCGGTCCAGGGCGCGGGCACGGTCATCTGGAACGGCCCGATGGGCGTTTCCGAATGGGAGCGTTACGCGTCCGGCACCCGCGCGGTGGCCCGTGCGGTCGCGGAGAGCGGCGCGATCTCCATCATCGGCGGCGGCGACTCGGCCGCGGCGGTGGAAGCGCTGGGCTTCGCCGACAAGATGACGCATATCTCCACCGGCGGCGGCGCGTCGCTGGAGTTCCTGGAGGGGCTGGAGCTGCCCGGAATCGCCGCGCTCAACGACAAATAAGTTGGCTTCGCAGGCGGCGCAGAGCGTTTTCTGGGCCGCCTTTTTGCGCCGGTCGCGGCGCGGGAAGTGCAGAAACAATGAGAAATCCAAAAGAACACAAGAAAGGTTGATTTTCATGAATAAGTCCCTTCGTCCTGCCGTCATTGCCGGCAACTGGAAGATGAACAAGACCCCGGCGGAGGCCAGCGCGCTCATCGCCGAGCTGCGCCCGCTCGTCGCGGACGCGGGCTGCGACGTGGTCGTTTGCGTGCCGTTCGTCGATCTGCCGGCCGCGCTCGAAGCCGTCAAGGGCTCGAACATCCGCGTCGGCGCGCAGAACTGCCACTGGGAGAAGAGCGGCGCCTTCACGGGCGAGATCTCGGCCCCGATGCTGCGCGAGATGGGCGTTTCCTATGTCGTCATCGGCCATTCCGAGCGCCGGCAGTATTTCGGCGAGACGGACGCCACGGTCAACCGTCGCGTGCGCGCCGCGCTCGACGAGGGGCTGACGGTCATCCTGTGCGTGGGCGAGCTGGAGCGTGAGCGGGAGCTGGGCATCACGGCGGAGGTCGTCGCGACGCAGGTCAAGGTCGCGCTGTCCGGCGTCAAGGCGGAGGAGCTCAGCCGCATCATCATCGCCTATGAGCCGGTGTGGGCCATCGGCACGGGCAAGACCGCGACAGCCGCGCAGGCCAACGAGGTCTGCGCCCTCATCCGCGGCGTGGTGGCGTCGCTGTATTGCGACAAATGCGCCGGCGGCATGACCATCCAGTACGGCGGCTCGATGAACGCCGGCAACGCCGAGGAGCTGCTCGCGCAGCCTGACGTCGACGGCGGCCTGATCGGCGGCGCGTCGCTCAAGGCCAAGGATTTCTCCGTCATCGTCGCCGCGGCGAGCAAGTGAGCCGCGTGAATGCGACGCAAGCGGCCGCGCGGCGCGGGGCGGAGACGGCCCGCCGCGGGACCGAGGCGATCGCATAGGGGACGGCGCCCGCACTTTTGCGGTGCATCCCCGCGCGGGGCGGCCTTTCCCGGCAAAAAACAGACGCGCAGGCGCTCCCGCAGCGCGGCACGTCTGTTTTGCCGCTCCGGGGAGAGCGTCCCATCCCGGCGAAAGCCGGATTTCATCCATTGCAGCGCGCCGCAGACCGGCGCGGAAAGGGGAAACGATCGTAATGAAAAAAACGCTTTGCCTGTGCATTCTCGACGGCTTCGGCCTCAATCCGGATCCTTATGGCAACGCGATTCTGGCTGCGAACACGCCGAATCTCGACCGGCTGATGAAGGAATGCCCCATGACGAGCATCGGCGCGTCGGGCATGGACGTCGGTCTGCCAGACGGCCAGATGGGCAACTCCGAGGTCGGCCACACCAACATCGGCGCGGGCCGCGTGGTGTATCAGGAGCTGACCCGCATCACCAAGGCGATCCAGGACGGCGACTTTTTCCAGAACCCGGTCCTCGCCGCCGCGATGGACAACTGCAAGCAGCATGACAGCGCGCTGCATTTGCTGGGCCTGGTCTCGCCCGGCGGCGTGCATTCGCATGAGGAGCATCTGTATGCCCTGCTCGAGATGGCGCGCCGCGCGGGCCTGAAGAAGGTCTATGTGCATGCGCTGCTTGACGGCCGCGACGTGCCGCCTTCCTCCGCGAAGGAATATCTCGAGGCGCTGGAGGCCAAGATCGCGCAGATCGGCACCGGCAAGATCGCGACCATCGCGGGGCGCTATTACGGCATGGACCGCGACACGCAGTGGGCGCGCGTGGAGAAGGCCTACGCGGCGATCGTTTACGGCGAGGGCAACCGCGCTTCCAGCGCGCTCGACGCGCTGGAGCAGTCCTATGCCGCGGGCGTGACGGATGAATTCGTCGTGCCGGCGGTGTGCGCCGAGGGGTGCGAGCTGCAGGCGGACGATTCGTTCATCTTCTTCAATTTCCGCCCCGACCGCGCGAGAGAGATCACCCGCGCTTTCGTCGATCCGGCGTTCGACGGGTTCCCCCGCCGCCGCGGGATGCTGCCGCTGTATTTCGTGTGCATGACGGAATACGACGCGACGATGCCCAACGTGCACGTGGCCTTCGCGCCCAAGGAGCTGACCATGACGATGGGCGAGACGCTCAGCCGCAACGGGAAAACGCAGCTGCGCATCGCGGAGACGACGAAATATGCGCACGTGACGTTCTTCTTCAACGGCGGCGAGGAAGTCAAGTTCGAGGGCGAGGACCGTATCCTTGTGCCGACGCCCGACGTCGCCACCTTCGACCTCAAGCCGGAGATGAGCGCGTATGAGGTGTGCGAAAAGGTCTGCGCCGCCATCCGCAGCGGGAAATACGACTGCGTCATCCTCAATTTCGCCAACTGCGACATGGTGGGACACACCGGCGTGATGGAAGCCGCCATCGCGGCGGTGGAGGCGGTGGACCGCTGCGTGGGCGAGGTGTCCGCCGCCATCCGGGACAACGGCGGCGTGCTCATCGTCACCGCCGACCACGGCAACGCCGACAAGATGAAGGAAGCGGACGGCACGCCCTTCACCGCGCACACGACCAACCGCGTGCCCTTCATCGTGGAAGGCTATCCCTGCAAGCTGCGCGAGGGCGGCCGCCTGGCGGATATTTCCCCGACGATGCTGCAGATCCTCGGCATCCCGCAGCCGCAGGAGATGGACGGCAAGAGCCTGATCGAGGCGTGAGCCGCGCCCGCCGCGCGGCGCGGGGAAACAGCGGCGCGCGTGCGGGCGCGCGAAGCCTTGCGTACATCCCCAAAAAGCGAAACAGCCGAAGGCGCCGGGATTCTCCGATGCCTCCGGCTGTCTCTTTTTCGCGCAGACACCGGCGGGGGCGGGGACGGCGGCGATGACGCGACGCCTTCGGGAAGGGGAACGGCCGGCAAGGGCGGCAAAGCGGCCGGGCATCGTCCCCTCGGCCTCCAAAGCGCCCTGAAAAGATGCAGGCGCGTTGGGGCGGCGCGCCCGCGGCTCCCCCATTGCCCCGGAAAGGAAAAACGCATGAAACGGATTATCAAAAACGCGATCCAGTGCAATCACTGCGGGGAAATCCTGGTTTCCACGCACCGACATGATTTTGTGACCTGCCGATGCGGCTGCTGCAGCGTGGACGGCGGGAAGGAATATTTAAGGCGAGGATTCCGACATTCTTTGGAGGATTTCACGGAATTGAGCGAGTGCGAGGAAATTGCGGCGGATCCGGATCCGTAGGGTGGGACGGCGGGCTGGTAAGCTTCCGGCCGGCAAACAAGCTTTTGCGCTGGCAGGGCCCGGCGCGGGCTGCTTTTTTGTCTGTATGGCGTGGAATTCTTCCGGCAGCGAGCCCCGTTGCCGGAAGAATTGTCGTTTCGGCGCTGATGCGGCAAAGCCTCTGTCTCGATTTTCTTTCCCGATGCGCCAAGGGGGAGAATCTGTGCTATAATGGTTCAAAAGTTTAAACTATTTGTCAAAAGGGGGATGGGGATGGACGAGTGCAGAGCGCAGCGGCAGTCTCTGGCGGAAGAATTCAAGGCGCTGCAAAGCTTCTTCGCGGCGCTGGGAGATGAAACCCGCCAGCAGATCTTTATCGCCCTGCTGGAATATGAAACCGTGGGCATGCGTGTGCCGGAGATCACCAAGCGCACCCATCTTTCCCGCCCGGCCGTGTCCCATCACCTGCGGATCCTCAAGGATGCCGGGCTGGTCAACGTCCATCGCCAGGGCACTAGGAATTATTATTATGTGGACGCCAACCTCGGCAAATGGAGCGAGATCAAGGCGCTGGTGGATCATGTTTGTCAGGCGGCGCAGGACGCCGCGCGCGCCCATTACCCCCGTTTGACAGAATGAAAGGATGATTGTCATGACGATTTTGGAAGCGATGCAGGCGCGCCACTCGGTGCGCAGCTACAAGGATACCCCGCTGAAGCCGGAGGATATCCAGACCCTGCAAAAGGAGATCGACGCCTGCAACCAGGAGGGCGGCCTGCATATCCAGCTGGTAACAAATGAGCCCAAAGCCTTTGACAGCTTCATGGCGCATTACGGAAAATTCTCCGGTGTGCAGAATTACATTGCCCTCATCGGGCGAAAGGGCGGCGACCTGGAGGAACGCTTGGGCTATTACGGGGAGCGGCTGGCTCTGCTGGCCCAGACGCTGGGGCTCAACACCTGCTGGGTGGCCATGACTTTCGGCAAAGGGGCGGCCAAGAGCCGCTGCGCCATCGCGCCCGGGGAAAAGCTGGTGTGCGTGCTGTCCCTGGGCTACGGCGCCACGCAGGGCGTCGCCCACAAGAGCAAGCCCATGGAAGCCCTCTGCCAGGTAGCGGGCGCGATGCCAGACTGGTTCCGCAAGGGCATGGAAGCGGCTATGCTGGCGCCCACAGCCATGAACCAGCAGAAATTCATGCTTTCCCTCAGCGGGAGCACCGTCACGGCAAAATCCCTGGGCGGTTTCTATTCCAAAACCGATTTGGGCATCGTCAAGTGCCATTTTGAGGCCGGCGCAGGAAAAGAAAACTTTACTTGGGCGAAGTGAAAAGGCTACCGTCTGCAATGGAACTGTTGCAGACGGTATTTTTGTATGCCGATCGGTTTTTTCGGAGGATTCTCTCCGCCGTGCTTGTGCATAGGGTCCATTTGCCTTGCCCACCGCGTTCGACGTGGTTTTGCGCGCTGGGGTTTGGCCCTCTGCTGGGGGCAGCGGCGCGCGGCTTTGCGCGATAACGCGCGGCAATGCGGGAGTACGGAATGTGCATTGCTTTCATAGCGACAGCTCCGGCCTTTTGCAAGGGGCGGCTCTTATAAAAATTGGAATTTTGCATGTTTGTGATAGGGATACAGGAAAGGACAGCCGACAATAAAGTGTAGGGTCCTATCGCTTATACATGTTTGTAATACCCTTATCCACCGGGGGGCTGCATTGAGCGGCCGCCCTGCCAGAGCGGCCCGCGCCTGTTCAGGCTCCGTTTTCGTTGGCCGCGTGCCAGGCGCGGCAGACAATCGAATCCTCCTGCCCTGGTAAGTGAATCCTTGGGGCATAACGATACGGGCCAATCCCGCCAGGCGGCGACGCAAAGTCGCCGCCCGGCCGACCCGGGCAGGGAGGCGCGGGCGGAGCGCGCTGCGCACCGTGCGGGCGGCCCTTCCCGGAAGGGACCGGGTTGCAGCAAGCCGCTGCGAAAAACGCGGGTCTGGTGGATTCCAACCAAATTCCCTTTTTGAGGGGTGGCGTTTTGCCGCAGAAAATGGTAGCCTCAAAAGGCAAGAGGGGACGCCGGCTTTTTGACGGCCAAACGGATGGCCGGCCGGGCCGTTCTTGTCGCCAGGCGCGCACCGGGGCGTTTTGCGCCCTTTGCAGGCCGCGCGCTTTTCCCCGGGAAACGCCGCGGAGATGCCGGCGAGAGGAAACGCGCGCGGGCGACGCCGCGACGCAGGGCAGGCAGACCGTTTCTCGGGCGCGGAAACGCCGCTCCCTCTGGCAACGGCGACCGTCGTCGGGCGCGTTGCGTTTTGCGCACCGAGGGTATATACTAAAGATGGCAAAATCGGGCAGGAGGAGAAGACACATGCAGCAACGAAACATCGGCAAATACATCGCGCAGAAACGCAAAGAGAAAAATCTGACGCAGGCGCAGCTGGCCGAGCGACTGCACGTCTCGAACAAAACCATTTCCAAATGGGAGACCGGGGTCTGTATGCCGGATTACAGCGTGGTGGAGGCGTTGTGCGCCGCGCTGGAGATTTCCGTTGCGGAGCTGATGGCGGGAGCGGATGCGGAAAAAAGCGCCGCGCCCGACCGGGAAGAGGCGCAGATGCTCGAGCTGATCCGGGAAATCCGACAGCTGCAGCAGCAGAGAGGCACGCTGTACGGTGTATTGCTCATCGTGATGGGAATCGCGCTGCTGGCTGTGGCCGGGTGGTTTGGCGGCTCGGCGTTTCAGGACTTTCTGGGCGGCCTTCTGTGCGGCCTGGCGGTGGGGGAGATGCTGGTCGGCCTGTATCTCGCGGGCAAAAGCCTGCTGGGCCGGTGAACCGCCGGGCGGAGCGCGCGCAGCGCCGGGCCAGGGTATAGCGCTGGGGGGCGGCCCTCCCCTGGCGCCGCCGTGACGGGCTTGTCCGGGAAAGAGGTTTCGCCGCTTCCCGCGCCGTGACAGGAGCCGGGGCCGGCGGCGCGCGGGAGAGAAGGCGTGCCGGCGGCGCGATGGCGTTTGCGCTCCATATGGAGCGGCGGCGCGCAAGGAGAAAGGGGAGAACGGCGGCCCTTGGCGCATGGGCGGCGCAGACGGCGGCCCGCGGGCACGAGAAGAGCAGGTTCTCCAAGAGATAACAGGCCCGACAAACCAACGGCGGCCCGCGGGTACGAAAAGAGCGGGATTCCCCACCGGCGGTCCAGCGGCATGCTCGGCGCACGTGTTGAGGATAACAATTTTGAGCACCACTAGATATAGTGGTGCTCTTTGTTTGTCTCCACAATTAGAAAAATTTTCTAGAAAAAGATTCTCCCTTGATCTTGCAATTGTTTGTAAAAAGCCGTATAATTTAGAAAAAAGTGGGGTGAAGTGGTTAAAAGTGGTGAATTTCACCCCGTAGGGTTCGTTCTCCGCCAGACTGAGGACAAGCCGCCGGCGTGACGACGCGGACCGTACGAGCGCTTCGAATCGGGAGGGGAGGGAATGCCGTGCTCACAGGGACGTATGAGAACAAGATGGACGTCAAGGGCAGGACATTCATTCCCGTCAAGATGCGCAAGGAGCTGGGCCTGAGCTTCATGATTACACGCTGGCTGGACAATTGCCTCGCGGTTTACACGATGGAGAAATGGAACCAGCTCGCCGCCACGCTCAACAGCCAGCCGATGGCGAAATCCCGCGACACCAAACGTTTTTTCTTTTCCTCCGCGACGGAGGTGGAGCTGGACAAGCAGGGGCGTATCCTCATTCCACAGAACCTGCGGGATTACGCGGGCCTCGAGCAGGACATCGTGGTCATCGGCGCGGGCGACTGGGCCGAGATCTGGAGCCGTGACCGCTGGATGCAGTATTCGGAGGATGAAAATGTCAAGCTCAAAGTGGAGCAGAGCATGGAGGAGCTCGGCATCTGAGCGCGGAGGACGGTATGGAATTTTCGCATGAACCAGTATTGCTGCAAGAATGCATCGAAGGCCTCGCCATCCGGCCGGACGGCGTCTATCTCGACGGCACGGCGGGCGGCGGGGGCCATTCCTTTGAGATCGCGAAACGCCTTACGAGCGGCCGCCTGATCGCGCTTGACCGCGATGAGGAAGCGGTCCGCGCGGCGTCGGCGCGCCTCGCCCCGTTGGGGGAGCGGGCCACGGTGCTGCGCTGCAATTTCTCGACTATGGCTGAAGCGACGCGCCGGATTGGCGTGCACGAGGTGGACGGAATTTTGCTTGACATCGGGGTGTCCTCGTATCAGCTCGACAACCCGGCGCGCGGCTTCAGCTATAATCACGACGCACCGCTCGACATGCGCATGGCGCAGGATCAGCCGCTCACGGCTTACCAGATCGTCAACGGCTATTCCGAGCAGGCGCTGGCCGACCTGATCTTCACCTACGGCGAGGAACGCTGGGCCAAGCGCATCGCCGCGTTCATCGTGCAGGCGCGGCAGACGGCGCCCATCGAGACGACCTTCCAGCTCAACGCCGTCATCAAGCAGGCGGTTCCCGCCGGCGCACGCCGCGACGGGCCGCATCCGTCGAAACGCACGTTCCAGGCCATTCGCATCGCGGTCAACGACGAGCTCGGCGAGCTGCGCCGGGCCGTGGAGGAAGGCATTTCCCTGCTGCGGCCGGGCGGCCGTTTCTGCATTATTACGTTTCATTCGCTGGAGGATCGCATCGTCAAGCAGGCCTTCGCCCAGGCGGCCAAAGGCTGCACCTGCCCGCCGCAGCTGCCGGTGTGCGTCTGCGGCAACAAGCCGCAGATCCGGCTCGTCACGCGCAAACCGGTCGTCGCCAGCGAGGAAGAACTCGCGCGCAACCCGCGCAGCCGCAGCGCCAAGCTGCGGGTCGCGGAGAAGCTGCCGCAGGAATAAAAAGGAAGACAACGAGGTACGGACACAACCAAGAAGAAGGAAAAAGAAAGGATGGGAAGCATGCCGGCGCCGATGAAAGACAATCTCGCCTATGATCTGTCTCTGTTTGAAGAGAAGAAAGCAAGGCCCAAGGAAGAGCCCAAGCCCGAGGAACCCAAGCTCGTCGCGCGGAAAAGCAACACCCGCGTGGCGGTCAAGATTCTGGCCGTTGTGCTGCTCATCGGCTCCGTCGTCGGCCTGATGCTCTATTCCCAGGCGCAGCTGACGGCGCTCAACGCCACCAGCCAGAATCTCAGCAAGCAGCTGGAGAAAGCGCAGGACGAGCAGGCCCGGCTGCGTATCGAGCTCGACCGCAAGGTCAGCACCGCGAAAATCGAGGAGTACGTACAGGCAAACGGCCTGGTCAAACAGGAGAAGAACCAGGTGCATTACGTCAATCTTTCCGAAGGCGACGTGCTCGAGGTGCAGGACGCGCCGTCCACCGGCTGGATTGAAAATATTAAAAGCTTCTTTCAGAGCATCAAGGAATACTTTGCCTGACCAACCTATAAAATGAAACAGAGAGTGGAGAGTTTTGCTCTCTTCTCTCCTTTTCATTATTTCCCCTTTGCGCGCGGAAAGCCCACGCGGGCGCCGGAGCGATCGTTCGACGCCGCGTTTCGCGCGCGGGAAAGCCGGCCGCCTGCCGGTCTCTGCCCGGCGGGCGAACGGGCGGGAGGAAGTCGCGGACACGGACATGAAAAAGGAGGCGCCATCGTGCAGACACAATCCAAACCCAAAACCAACACGCCGAGCAGACAGATGCGAGTGCGGGCCAATATCGTCCTTTCCGTGTTGCTGATCGTCGGCTTCCTGGGCCTCAATGTGCGCTTGGGCTATCTTCAGCTTGTCAACGGCGAATATTACCAGAAACGCGCGCTCAGCCAGCAGCTGTCCGACACGCCGATTTACGCCAAGCGCGGCTCGATCTATGACCGCAACGGCAAGGCGCTGGTGCAGAGCGCGACGGCCTATACGGTCATTCTCTCCCCCAACCTCATCGAGGACGACGACGAGACGCAGCGCGCGCTCATCGCGGACCGGCTGTCCGCGATCCTCGACATGGACCGGGAGGAGATCTACCAAAAAACCTGCAAGGATTCCCAGTATGAGGTGATCAAACGCCGCATCGAGAACGACCAGGCCGAGCAGGTGCGCGCCTTCATCGACGAGAACAAAATCAGCAGCCTGACCCTGGCGGACGACAACAAGCGTTATTACCCGCAGGGTAACATCGCCTCCCAGGTGCTCGGCTTCACCGGCACGGATAACCAGGGCCTTTACGGCATCGAGAAATATTACGACCAATATCTCACCGGCGTCAATGGGCGCGTCGTCGCGGCGCGCAACGCTGTGGGCGACGATATGCCCGACAGCTACGAAACCTACATCGAGGCGCAGGACGGATATGACCTGTATCTGACCATTGATTATACGATTCAAAGCCTGCTGGAAAAATATTTGGAGAAAATTTACACGGAATATCAGGTAAAACAAAGTGTGACGGGTATTATAATGGATGTCAATACCGGCGAGATCCTCGCCATGAGCTCCAAGCCCGATTTCGATCTCGAAGATCCCTTCACCGTCTCCGACGCGCAGGCGCTGCTGCGGCTGGAGGAATATACGGCCGGGACGGAGGAATATTCCACGGCGCTGGCCAATGAACGCGAGCGCATGTGGCAGAATAAGGCCATCACCATGACCTACGAGCCGGGCTCGACCTTCAAGACGCTCGTCGCGGCCTCCGCCCTGGAGGAGGGGCTGGTGACGCTGGATGAGCATTTCAACTGCAGCGGCTCCATCACCGTGGCCGACCGGCGGATCCGCTGCACCAAGACGCACGGCTCGGAGGACTTCGTGCATGCGCTGATGAATTCCTGCAACCCGGTGTTCGTGACGATGGGCCTGCGCCTGGGAACGGACACGTTCCGCGAATATTTCGAGGCGTTCGGCCTGATGGAAAAGACCGGCATCGACCTGCCGGGCGAGCAGAAGAGCGTTTACCATGATGAGAGCGCGTTCGGGGAAGTGGAGCTGGCGATTTCTTCGTTCGGCCAGACCTTCAAGGTCACGCCCATCCAGATGATCACGGCGGTGGCCGCGGCCACCAACGGCGGCACGCTCGTGCAGCCGCATCTCGTGCGGCAGATGGTGGACGCGGACGGCAACGTCGTCAAGAGCTACGGCACCACGGAAAAGCGGCAGGTCATATCGGAGGAGGTTTCCCAGCAGCTGTGCCAGATGATGGAGCAGGTGGTGGAAACCGGTACGGCCAAGAACGCCTACGTTGCGGGTTACCGTGTGGCCGGCAAGACCGGCACCTCGGAAAAGACCGAGACCAGAAACCCGGAGACCGGCAGAATCGAGGAGGTCGTCGCCTCGATGGTGGCGGTGGCCCCGGCGGATAACCCGCAGGTCGCCATCCTCATCCTCGCCGACGAGCCGGGCGTGTCCATGCGCAGCGGCGGCACGGTGGCGGGCCCGGCTATCAGCGGGATCCTCAGCGAGATCCTGCCTTATCTGGGCGTGGAGCCGGTCTTCAGCGAAGAGGAGCAGGCGAACATGGACGTGTCCGTGCCCGACCTGACCGGCGGCACGGTGGAGGAAGCGGAGAAGCGCCTCAAGCGCCTCAACCTCAAGGTTGACATCCGCGGCGACGGGGAGAACGTCATCAGCCAGATCCCGAAGAAGGGCTCGGAAATGCCGAAAAACGGCACTGTCATCCTATATACCGACAGCGACGCCGAAATCAAACAGGCGACCGTGCCCAAGCTCATCGGCCTGACGCCTGCGGAAGCCACGCGCGCGCTCAATAACGCAGGGCTCAACATCAAATTCAACGGCATTTCCTCCGGCAGCGGGACGCTCAAGGTCTATGAGCAGTCGGTGCAGCAGGGAGAGAAGGTCGACGAAGGCACGATCATCACCGTTTCGGTGCGCGCGGAGGCAAGCACGGAATAAACGCCGCCGGCGTCCGGACGAAAGGGGAGAAGAAGATGCGGTTGCGCGAACTGTTGCGCGGCGTGGCGGCGCTCACGCCGGAGCAGGATGTGGAAATCACGGGCGTCTGCAGCAATTCTCAGAAGGCGGAGCCGGGCGACGTGTTCGTTTGCCTGCCTGGCCGCTCCCATCGGGACTATTCGGCCTATCTCGCGCAGGCGGCGCGCCTGGGCGCGGTCGCGGCGGTGACGCAGCAGACCATCGAATGCGGCGAGGACCTGCTGCAGATCGTCGTGGCGGACGCGCGCGCGGCGCTGGCCGTCATGAGCGCGAATTTCTTCGGCAATCCCGCGCAGCGCCTGCGCCTCATCGGCGTGACCGGCACCAACGGGAAAACCTCCACCGCGTATCTCACCCGCCAGATCCTCGAGGCGGCGGGGCATCCGACCGGGCTGATCGGCACGGTGGAGACCATCGTCGGCGGCGAGCATACCGCCGCGAGCCTGACGACGCCCGAACCGGTCGAGCTGCATGCGTTATTCGCGCGCATGGCGCAGGCCGGGATGGAATATGTCGTGATGGAATGCTCTTCGCAGGCGCTCGAGCAGCGCCGGCTGGAAGGGCTGGATTTCGAGGTGGGCGTGTTCACCAACCTCACGCAGGATCATCTGGACTACCATGGCACTATGGCGAACTATCAGGCGGCCAAAAGCCGCCTGTTCACGCACAGCCGCGTCGCGCTGCTCAATGCCGACGACCCGGCGTCCGCCGCGATGGCGGCCGCCGCCAAAGGCCAGGTGCGCTTCTATTCGGCCGCGGGGCGCAGCGCAGATTTCACGGCGGGGGACATCGCTTACCGGCCGGACAGCGTGGAATACGCCCTCGCCGCGCCGCAGACGCCGCCGGTGCGCGTGCGGGTCCCCATCCCGGGCAATTTCACGGTGTATAACTCCCTCGCCGCGCTGTCGGCGGCGGTCCTGGCGGGCGTGCCGACGGAGACGGCCGCGCAGGTGCTCGCGCGGGCGGTTCCCGTGCGGGGCCGCGCGGAGGTCGCGTATCGGGACGAGCGCATGACGGTGCTCATCGATTACGCGCACACGCCCGACGCCATTTGCAACATTCTGCAGGCCGTGCCCAATCCGCAGGGCCGGCGGGTGGTGCTGTTCGGCTGCGGCGGGGACCGCGACCGCGGGAAGCGGCCGCTCATGGCGCAGGCGGCGGCGAAATATGCGGATTTCCTCATCGTCACGTCCGACAATCCCCGCAGCGAAGACCCCAACCGCATCCTGGAGGATGTGCTGGCGGGCCTGCGGGACTGCGCCACACCCTATGTCGCCATCGTCGACCGCAGGGAGGCCATCCGGTACGCGATGGAGCACGCGCAGCCCGGCGACGTCATTTTCCTGCTGGGCAAGGGGCATGAGGATTATCAGATCCTCGCGACGGGCAAAGTGCATTTGGACGAGCGCGAGGTGGTGCGGGAAGTCGCGCAGGCCATACGGGCCTGAACGGCGCATTTTTGCAGACAGGGAGACGAGGGCTTCATGAGAGAATTGACCTTGCGGCAGATCGCGGAAGCGACGGGCGGCCGGCTGTGCGGGCAGGACCGCGTGGTTGATGCGGTCTGCACCGATACGCGCCGGCTGACGCCCGGCTGCGTGTTTCTCGCCATCCGGGGCGCGAACTTCGACGGCAACGCCTTCGCCCCGCAGGCGGTGCAGGCGGGAGCCGCCGCGGCCATCGTGGAGCGGGAGATGGAGCTGGGCGCGCCGTATGTCCTCGTGGACAACACGCGCCGCGCGTTCCTGCGCCTGGCGGCGTGGTACCGCGCGCAGTTCTCCATCCCGGTGGTGGGCGTGACGGGCAGCGTGGGGAAAACCACCACCCGCGAGATGATCGCCGCCGCCCTGTCCAAGCGCTGGCGCGTGCACCGCAACGAGGGGAACCGCAACAATGACATCGGTCTGCCGGCGACCATCCTCACGCTCGACGACAGTTACGACGCCGCGGTCTATGAGATGGGGATGAGCGATTTCGGGGAGATTTCCGCGCTCACCCGCGTCGCGCGGCCCGAGATCGGCGTCATTTCCAATATCGGGATTTCGCATATTGAGAGCCTTGGCAGCCGGGAGAATATCCTGCGCGCCAAGCTCGAGATCCTCGACGGGATGCCGGCGGACGCGCCGCTGGTGCTCAATGGGGACGACGACCTGCTGGCGACCGTGGAGTACCAGCCGCAGATCCGTTACGGCTTTGGCGAGGGGTGCCTGTACCGGGCGCGGGAAGCGGTCCCCACACAGACCGGCATGCGCTTCGCGGCGCAGACGCCGGAAGGGGAGGTCACGGTGGAATTGCCGGCGCTGGGGCGGCATAATGTATATAATGCGCTGGCGGCGCTGGCCGTGGCGGGGCAGCTCGGCATCCCCGCGCAGGAGGCGGCGCAGGGGCTGAAAAATTACCAGACCACCGGGTTTCGGCAGCATTTGCGCCGCGCGGGCGGTATGCTGTTCATCGAGGACTGCTACAATGCGAGCCCCGACTCGATGCGCGCCGGGCTCGCGACGCTGCGGGAGCTGGCGCCGGGACGGAAGATCGCCGTGCTGGGCGATATGTTCGAGCTGGGGGCGTGGAGCGAGCGGGCGCACCGGCTGGTCGGCCAGGAAGCGGCGCGCACGCCGGTGGACGCCCTTTACTGCCTGGGAGAACGCGCGCGCGGCATGGCCGCTGCGGCGCGGGAGGCGGGCCTCGCGGCCGTGTGGGAATATGACGACAAGCCGGCGCTCGCGTCGGACCTGCTCGCCGCGCTGCGGCCGGGCGATACCGTGCTCTTCAAGGCCAGCCGCGGCATGAAGATGGAAGACGTTATGCAGGCGGTCTATGCCGGGCTGGAAGAGCGCGACGCGGAAAACCACTGAAAGAAAATTCACAGGGAAAGGCATGATGGACACCGATGGAGCAGCAATATGTGATCATCCTGACGGCGCTGTTTTCCTTTGGCTGCGCGGCGCTGCTGGGCAAGGTGCTCATTCCGCTGCTGCGGCGCCGGCACTTCGGCCAGACGATCAGCGAATATGTCAGCCAATGGCATAAGGCCAAACAGGACACCCCCACGATGGGCGGGTTCCTGTTCATCCTGCCGACGGTGCTGCTGACGCTGGCGGTGCTGTTTCTGATGGCGGCGCTGGGCAATCCCGTCACCACTTCGGAGATGCAGCGGCTGATCGTCTCGATCCTGATGATCCTGGCGTTCACGGCCGTGGGCTTTCTGGACGATTTCGTCAAGGTCGCGAAAAAGCGCAATCTCGGCCTGACTTCATTGCAGAAAACGGTGCTGCAGATGCTCATCGCGGGGGCGTATCTGTTCACGCTCTACCTGCTGGGCGAGCGGCAGACCTCCCTGCAGATCCCCTTCTCCGAATTTTCCATCCCGCTCGGCCCGTTTTATTATCCTGTCATGCTCATCGCCATTTACGGCTTCGTCAACGCGGTCAACCTCACCGACGGCATCGACGGGCTGTGCGGCAGCGTCACGCTGGTGGTGGCGGCGTTCTTTGTGCTGGTGACGGTCCCGTTCGGCGAGCCGGCCTTCACGGTTTTCGCCGCGGCGCTGGCCGGCGGGCTGCTGGGCTTTCTGGTGTGGAACCTGCATCCGGCGAAGGTATTCATGGGGGACACGGGCTCGATGTTCCTCGGCGCGAGCTTCGTCGCGCTGTGCTTCGCGGTGCGCATGCCGCTTTTGCTGTTCCCCGTGGGGCTGATTTATTTCATCGAGGCGATCAGCGTCGTCATCCAGGTGACGTATTATAAGATCACCCACGGAAAACGGCTGTTCAAAATGACGCCTATCCATCATCATTATCAGATCAGCGGATGGAGCGAGAATAAAATCGTCGCCGTTTTTTCCGGCATCACGCTGGTGATGTGCACGGCGACGGCGGTTTGGATTTTCTTCCTGCTGCGATGACGGCAGGGAGCGGACGCTGCAGAGAAAGGAGGCGGTGACATGACCAGAGTACACAGCGGGCCGCAGGCCGCGGGCGAGCGGGAGGCCGAAGCCAGGAAAAAGAAGGGGCCGCATCTCGGCTTCATCCGGTTCAACGCCAACGGCGTGGACCTGCCGTTCGTGACGCTGGTGCTGCTTCTTTTGACCATCGGCCTTGTCATGATGTTTTCCGCCAGCTATGCGTATGCGTATTATCACGACGGAGACAGCTTTTATTACATTTCCAAACAGCTGATCTTCGCGGTGCTGGGCGTGGCGGCGATGTTCGCCATCTCCTATGTCGATTATCATGTCTGGCATCGCCTTGCCCTTCCGCTCTACGCGGTAGCGCTGCTGCTGCTCGTGCTGGCGCTGTTTTACCCCGCGCGCAGCAACGTGCATCGCTGGGTGTGGTTCGGCCCGATCAATTTCCAGCCCTCCGAGATCGCGAAGCTGGCCATTATCCTGGCTTTCGCGCACATGGCGGTGCTGTTTCAAAAACGCATCAAGACGTTTAAGTACGGCGTTTTGCCGTTTGCGATCCTGCTCATTCCCGTGGTGATTCTCATGGTGCTCGAGCCGCATCTGTCGGGCACCATCCTCATCGTTGCCATCGCGCTGATCATGATGTTCGTCGGCGGCACGGCGTTCAAATGGTTCGCCATCGGCGGCGGCCTGCTGGCCGGCGCGCTGACGGTGCTGGTGCTGTTCACGGACGTGATTTCCTACGCCTCCACCCGGCTGGAGGTGTGGCTCGATCCCTTCTCCGACCCGCGCGGCAAGGGCTGGCAGACCATCCAGTCGCTTTACGCCATCGGCTCGGGGGGGCTGCTGGGACAGGGGCTGGGCAACTCCCGGCAGAAGCATCTGTATATTAGCGAGCCGCAGAATGACTTCGTGTTCGCCGTGGTGTGCGAGGAGCTGGGCTTCGTCGGCGCGGCGATTGTGATTATCCTGTTCGCGCTGCTGGTGTGGCGCGGCTTCGTCGTGGCGATGCGCGCGCCGGACTCTTTCGGCATGCTCATCACGGTCGGCGTCGTCTCGCAGGTCGGGATCCAGGCGGCGCTCAACATCGCCGTCGTGACCAATACCGTGCCGAACACCGGCATCAGCCTGCCGTTTTTCAGCTATGGCGGCACGGCGCTGATGATGATCCTGTTCCAGATGGGGCTGGTCATGTCCGTTTCCCGTCACGCCGCGGTCCGACGAAGTTGACGGCGGCTGCGGGAAGAAAACAACCATTGGGGGAAGCATTTTGAAGGTTTTGTTGACGGGCGGCGGCACCGCCGGCCATATCAATCCCGCGCTGGCCATCGCCGGCGTGCTGCGGGAGAAGCATCCCGACGCCGACATCCGTTTCGTCGGCAGCAAGAACAGCATGGAGGAGAAGCTCGTGCCCGCGGCGGGGTTCCCGCTGTCGACGGTGGAGATCCGCGGGCTCAACCGCAAGAAGCCCTGGCGCAACATCAAGACCCTGCGCCTGCTGCTGGGCGCGCTGCGCGATGTGCGCCGCTTGCTGCGGGAGTTTCAGCCGGATATCGTCATCGGCACGGGCGGTTACGTCAGCTTTCCCGCCATTTATGAGGCGAGAAAGCTCGGCATCCCTTCGGTCATCCATGAGCAGAACGCCTTCCCCGGCGTGACCAGCAAAATGACCAGCCGGCACGTCGACCGCGTGATGCTCACGGTGGAGGAGAGCCGGCAATATTTCCCCAAGGCGAAGGACCGCTGCGTCGTGACGGGACTGCCGGTGCGCACGGAGGTGCTTATGGCGCGCAAGAAAGAGGCGCGCGCCCGCCTGGGCTTCGACGAGCGGCCGCTGGTGCTGTCGGTGGGCGGCAGCCTGGGGTCGCGCATGTTCAATGAAGTGCTGTGCGACGTGCTGCTGTCCAGCGTGAAGAAGGGCGCCCTGCAGCATGTGCACGTCACCGGCCGCGCCGGCTGGGAATGGGTCCCCGCGCGGCTGCGGGAAGGCGGCTGGGACCCGGAAAAGGCGCCGGGCATACGCGTGCTGGAATATGTCGATATGGCGCCTTATCTTGCGGCGTGCGACATCATCGTCACCCGCTGCGGCGCGAGCATCCTCGCCGAGATCGAGGCGCAATGCAAGCCGTCCGTGCTGGTGCCTTCGCCGCGGGTGGCGGAGAACCATCAGTTTTATAACGGCCAGGCGCTGGTCAAGCAGGACGCCGCCGTCATGATCGAGGAGAAGGACCTCACCCCCGCGCGCCTGGAGCAGACGCTCGACGCGCTCGCGGGCGACGCCGCGCGGCTGCACCGCATGGCGGAGAACGCGGGCCGCATGGCCATCCTGGACGCAAACGAGCGCATTTACGCGGTGATCCGCGAGGTCATCGAGGCGCACAAAAAGGCCCCGGCGCGCGGGAAAACGCCGCCGGTCAAAGGCGGGAACGCCGCCGGTCAATGAGATAAACCGTTTGCCTGCCCCACGCCGGCCGGCCGGAAGACGAGCCTGACAGGCAGGGCTTGCACCCTTTTCGAACAAGCCGCATAGTATGGACTATCCATGGAAATGTACAAGGCTGAAAGGGTGCTGAATATGGCAAGATTCATCATAGAGGGCGGCCGCCGCCTGGAGGGGGAAATTCCGATCCAGGGGGCGAAAAACAGCGTTTTGCCTGTGTTGGCCGCGACGCTGCTGGGCTGCGGAGAGAGCGTGATACATAACTGCCCGGAGCTGACGGACGTCGAGATTTCCCTGCGGATTCTCGAATATCTGGGTTGCCGGGTGCGCAGAGAAGGCAAAACCGTCGTCGTGGACAGCACGAACCTGACGCGCAGCGACGTGCCGGAACGCCTGATGCGCCAGATGCGCTCCTCGATCGTGTTCCTCGGCGCGATCATCAGCCGCATGCATGAGGCGGTCATGAGCGCGCCCGGCGGCTGCGAGCTGGGTAGCCGGCCGATCGACCTGCACCTGATGGCGCTGCGCCGGCTGGGAACCGAGATCCGCGAGCAGCGGGGGTTGCTGGACTGCCGCGCCTGCCAGCTGCGCGGCTGCGAGACGGCGCTGTCTTTCCCGTCGGTCGGCGCGACGGAGAATATCCTGCTGTGCGCCGCCACGGCCAAAGGCACCACCACCATCGTCAACGCCGCACGGGAGCCGGAGATCATGGACCTCGCCGACTGCCTGAACAAAATGGGCGGCAGGATCCACGGCGCGGGCGAGAGCACCATCGTCATCGAGGGCGTGGAGAAACTGCACGGCTTCGAGCATACGATCATTCCCGACCGCATCGTGACGGCGACGTTCCTTTCCGCGGCGGCCATCACCGGGGGCGAGCTGCTGCTGCGCGGCATGGTGCCGGCGCATGTGACGCCCGTGATGGCGGCGTTTGAGGAGATGGGCTGCCAGCTGCGCGTGGCGGGGGACTGCTGCCTGGTGCGCGGGGCCCAGCGGCTGCTGCCGGTGAAAACCGTGCGCACCATGCCGTACCCGGGCTTCCCCACCGACGCGCAGGCGCCCGTGATGGCCGCCGCCACGGTGGCGCGGGGCACGAGCGTATTTATCGAGAGCATTTTCGACAGCCGGTTCAAGCACGTCGGCGAGCTGACGCGGCTGGGCGCGCATATCAAGACGGAGGGCCGCATCGCGGTCGTCGAAGGCGTCAAGCGCCTGTCCGGCGCGCCGGTGGAGTCCACCGACCTGCGCGGCGGCGCGGCCGTGGTCATCGCGGGCCTCGCGGCGGAAGGCGTGACGGAGGTTTCCGGCCTGCGGCACATCGACCGCGGCTATGAAGGGCTGGAGACGCTGCTGTCGTCCGTTGGGGCGGACATCCGCCGCGTCGAGTGACGCGCGGCCCCGGCGCAGGACAGCCGCGGCGCGCGCCCCGAAGCCGAGTTCCTGGGGAGGCGCCGCCCGGCGGGGAGCGCCGCCGGACTAAGGAAGCAAGCCTATTATAGCCCGGCACGCCGCGCTCAAAGCGCGCGGCGCGCCGGGAAGCAGGAAGGGAGGAGCCAGCATGCCCAACACCAGCCGCGCGGGACAAGCCCGTCCCCGGCCCCGCCGTCGCCGTCGCCGCAACATGGCGCCGGTGTATCTGCTGCTTGCCGTGCTGATGCTGGCGGTGGTTGTCATTCTCAGCCTGACGGTGCTGTTCAAGGCGAAGAACATAGAAGTGGAGGGCCTGTCGCGTTACACGGTCGAAGAGGTGCTGCAAACCGCGGGCCTCACCGGCGACGAGAACCTCCTGCGCCTGGACGAGGAGAAGATCGAACAGACGCTGTGCGCCACGCTGCTGTATATCGAGAGCGTGGAGGTGCGCGCGCAGCTGCCCGCCACGCTGCATATCACGGTGCAGGAGGCGGAGCCGTTCGCCGCGCTGGCCGATACCGGCTTTTACTGGGTGGTGTCGAAAACGGGCAAGGTGCTCGAGAAAAGCCAGGGCTATGACCAGCCCGCAGGCACGGCGCTGCTCATCGGCGCGCTGCCGCCGGAGAAGAGCCTGGAGGAATATGCCGCCGCGCTGGAAATTCCCCGGATCCGGTTCGTCGACGAGCGCACGCAGGCGGCCTTCACCGAGATCGTCAGCACTGTCGACGAGATGCAGCTGGGGCGCATCACGGCCATCCGGGCAGCGGATTATATCGATCTGGCCTTTGTGCTGGAGGACCGCGTGAAAGTGCTGCTGGGCAATTCTGTGGATCTGGATTATAAGCTGAAATTTGTGCGCACGATTCTGCAGGAGCAGGTGGGCGAGGGACAGCTGGCTGTCATCAACGCCAGAGAGTCGGGGCATGTTTCCCTGCGCACGACGGGCGTCACGCAGGAGGAAATCTATCTGGAATAAAAATCCTCCAAACAACAAGAAGTAGGAGAAAAGTTGAAGTTTTTATACAATATGTATTGAAAAATGCGCGGAAAGAAGGTAAAATAGAAAAAACATAGGTTCATCCTGTGCAGAGAAAATGAAAATGGATATCGCGTGAGAGATCACAGCGTTAAATGGAGGTTTTGAAATGTTTGAGCCGGCCGTAGAAATGGATAATGTCATCAAGATCAAGGTGGTGGGCGTCGGTGGCGGCGGAAACAATGCGGTAGACCGCATGATCCGCAGCGGCGTCAAGGGCGTGGAATTCGTCGCGGTGAATACGGACAAGCAGGCGCTGTTCAATTCTCAGGCGACGCACAAGGTGCAGATCGGCGAGAAGCTGACGCACGGCCGCGGCGCGGGCGCGCGCCCGGAGATCGGCAAGAAGAGCGCCGAGGAGAACCGCGACGAGATCGCCAACTCCCTGCGCGGGACGAGCATGGTGTTCGTCACGGCGGGCATGGGCGGCGGCACGGGCACGGGCGCGGCCCCGGTCATCGCGGCCGTGGCCAAGGAGATGGGGATCCTGACGGTCGGCATCGTGACCAAGCCCTTCGCCTTTGAGGGCCGCCGCAAGATGGAGCAGGCGGAGCTGGGCATCACGGAGCTGCGGGAGCATGTCGACTCGCTGGTCGTCATCCCCAACGAGCGGCTGAAATATGTTTCCGAGCAGAAGATTTCGCTGGCCAACGCGTTCGAGGTCGCGGACGACGTGCTGCGCCAGGGCGTGCAGAGCATTTCCGACCTGATCCTGGTGCCGGGGCTGATTAACCTCGACTTCGCCGACGTGACGACCGTCATGCGCGACGCCGGTTATGCCCACATGGGCGTGGGATATGCCGAGGGACAGGAGAAGGCGGTCGAGGCGGCGAAGATCGCCATCGCGAGCCCGCTGCTGGAGACCTCCATCAGCGGCGCGCGCGGCGTTATCATCAATTTCACGGCCTCGCCCGACGTCGCGCTCGAGGAGATCGAGACGGCGGCGCAGATGATCACCGACGAGACCGATCCCGACGCGACCATCATCTGGGGCGTTGCGTTCGACCCCGCGCTGGAGGACGCTATCCGCATCACCGTCATCGCCACAGGGTTTGACACGCTCGCGCCCGCGCAGACGACGGAGAGCGCCGCGGCGAAAAAGCCGGAGACGCCCGAGCAGAATCAGAGCTCCTTTGAGAGCCAGCTGGATGATCTGTTCCGCGTGTTCGGCAGCAAGTGAGCCGTTCCCTGCGGATGGTCCGGCGGGGCAGGCGTGGCCGGAAGATCGGCTGGCGCCACGGAAGGCGCCGGCGAGCCGATGCGCCGCTTCTCGGTGCAGGGAAAATCAATGCAGGGAAGACGAAACAGGGAAAGAGTACGGAACCCCTTGGGACACAAGGGGTTCCGGTCCTATAGGGGGATAGACGGCAGCGGGGTGTGCAGCGCGCTCGCCGGGGCCCCTGTTTTGAAATGGCAGGCGTGTGTTTTTCCATATCTGGGGATAGCGCAGCGGAGCGCGCAGGCCAGGCAGGTATCCTGACCGGGCGGAAGAACACAGGCCGGGCAGATAAAATTGGGCGAGCGGGCGATCTGCGCAGAGCAGACCGTCCGCTTTTTGTCAGAGGGAACCACGGAATAGTCGAGTGGTTCTATTGGCGGCGGGGAAACCACACGATGACACGGTTCCTCTTGCGGGCGTTCCCGGCAGCAAAGCCGGGCCGGCGCGCGGCCCGAAGAAAAGGAGGGCGAAAAATGCGGCTGACCGTTCGGAATTTTGGAGGATATTTCACGTGTAAATCGCCGATTGCCGGTTCTGTGCGCGCGGTTTGCAGCGATTTGTCGTTTTCCTTCGGTCCGGGCGTTCATCTTCTCCCGGGGGAGATTGACAGCGGGGGCTGGATGCTGTCGCATGCCCTGTGCAGCCGGACGGGAAATGTGCTGGATGCCGAGACGCGGTTTCTGCTCGATGGGCGGGAGGTCCCGTTGGCTCGCTTGCGCAGCAAGGCGCAGGACATGGGTGCCTGCCCGCGAACGGCGAGGCGCGTCCGGCAGTTGATAGAGCGCGCCGCCCGGCAGGCGGGGACGCCTGTCCGGGCGGAGGAGCTGGCGATGCTGTTCGCCATCCGGGAGGAGGATCTGGCGCGCCCGCTTTGGCAGACGGGCGCGGGCTTTTTGCAGTGCAACGCGGCGATTGGCGTTGCGGGCGGGAAGGATATATTCTGCTTTCCGTGGTTCAGCTGCCGGCAGACGGCGCGGTACGCCCCGCACCTGCGCCGCGTTTGCGCCGTGCTTGACGAGATGGGGAAGATCGCGCTTCTGCCAATGTCGGAGCAGGGAGCGCAGCGCGGCGAATCCGACCGGCAGGAGAAGGACGGCGACGGGAGGCAGCGCGTCGCGCCGGGGCGCTATTGGAGAGCCGGGAACACGCTGTGGGCGCAGGCCGAAGGGGAGAATCCGAGGACGAAGCTCCCGCTTCCGTTGCCCCATGCGCTGACCTGGGAAGTCTATGCCGGTTTGGCGCGGCGCTTTGCGCTGTATGAGATTTTTTCCATGCCGCGCCGGGGCGCGGACCATCTCTGCCGGGGCGTTTATGCCGCGCCGCTCCCGGCGCTGTATGCGCCGCCGCAGTCGATGGAGGCGTTCTGGGAAGCGGCATACGCACCTTACCGGAAATACGGCGTTTCCGCGCAGTTTTTCCGGGAGATTTATGTTCCCGGCGGCAGAGACCGGCTGTGTTATGCCGCAGTGCCGGAATATGCGCCGTGGAAAAAGCGGATGCGCCGTGCGCGGGGCTTGCCGCAGCGCATTCAGGTATGGGAAGAGACGCCGGTGCGCGTGATCATTTCGGACCAGCAAACATTGGAGGTTTCCACCCGGCGGGAGGAAGTCCTGGAGGAGATGGTGGAAATCCTGCGGCGTCACGGCCTGCGACAGTCGGCTGCGCCGGGCGGGGAAGGGCCGGGCAGATAAAGGGAGCAGGGCGCAGAAGCCGGATTGTGCGGCGGCTGCGCCCTGCTTTTTATGGGTGCGGAGGATTTCGGCGAGGCCGCGGGCTGGGATGCATGGTCGGCGTGAGCCGGCGGCCGGTGCCCCGGGCAGCGAAAAAGGAGGCGGACACGTCGTGTCTGCCTCCTTTTATCCGCTTCCGCCGGTTGGCGCGGTACGCTTCCGCCGGCTGGCGCGGTATGCTTCCGCCGGCTGGCGCGGTATGCTTCCGCCGGCTGGCCAGGATATTTTTGCCGGTTGGCATCGCGTTCTTCCGCCGGGCGGCGTCGCCTTTTTGCTTGGGCTTGCCGTTGCGGCGTCAGGCCAGGTTGATCCGGCGCTTGAGCAGCGTGCGGGTGACGAAATAATAGATCAGATCCATCACCAGCGGCAGCAGCGGCAGCGCATAGATCAGGTTCGGCGTGGCCAGCCAATCGAGCATGCCGGCCTCTCCCATCATGGCCAGCGCGATGGCGACGAAGATGGACAGGATCTGCAGAGCCATGCTGATGACGATATACGCCACGAACGCCATGGCGACCTTGTTGCGGTTGGACAGCTGCCCGATGGCCATGCAGGTGTAGGCCTCCAGCGAGAAGGTGAACATGTTCAGCAGCAGGAACAGCACGATGGCGACGATATAGGACGCGAGCCGCCCGCCGCTGATGCCCCGGGCGTTGGTAAAGGTGGAGATTATACGCCCCAGCTCCTGCCAGAAATCCTCCGGCAGCGCCCCGAAAGAAACGAACAGAGCGGCGGCCGCCACCACGATGCTGAGAAAAATGAACAGAAACGCGGTGAAGAGCTTGCTGAGCAGCAGGGCGTCGAGCTTGACCGGCAGCGTGAACATGAGATAGCCTTCGTCGCTGAGCAGGTTTTTGTAAAACCGGTACACGATCAGGATCACGGTCGTCACAATGCTCGCGAAGATCAAAAGCACCATCGCCATCGAGGCCAGCACCATCGGGATCTCCCACTGCAGCGTATAGAACACGCGGTTGACCACAGCGAAGGCCAGCACCGCGGCGTAAAGCCCCAGGAAGATCCGCCCCATCGAGCGGATTTCGTATTTCATCAATTTGCCTAGCATCTGAATACCTCCCTGAACAGTTGGTCGATGGATTGGCCGCGCTCCGCCCGGATGGCGTCCGCCTCCCCGAAAAGCGCCACGCGCCCGTTCTGCAGGAAAATGATGTCGTCGAGAATGCGCTCGATGTCCATGATCAGATGCGTCGAGATGACGACCGTCGCCTCGGGATTGTAATTGGTGAGGATGGTGTCGAGAATGTAATCCCGCGCCGCCGGATCCACGCCGCCGATCGGCTCGTCGAGCAGATAGAGCTTGGCCGCGCGGCTCATCACCAGGATCAGCTGCACTTTCTCGCGCGTGCCCTTGGACATGGTTTTCAGCCGGTCGGCCTCGCCGATGGACAGCCGCGCGAGCATGTCGCGGGCCTTCTCCCGGTCGAAGTCGTCGTAAAAATCCTGGAAAAACGACAGCACGTCGCGCACGCGCATCCAGTCGCTGAGATAGGTGCGCTCCGGCAGATAGCTGACCACCTTTTTCGTCTGCACGCCGATGGGCTTGCCGTCGATCAGCAGGCTGCCGCCGCTGGGCGTGAGCAGGCCGTTGCACAGCTTGAGGAACGTCGATTTGCCGCTGCCGTTGGGCCCGAGCAGGCCCACGACGCGCCCGCTCTCCAGCCGCAGGCTGACGCCGTCGAGCGCCGGGTGCATGCCGAACCGCTTTTGCAGATTCTCACATTGCAGAATCGTCGCCATGATGTTCTTCCCCCTTTTGTTGTTGGAGCAGCGCGAGGATTTCTTCTCTCTGCATCCCCAGCTGCCGCATTTTCTCGAGAAATTCGCGCAAGGCTTCCGCCGCTTTCTGCTGCCGCAGCTGCCCGAGCAGCGCGGTGTCCTCCGTGATGAACCGGCCGCTTGTGCGCTGCGTGAATACCAGCCCCTGCCGCTCCAGCTCCGTAAACGCGCGCTGCATGGTGTTGGGGTTGACCTGCGCTTCCTGCGCCAGCTCGCGCACCGCCGGCGCGCGGCTGCCGGGCGGATATTCCCCCGAAAGCACGCGGCAGGTGAATTGTTCCACCAGCTGCGCATAGATGGGCGTCTGCGCATCAAACTGCCATTGCACGGCACTGCACCTCCTCTTTGTGTTATTGTACTAAATGAACAATACAATAATACACATGCGCGCCCCATTTGTCAAGGGGGGGAGAAAAATTTTTTGCCAACGCTGCGGCGGATTCGGCGCGCATTGGCGTGCAGGGGCCGGCTGGCTGCGTTTGCAGGGAGAAGCGGAGGCGGCGTCCGGCGGCTTTCATGGTTCTCCGGCGGTGCGGATGGCGGGGAGGAACGCCCATCTTCAAATTCTCCTTTTTTCGTATAGATTCTGCTTGCTTTTGGTAGACAGATATGCTATAGTAGAGAAAAAGCCAGGGAGGTCAGAGAAGTATGGAAAAATATGTTTGCGATGTTTGCGGCTACGTTTACGACGAGGCGGCGGGCGATCCGGACAACGGCATTGCGCCCGGCACCAAATGGGAAGATCTGCCGGACGATTTCGTCTGCCCGCTGTGCGGCGTCGGCAAGGATCAGTTCTCGAAAATGTGAGTTGGCGCTGAAAAGGGCGGTCGGGCGCAGTTCCGGCCGCCTTTGCGCATCCTGGGGCCGCTGGCCGGCAACCGCAGGGAGGGGAAAAGCGTGACGGAGCTGTTTTTTCGGCAGCAGGGGAGCGGGAAGCCGCTGGTGCTGCTGCATGGAAACGGAGAGGATTCCTCCTATTTTTCGCAGCAGATCGCCTGGTTTTCCCGCGCCTGGCGCGTCATCGCGATCGACACGCGCGGCCACGGGCGTTCGCCGCGCGGGGATGCGCCGTTCACGCTGGCGCAGTTTGCCGAGGATCTGCATGCGTTCCTCGAGCGGGAGGGGCTGCGGCGCATCCAGCTGCTCGGCTTCAGCGACGGCGCCAACGTCGCGCTGCTGTTTTCGCTGCGCTATCCGCAATATGTCGAGAAGCTCGTGCTCAACGGCGCGAATCTTTCGCCCGGGGGCGTGCGCCTGCGCACGTAGCTGCCCATCGTGCTGGGATACGGGATGACGGCGGCGCTGGCGCCCTTTTCTGCGCGGGCCGCCGCGAAGAAGGAATTGCTCGGCCTGATGGTGACGCAGCCGCATATTGACCCGGCGCGGCTGGCCGCGCTGCCGATGCCGGTGCTGGTTATCGCCGGCACGCGGGATATGATCCGCCGGCGGCATACCGAGCGGATTCACCGCGCCATTCCGGGCAGCCGGCTGTGCCTGCTCGAGGGGGACCATTTCATCGCCAGCCGCCGCAGCGAAGCGTTCAACCGCGCGGTGGAGGCATTTTTGCTCGACGCGCCGGCATATTGTAGCGAGGGGCGCGGAGAAGGGCGCGAAGCGGCGCGCGTCCAGCGGCCGCGCTGACGGGCGGCGGGGCCGCTGCGTTCAGCGCGCCGGCGCAGGGGCAGGGCCGATCAAAAACCGCCGGCACGGCGGAAAGGGGAAGACGGACATGGAAGAAAAGAGGAGAAGGACCATCGCGGCCTGCCGCGTGGCGGCCTCGGTTTTTGCGATTTTGGTGATTATATGTTTCGCGTTCATCAACCCGGAGGCGGAGACGATGGACGTTGTCGGGATGCTCGCGGCGGTGGCGGCGTTGTCCGTGGTGCTGTGGTGGTTCCCGCTGCCGATTTACCTGCTGCCGCTGGGATTTACGCTGCTGGCAGCGGCGGGATCGATTGTGGGGCTGTATGCGCGGTTTTTCTTCTATGACAAGATTGTGCACGGCATCAGCGGCGTGATGCTGGCCTATATCGGGTACTTTTTGGCGGGGGTGCTGCTGCGCCGCCTGCGCCTTCCCGACAGCCGCGCCCTGCGCCTGGTTATGGCCTTCCTGTTCGCGGGGATGTGCGCCGGGATGTGGGAGATTTTCGAGTTCACGGCGGATCAGCTCCTGGCGATGGAGGTGCAGCACGGCAACGCCGACACCATGGGCGACATCATCGCGGGCTTTGTCGGCGGGGCGCTGTATTGCCTTGCGGCGGGGCTGGCGGGCCGGCTGCGGGGGAAAAAGACGCCGGCAGAGACGGCGCAGCCCCGGGCGTGACGGGCGGGGCTGCGCGCGTTTCCCGGCCGGCTGGGGCGCGCGCAACCGGGAGGCTCCATTGCACCCGGGGCCGGAAGGCGCTGAGGAGGCCGGCTGCGCGCCTCGCGGCAGGCTCGATTGCATTGCGCTGCCCGGCCGGTTCCCCCGGACGGCCGGCTATTTCGCTGGCCGCTGACGCAGAGGGGATTTCCCGGCAGCGCCCGCAACGCTGGGGATGCGCTTTCGCGTCGATCGCGGCGGCGGCTCGCACGAAAGCGCATCCCCCAAATGGCCTAGCGGTGTAAGGGGGTGAACACGCGCGAGGCCGCGGCGGGACGGCGGGCTTCAGCCCCGCCGCATGCGAAAGGATGTCCGCGCCCGCTCCGGCCGCCGCGCGCGGGGGTTCTGCCCTTTGTTACAGAACAGGTGGTAGGAACTGCTGTTCTTTTTGAGAAAAAATTTATGGGGATGTGAACGCCGTGATTATTCATACGAAAAGATTGATTCTGCGCCCTTTCTCTGAGCGCGATGCCGCTGATGTGCTGGAATACCTAAAAGAACCGATGGTGAACTGTTTTGCCAGCATGAAATTGAAAACCCTGGAAGAAGCAAAGACGGAGATGAAAAAGCGAAGCTGTGAAACGGAATATTATTTTGCAATTGTTCTGAAAGATACCGGCAAGGTTATCGGCGAGATAGATGCTTATCCGGAACGAGGGGAAGCACACGATGCAACCTCTCCTTTTGACACATTTAGCCCCTGCTGGATGCTGAACAAGGTATATCAAGGAAAAGGCTATGCATATGAAGCGGCTTATGCTTTTTTTGATTATCTGTTTAATGAAAAAGGCGCGAGACGCATTTACGCTTATACGGAGGACTATAATCTGGCAAGTCAGCGTCTTTGTGAAAAGCTGAATATGCGTCAAGAAGGTGTATTTAAGGAGTTTGTATCATTTGTCAATAATCCGGATGGCACGCCGCATTATGAAAACACTGTACAGTTTGCCATTCTTAAAAACGAATGGCAGAACTAAAAAGCGCGCCGTTGGATAAATAATTGCCCAAATGCGTTTAAGTTAAGTTTCTTGTGTTCTTGTAGTTTTATGCAGATTTGAGAGCGTGGTCAAATGTTGCCGTGACGAATAAAGAGGAGAAAGGGAGAATGGCGCGCGCGGATCTTTCTCTGTGTTTTGTATGACGAAAGCGTTACTTCATTGCGCGGGTGAACGCAGCGATTGCGCCGCGCGGGTGCGCGTGGTATAATAGCACAAACGCACCGGCTATGGGGCCGGAGAAGAAAGGCGGCGGAGAGAATGCGGGTTCGGCTGGGCAACATCCTGTGGGGGATCGCGTTTTTGGCGGTGGGCGTCGGCTTTTTGGGCAATGCCTGCGGCTGGTGGGATTTTGAATTGTTCTTCGACGGTTGGTGGACGCTGTTTCTCATTGTGCCGTGCTTCATCAGCCTGGTGCAGCATGGGTTTCATACGGCGCCGCTTGTCGGGCTGGGAATCGGCGTGCTGCTTCTGCTCGCGGCGCAGGATGTGCTGGCTTGGGATATGCTGTGGAAGATCGCTTTGCCGCTGGTGTTCATCCTCATCGGTCTGCGGATCCTGGCGGGCGCGTTCGGCTGGAAACGCAGGCCGCCGCGCCCGGCCAAGCAGGCGGACGGGGCGCGCCGCAGCTATGTCGGCGTGTTCTGCGCCAATGACGCGAAGGTCGAGGAGGAGCGCTTTTTCGGCGCCGATCTGGTGGCGGTGTTCGGCGGGGTGGAGCTCGATCTTCGGCGGGCCGTGATCGAACAGGACGTCGTCGTCAAGGCCACGGCGGTGTTCGGCGGCGTGGATGTGTACCTGCCGCCCAACGTGAAGGTCGAGCTGTCCGGCGTGCCGATCTTCGGCGGCTGCGACAATCAGGCGCAGTCCTGCGCGGATGCGGCCGCGCCGACGGTGTATGTCCAGGCGGTGTGCGTGTTTGGCGGCGTGGACGTGCAGTGAGGCCGCTGCGCACAGCGGCGGGCGAGGAAGGGAAAGAGACGGGAGGCGTTTGTCTTGCGGGAAAGTCCTTATGATCGGGAATCTTTTTTCGCGGCCTACAGCCAAATGCTGCGGTCGCAAAAGGGCCTGGACGGCGCGGGCGAGTGGCATGTGCTGCGCCGGATGCTGCCTGATTTCGCCGGCCGGCGCGTGCTGGATCTCGGCTGCGGCTTCGGCTGGCACTGCGGCTATGCGGCGCGGCAGGGCGCTGCGCGCGTCGTGGGCGTGGAGCTGTCGGAGAAGATGCTCGCGCGCGCCAGGGAACAAAACGGTGCGGCGGTGATTACCTATGTCCATATGCCCATGGAGGAATATGCATTTGCGGCGGAAGCCTTCGACGTGGTGCTCAGCTCGCTCGCGCTGCACTATGTGGAGGATTTCGAGGGGATGTGCCGCAGGATTTTCTCGACGCTCGCGCCGGGGGGAACGTTCGTGTTTTCCGTTGAGCATCCGGTTTTCACCGCCGAGGGGACGCAGGACTGGGTCTACGGCCCGGACGGCGAAATCCTGCATTGGCCGGTGGACCGGTATTTCTCCGAGGGGGCGCGGCAGACGATGTTTCTCGGGGAGCGGGTGAAGAAATTCCACCGCACGCTGACGACGTATTTGGGCGCGCTGCTGGCGGCGGGCTTTGCGATCGAAGATGTGCAGGAGCCGCAGCCGCCGGCCGAGATGCTGGAGCTGCCGGGGATGCGCGACGAGCTGCGCCGGCCGATGATGCTGCTCGTGCGCGCGGGCAAAGCCGGGGAATGAAAGCCGGGCGCGGCGGCGGGGAATGAACACGCGCGGGAGGCCGCGTGCGAGAGGATGTCCGCGCCCGCTCCGGCCGCCGCGCGCGGGGGTTCTGCCCGCTGGAGGATGTGCGGGGCCTGGCGTTTGCGGGATTCCGGTTGATCGGGCCGCCGCGCGC